>CAJGCD010000008.1 GCA_904501715.1 uncultured Clostridia bacterium
AGGAGCGTGAGCATCGTGACGGGCGTAGATACGCCAGCTCTCGTCCATAATGTTGAGCGCGGGCTCGTTTCCGAGAAGGTCCATATTAGCCTCCCAGAGAGAAGCAATAGTTCCAACGTCCTTCCAATATCCGTTAAAGGAGTAAGCGCAAAGCTTTTCTCCGTTAGCAAGCATTGCGGGAATTATGTTCTTACCGAAGTCGTTAGAGCTGTTGGGGTCTGCCGCATCCTCGTTAAGGTACTTGAACAGACACTCCTTGGAGAATATGTATATACCCATAGACGCCTTGGTGCTGTCGGGATTTTTGGGCTTCTCCGCGAACTTGAATATTCTTCCGTCGTCGTCAACGCTCATTATTCCGAAACGGCTTGCTTCCTCTATCGGAACGTCGATAACCGCGATAGTACAGTCTGCACCCGTCTTTTTGTGATAGCTCAGCATCTTGTCGTAGTTCATCTTGTAGATGTGGTCGCCCGAAAGTATGAGCACGTAATCGGGAGAGTACAGATCAATGAACTGCATATTCTGATATATTGCATTTGCGGTTCCCTTGTACCAGTCGGCACCGTTCTTGCCCTGATAAGGGGGAAGTATCTTTACGCCGCCGTATGCTCTGTCAAGATCCCAAGGGAGTCCGTTTCCAACGTAATCGTTGAGCACCAGAGGCTGATATTGAGTCAAAACACCGACGGTATCAACACCCGAGTTGATACAGTTTGAAAGCGGAAAATCTATTATGCGGTACTTTCCGCCAAATGATACAGCAGGCTTTGCCGTCTTTTCCGTCAAAGCATAGAGACGGCTTCCCTGACCTCCTGCCAGGAGCATAGCAACACATTCTTTCTTCTTAAACATATAATCCTCCGTTATCTCATACGATCTCCGTATTTTTCTTTGCTTGTCTGTGTTGTGATTTAAGTTCGCTTTGTCTCGGTCTTGCTTGGGGTCATGCTTTTTTTGTCCTGCGCTTTTGCGCTGTCTTTACGGGCTTGCGCTTAAGAATAGTTATTCCCAGAGGCGGCACACGAAGTCTGATAGAATTATCAAAGCCGTGAGCACCGAAGGCGTCCGTCTTAAGCACTCCCTTATTGACGACTCCGCTTCCTCCGAAGCGCTCGTCGTCGGAATTTATAAGCTCCTCATAGCTTCCCTCGGGCACGCCCATGATGAAATCCTCGCGGGCTACGGGAGTAAAGTTTATGAGTATCACCAGCTCGCTCTTATCCTCGGCTATCCTTCGGTAAGATACGATGCTTTGGTCCTTGTTATTTGCGTCTATCCATGAGAAGCCCTCCCATGAACCGTCTATCTGCCAGAGCTGCGGTGACGCAAGATAGAGCTGATTAAGCTCTGCCACATATCTCTGGAACTTTGCGTGAGTCTCGTACTCCAGCAAAAACCATTCTATCTCGCCCTCGTAGTCCCACTCACGGAACTGCCCTATCTCTGAGCCCATAAAGAAGAGCTTTTTACCGGGATGGGTCATCATATATCCGTAAAAGGCTCGTGCCCCCGCGAATTTCTGCCAGTAATCTCCCGACATCTTGTCAAGAAATGACTTCTTTCCGTGAACTACCTCGTCGTGTGATATAGGCAACGCGTATTTCTCGCCAAAGGCGTAGGTCAGCGAAAAGTTTATCTTGTCGTGATGGTACTTTCTGTACACGGGGTCAAGCTCGGCATAGGAAAGCGTATCGTTCATCCAGCCCATATTCCACTTCATATCAAAGCCAAGACCGCCATTATCAAAGGTAGTCACGTTCGCCCATGCGGTGGACTCCTCGGCTATCATAAGCACGTCGGGGAAAAGCCCCTTGATATGAGAATTGAGCTTGCGGAAGAAGGCTATTGCCTCAAGGCATCGGTTTCCGCCGTCTTTGTTAGGCACCCACTCTCCGGGACGCTTATCGTAATCAAGATATATCATAGACGCTACGGCGTCCACACGAAGCGCATCTATATGAAATTCCTTCAACCAGTAGGTAGCGCTTGAAATAAGAAAGCTTTGGACTTCTTCTCTTCCCACGTCAAAGCGTCTGGTTCCCCAGCCCTCGTGCTCTATTCTGTCCCATCCCTGATATTCATACAAGGGCTTTCCGTCAAACTCGTAAAGTCCGTGTCTGTCCTTAGGAAAATGAGCAGGCACCCAGTCAAGAATAACGCCTATCCCCGCCTCGTGCATCTTGTCAACAAACGCCCTGAACTCGTCCGGAGTTCCGTACCTTGAGGTAGGCGCGAAATACGAGGTAACCTGATATCCCCACGAGCCATCATAGGGATGCTCTGTAACGGGCAACAGCTCGATATGAGTATATCCCATCTGCTTTACGTAGGGCGCAAGCTCACGTGCAAGCTCTGTATAGCTAAGAGGAGTCCCGTCCTCGTGACGCTTCCAGGAGCCGAGGTGTAACTCGTATATATTCATTGGCTTGCCATAGAAGTCTTGGGCGTTGCTACGTCTGAAATCCAGCCAACCCTTATCCTTCCATTTGTAGTCGTTTTTTGTATAAACCACAGACGCGGTTTCGGGAGGAAGCTCGGCGGCGTTAGCGTACGGGTCTGCCTTATAGTGAACCTGTCCGCATCCGTATATCTTGTATTTGTATTTGTCCCCGTCCTTTACCGAGCCGTCACTGACCTCTATCTCCCAGATACCTCCCTCGGTTATGCGCCGCATCGGCAGGCTCTCGGACCAATCGTTGAAATCTCCCGCAAGCATTACACAATCCGCGTTAGGTGCCCAGACGCGGAACACGTACCCTCTTTCCGTCTTATGGACTCCCATATACTCATAAGCAGAATAGTTGGTTCCTTGGTGGAAAAGATATGGCGCTATATCGTTTTTTTGTTCCATAAGCCTCAAGCTCCTTCCATTTTTCGGTATCCGTAAGAGTATCGTATCAGTTATATTCTCCGTAATATATTATCTCATCGGGGAAGCACATCCCAAGCTTCTCACGTGCTATGCGTATCTTGAATTCATCGTCCAGCGGGGCATCTACCATATACCTCAGGCGCTGTATATCGTCCTTCAGCTCGGCAACGTATTGCTCCTTCTCTTCCTTTTTGTCCATCGCCTCATTGTACTGCATAAGACTCCACAAAAAGTAAACTATGGAGAACACCAATAAAAGCGCGAGAAAAACGCCCACAACGGTAGTTATCCTGCTTTTATGCGATTCAAAGTACTTATTTCTCGCCATAACACGCTTTTCCCTTCCTTAAATTTTTGCCTATCCTTGTTGGATATTATCTCCTATGCTCAAAAATCCTTTTTTTGCCATTTCCAGAAGACAGACTTCTTCCTTTACATTATACAACTTTTTGTGTCTTTTTTCAAGAGCAAATCTGTACAAAAAAACAACTTTCTTAATATTTTTCACTATGATTTGACCAAATTTCAGGAAGGGATATCCAAAAATGATGAAAAATGAAAAAAGAAGGTATTTTATGAGAATTGCCAAGGGCTCGGAAACAAGCATCACAAGCCTGCCCAGAGTATGGTAATAAATCAAAAATCCCGCAAAAGCTCCAAAAAAAGTAAATATTCTGAATTCTCCGCTGTTATAGCTGTAATTGAGGATTATTATTCCCAGCGCGGCAACAAGCACACATAAAAAATCCCCTAAGAATATAACCGCTGTACGCACTGTTTTTTTCTTTCCGTCAAGGTATATGGGCTTATGGCAGATAGGCAATCTCCAATCCGCAAGTCCTCCAATCCCGAGCCGCGAATAGCGCTCACCCAGAAAAACTCTTATTATGCGATTGGCATCGTAAAACGCTCCTACTCCCATGCCAAATACAAAGGAATAGAATAAAAGCAATGCCATCCTTATAGGTGATATCTCCATAAGGCTCAGCTCATAAGTCTGCCGAAAAAGCCCTTCCTTTGCTTTTCGGTATCGGTGGCAAAATACATAGCGTTTATTCTTCCGCATAACGCAACTATTCCTCTGTCTGTATCAAGGACCCCTATTTTTATATCCCTTCCCTCTACGTACAGCTCTCCGTCCACCGTCTTGAGTCTTACCGAATCCTCGTCAAAGCTCACCACCTCTTCAACACCGTGGATACTCATATCCTGCCTTGCCGTAAGACTTATTTCACTTTTTATCTTTTCCCTCGTGCTCTCTGTCATAGCCATAAAAAAAGACCTCCGCATTTCATTACTACAAATGAATTTTATGCAGAGTTCTTTTCTCATATTCTGTTTTTTGGGGCAACTTATTCCTCTATGACCTCATACATAGTCGCCGCATCCGCCTTAGCTACCGTTTCCTTTACCGCAAGCACCCTTATCTTAAGCGTCCGCTGTCCGAAGGTTATCTCAAGGATATCCCCTTCCTTTACGTCATAAGATGCCTTAGCTCTCCTGCCGTTCACACAAACGTGCTCGGTGTCGCAGGCATCGTTGGCAACAGTACGACGTTTTATTATCCTTGACACCTTTAAATATTTATCAAGTCTCATATTCCTCCGAAAAAGAAAGGGCGATCTCTCGCCCAATCTTAATTTAAATTACTTGTTAACTGCGTCCTTAAGAGCCTTACCAGCAGTGAATGCGGGAGCCTTGGAAGCTGCGATCTTGATGGTCTCGCCTGTCTTGGGGTTGCGACCGTCTCTTGCTGCTCTGGTCTTAACCTCGTATGTTCCGAAGCCAATAAGCTGTACCTTATCACCTGCTGCGAGAGCCTCTGTGATAGCTTCGTTCATTGCGTTAACCGCTGCCTCCGCCTGTGCCTTCTTCAAACCTGTCTTTGTTGCTACTACATCGATAAGCTGTGTCTTGTTCATAATATTTTACCATCCTTAAATTATTTTCGGGCAGCGCCCTTATGTACAGTAATATTATACCATAGTTTTTCAACAATTTCAATAGTTTATTTAATATTTTTTAACATTTTTTATTGTTTTTTGCTACTTTTTGCTTGTTTTTATCCCAAATTGCATCAAGCTGCTCCATTTTTATTTGGGTAATATCAAGTCCTTCGGATATAACCTCATTTTCAATAGCCTCAAATCTGTCTATAAACTTCTCCGTAGCCCTCGAAAGTGACAGCTCGGGCTCCACCTTAAGCTTTCTGCAAAGAGAGGTAAGGGTCAAAAGAAGGTCACCTATCTCCTCCTCAATATGAGTGCTCTCCCCCATAGCAACAGCTTCCTCCAGCTCGGACAGCTCCTCCTTTACCTTAAGCATAACCGAAGCGGCATCGGGAAAGTCAAAGCATCCCGCCTTTTTCCCTACCTTTTCGGCTCTCATAAGAGCGGGAAGCATAGGAGGTATAGCACGGAGCTTCTGTGTGACAGTAACCCTTTCCTTTTCCTCACTCTTTATTTTATCCCAATTGGCGAGGACCTTTTCTTTAGTATCCGCCTGCACGTCTCCGAAAACGTGAGGATGGCGGTGTATGAGCTTAACGCATATATCGTTAGCCACGTCGTTCATATCAAATCTTCCCGCCTCACGCTCTATCTGCGCGTGAAATGCCACCTGCAAAAGAACGTCGCCAAGCTCCTCGCGAAGAAGCTTTGGGTCCTCGGTGTCTATCGCCTCTATGACCTCATAGGTCTCCTCTATAAAATCCTTGCGTATGCTCTTGTGGTCCTGCTCTCTGTCCCAAGGACATCCCTCCTCGGAGCGCAGCACCTCGACTACCGTCACAAGGTCATCAACGCCGTAGCTCTCCTTTTTTAGCAACATCATTTTCTTTTCGCTGACTGTCATTTTTCTCCTCCGATATTTTTCTACCTGACTTCTTTTTATTTATATAATTTAACACCTTATCTCCAAAAGGCAAAAGCTCCACGTCCTCGGCAGTAATACTGCCTATAAGGAAGGATACTGTAATATATACGGCCGCGGCTGCCCCTATGGCAAGCAGCAAAGAAAGATTACCGCCTATCATTTCAGAATCTGCCCATATATACAGCGCGAGGGCAGCGCCTACCGCTAAGGCGGATGCCGCAAAGGGCTTAAGGAGCACCTTTTTTATGCTCACCGCCGCATCCGAATTGGCGCTCATAAACCATAAATTTATCAAGGTGACCGTCACGTTACACGCAAGGCTTCCTATGGGTGCTCCCAGCGCTCCGAAGCGCACGTCACCAATAAGCCAATAGGATACCGCAAGCTTGACTATAACTCCCACCGACATAGATATTATGGGAAGCGTTACCTTTTTGTATGATTGCAGTATGGCGTTGGTGGTAGTTATAAGGCAGGAAAATACTATGGACACACCTAACCACGAAAGCAAAGGCGCGGATATTTCCACCGCCTCCTTCTGTCCGCTGAACAGCAAAGCGAGTATAGGCTTTGAGAATGCCGCCACGCCCATAGACGCGGGCAGCGCAAATATAGTGGTCAGCCGCATTGCCTTTTCCGCAACGCTTCTTTGCGTTTCGCCGTCCTTTTTTTCGATAGCCGCCGATATCTGCGGCACCAGAGCCATTGAAACGGGAGTTATCAGCGCGGGAATAAGACTGAATACAGGAAGCGCAAGGGTTGTATATGCTCCGTATATTTCATTTGAGTCGGCTATTGACACTCCTATATCCTGAAGTCTGCGCATAATAAGTGCCATATCTATTATTCTTGTCAAGCCTATGACCAAGGAGCCCAAGGTTATCGGAAAGGCTATTGTGACAAGCCTGCGGAGCGCAGAGCCCTCGGCTTTTCCCTTTTCCTTTATACCCGCAAGCTTATACGCCCGTCCTCTCCGAGCTGCCGAAAGATATATCAGTGCCAGAAGCGTACCAAGCGTAATACCCAATACGGCAAAGGCGGATATTGTTGGTACGGAATAGCCTTTTCTTATGGCGACAACCGCGAAAAGTATTCCAAAGCCTAATTTTGACAGTGCCTCAATGAGCTGAGAAAGCGCGGTGGGCCCCATATTTCCAAAGCCTTGGCAATATCCCCTAAGAGCACTGGCAAGACATATAAAAAGCAAGGACGGCGCTATGGCGATTATGGACAGATAAGCGTCGGGATTTCCAATAAAATCCGCTATCTGCCTTGAAAGCAAAAGCATAGCCAAGGTACCGACCGCGCCCAATATAAGGAACAGTAATCTTGCAATTCTGAAGGTTCTCTTTATCTCCGCTGTGTCCTCCCTCGCCCTTGCCGAGGAAACCAGTATGGAGAGCGCCACGGGAAGTCCCGCGGTAGCTATAACGCACAAAAGAGCGTATATCTCATAGGCGGAATTGAAATATCCCATTCCCTCCGTACCAAGAAAGGAGAGCATGGGAATTTTAAACGCCAGTCCTATGACCTTTACAAGCATAGTAGAGAGCGAAAGCACCAACACTCCCGAAATGAAGCCCCTTGCCCCGCTCTCTTCTCTTTTTTGCTTATCTTTATTCAAAGCTACACCACCGTTTCAGCATATAAATTCCGTTTTATAGTTTATTCCAAACCGAATTTTTATATACCTTTTGGGGTGCTATTTGATATTTATCAGACGAATTCGCAGTACAGCATTCCCTCAAGTATGAACTCTCTGGGTATCTCTTCTACCTCGGATATCTTTTCAAGGATACGGCAGGCATCACCGTAATGCTTATCATTTTTATCCATTTTTCCTATGATTTCAGCAAGATAGGGTTTAAGAACGCCTATCTCGTACTCCATAGACGAGCTTACGCTGTAATCTGTGTTTTTGATATAGGGGAAAATGTTCTTTTCCTCGTTTGCTCTTACGCTTTCCCAAAGCATAAAGGTAAATTCAGGGGTGCTGGACCTGAAATAATAATCGCGCACCAATCTTCTCATAAGCCTTAGCTCATTTGGCACGAACACCTGTCCGCCTATATCAACATTTTCCTGAGGAGCTATATATATGCTCGCAGAGCCTTGCTCGGAAAGCATCTCGATGACGTTGGGGTAATTTGCCTGTATACCCTCGAAGATAAATATATCGTCATCGTCGATAGACATACACCTGTACGAGGTGCGCCTTC
Source organism: uncultured Clostridia bacterium (assembly GCA_904501715.1). Classification (GTDB taxonomy): domain Bacteria; phylum Bacillota; class Clostridia; order Oscillospirales; family CAG-272; genus HGM12713. The sequence goes on from CAJGCD010000008.1 coordinate 7,969, forward strand.
CTTCGTTAAAATCAAACGCGGGACAGTGTACCTCCTCGGCTTCGAATATCTCCTCGGCAAAGCGTCTGAGAGCCTCTCCGTCTATGGTGTCGGGAGAATCATAGTCCAAGCCGTCTATTCCCTTCTCCCTCGCTATCCTCGCCAAGGTTTCCTTATCGTAAAAGAAATCGTCTATTGATACTATATGCGCTCTTTTGCCGAAGTCGGCAAAAAGCGATATAAGTATCTCTGCCGCCGTAGTTTTTCCCGAGCACGTAGGTCCGAAAAGACGAACTATACGCAGCTGTCTGTTCTTACATATATCCTCGGCAATAGCATAAAATTTGTCGTGAAAGCTTTTTTCACATCTCTTTATCCATTCCGCCTGTCCTGCTCTTAAGTTATCTGATGCCATAGAATCTCCTCCTTAAAGACGGCACGCGGTCACAGCCAAGGTAATTAAGCAATCAAAGCATTCCGTGTTCGGTGTAGAACCGAACCGCTGCTTCCGCAAATGCCTCGTTTTTATTCTCTATTAGATATTCGTATGGATATTTCTGGTGAAATAGACGTTCTATCTCACGTTTATTGCAACAATTTCCCGTATTGTCCACGAGCTTACCCACCGCCCCTGCTCCTGCGGCAAATATGGAATGTATCTCCTCCATCATATAGATGTTATAGAGCCCCTCGTGTCCAGGGCGCGAAAAACCCACGTTCTCGTAGTTACCTACCGTGTTTTTCTGTCTGTACATATAGTAGGGTATATAACCTGCCTGTTGTGTCTTTATCTGAGAATAATCCACACATTTACCCGCGTCTCCGCCTCTTGCGGAATATATTCGGGAATTCTGTCTTAATACCTCCGCGGATTTTTTGATGCAGAAGGTATGTACCGTAATATTTTCGGGTGAAAGCGTGATTATATCGTCCACCGTTTTTGAGAATATCTTGAAATTATCTCCCGGAAGTCCCGCTATAAGGTCCACGTTTACAGTGCGTATCTCCGCCCTGCGGGCATCCTCATACGCCTTATAAAACTGCTCTATGGTATGATTTCTGCCAACTCCGCAGAGCACCTCGTCGCACAGGCTCTGAGGGTTCACGCTCACTCTTGTAACGCCGTATTCCTTTGCTATGGCAAATTTTTCGTATGTAATAGTATCGGGTCTTCCCGCCTCAAGAGTAAATTCATCAAGCGCGGATACGTCCGTTTCCTCGCATATAAGCGACAGCAGATCCCGAAGCTGCCGCGCGTCAAGTATTGTAGGCGTTCCTCCGCCTATATATACAGTCCTTACCCTGAGTCCAAGCCGTCTTATTACCTCAAAATTTGAACGTATATCCTTCTTCAGCTTCTCAAGATACTCGGGTATAAGTGAAAGCAATCTCTTTGAGGTATAGGAAACAAAGGAGCAATAGGTGCATCTTGAGGGACAAAAGGGTATAGAAATATACACACTGCAATCCTTGGGCGAGGGCTCGCCCACAATGCTCTTTTCGGTAACCGCTATATTGGTAGCCAACGCCGCCTTTTTGGGTATGACAAGATAATCGGTGTTAAGTATTCTCTTAACCTTGGTCTTGCTATATCCCGCGTCAAGCATCTCACTTGCCACCTTAGAGGGGCGGACACCTATCATCATGCCCCAGGCGGGACGGTATCCAAGCAACGCGCTTGCGGCGGTCAGCACAGCTCCGCCTATGGCAAGCTTCAGCACCCGCTCGTTTGTTCTGTCAGCGGTAAATTCCGCATAATACTCCGCGCTCTCGCTTTTATCCTCAACGCTGACGGTAGCATAAGCTTTTATGCCTCCGTCTACTTCCTCTGTCTTTACGGATATGCAGGTATCCGTTCCGTCCTCCTCCTCGTGCTCGCCAAAACGGGCGCCCGGGAAGAATATCATTCCCAAAGTCTGAACGTAATATTTATTTATGGGTGAATCCAATATTATTTTCATATATTTTCCTGCCTCAAATATTACTGTCAGTAGTTTTTTTCAAAAGCACGTTGCTATCCATAACTATGGTAACGGGCCCGTCACAGGACAAGTCTATACTCATATCCGCTCCGAACACACCTTTTCCAACCTGTCTTATCTCTTTTTGGCAAAGCTCACAAAAATACTCATAAAGCCTGTTAGCCTCGTCGGGAGCCGCCGCCCCCATATAATCGGGACGCTTTCCCTTTCTGTACGCGGCAAGGAGAGTAAAATTGGAAACTATAAGCGCCTCTCCGTCTATATCCCTGACAGACAGATTCATCTTATCGTTCTCGTCGCAGAATATACGGAGCCCTACGGTTTTCTCGGCAAGTGCCTCGGCATCCTTCTCCGTGTCGCCCTTAGCCACACCTAAAAGGATACAAAGTCCCTCGCCGCAGCTTCCCACCACGTTTTTGTCAACAGTGACCGCCGCCCTTTTTACTCTTTGCAATACCGCTATCATACAGTCCCTCCTCAGCTATCCTATCACTGTGAATAGCCTCTTGTAATATCAAGTACGTTTTCAATAGACTTGAGCCTCGACACTATGGAGCGATAGTGCTCCACGTTCTTGCAGCTTATCTTAAGATTTATTATGCCGCCGTCGTTTCCGTTCTTGAGTGTGTTTATCTGAAGCAGCTGCACCTTCATCTCGGACAGCGCCACAGATATATCCGCAATAAGTCCCATGCGGTCAAGCACGTATATGCTTATCTGCGCCTCGTAAAGGTCTAAGGCACCGCTGCCCTTGCGCTCCTCCCAGTGTGCGTTTACCCAACGCCCCGCGTTTTCGGGTGCTTGCTTGCTAAGCTCAACGTTTGGACAGTCGGTCTTGTGGACCGATACTCCGTGTCCTCTTGTTATGAAGCCTATTACACTGTCACCGGGCAAGGGATTACAGCAACGGGCAAACTTAACCAAACAGCCTTCAAGTCCGTCAACTATTATGCCGCCGTTGGATTTGATATTCTTGGGTGCTACGGTCTTGACCTGCTCCACAGTCATCTCTTCCGCGGCTTCGTTTTCGCTCTCGTTGGCAAAGCTGCGCTCAAACTCATCCTTAAGCTTACCTGCCACCTTAGAGAGAGATATACCTCCGTAGCCGAGAGTATTGTAGAGGTCATCCGCGCTCATATATCCAATGCGCTGACCTACCGCGGCGACCACCTCGTTACGCTGAGCCTCGGTAAAGGAATGAGCCCAGCGCTTGAACTCGGCATCCACCATATTCTTTCCCGCTACTATGTTTTCGGGTCTCTTTTCCTTCTTGAACCAGCTTCTTATCTTGGTTCTCGCCTCGCTGGTCTTTACTATATTAAGCCAATCACGGCTGGGTCCCTTGGATGACGACGAGGTCAGTATCTCTATGATATCTCCCGTTGAGGGTGCTTTATCTATGGGAACTATCATTCCGTTTATCTTAGCGCCAACCATAGAATTTCCTACGCCCGAATGTATGGCGTAAGCAAAGTCTATTACCGTAGAGCCCTGCGGCAGGGATATAACGTCACCCTTTGGAGTAAACACAAAGGTCTCATCCTGAAACAGGTCGGTCTTGAGCGCCTCGAGAAATTCATCGGGATCGGCAGTGTTTGACTCGGTCTCAACAAGCTTTGATATCCATTCCAGCTTCTGGTCCACCTCTGCCTTGGAGCGCTCTCCGCTCTTATACTTCCAATGGGCACAGATACCGTACTCCGCCACGTGATGCATCTCCTGCGTACGTATCTGGACCTCAAAGGGTATTCCGTCGCGTCCTATTACAGTGGTATGCAAGGACTGATACATATTGGGCTTAGGCGTTGATATATAGTCCTTAAATCTTCCGGGAACCGACTTGAACATCTCGTGAATGAGTCCCAAGGCGGTATAACACTCAAGCTCTGTTTCGACTATTATACGCATAGCGTAAAAATCGTATATCTCGTCAAACGCCTTGTTCTGATTGAACATTTTTCGGTAAATGCTGTAAACCGATTTTATTCTTCCCGAAAGCTCAAAGTGTATGGCATTTTCCTTAAGCTTTGCGTCTACGGCGTTGCTTACGTTATCTATAAAGCCCACGCTCTGACCGTATTTTTCCTCGATATACCTTTGTATCTCTGCGTAGCCTATTGGGTCAAGATATGATATACAGAGATTTTCAAGCTCCTGCTTTATCTTCTGCATACCGAGTCTGTGCGCCAAGGGAGCGTAAACGTACATAGTCTCAAGTGCCGTAGACCTTCTCTTGGGGTCGGGCTTTACCGACAGAGTTCTCATATTATGGAGTCTGTCGCAAAGCTTTACGAAGATAACACGCACGTCCTTGGACATAGCGAGAAGCATCTTTCTTATGTTCTCTATATGTGCCTCTTCCTTGTCCTCTATATACATAGTAACCATTTTGGTGAGTCCGTCCACCAGCATAGTTATCTCTGTACCGAATCTTGTTTCTATTTCCTTAAGGCTGGTCTTGTCAGCACAGTCCTCCACCGTATCGTGGAGCAAGGCAGCGCATATGGATGCCGTATCAAGTCCAAGGTCCGCAACTATCTCCGCAACCGCAACGGGATGAGAGATATAAGGGTCCCCGCTTACGCGGAACTGCCCCTCGTGCAGGCTCTCGGCGTAATCTCCTGCCGCCTTTATTTTTTCCATATCGTACTTTCTGCCCGAAGCCGCCAGCTTATCTGTAAGCTGCTGCACGGTACTGCACGTATTAGCTACCATAAAGAAGTCCTTTCCGCAGGAATTCGTCTCCCGCTACTTTCGGTCTGAGCACTGCGACCTGAGCTTTTTCAGTATCGCAGATTTATCTATACTTGTCTTGTTTGCCTGAAAAATGACCTGAAAGCTGTATATATCCTTGTCAATCTCGGATATCTCACATATTCTCAGCTCGTTAAGTATCTCAAATATATATTTGAGCTTTACGTAATTTATCCTTTTTTCGTCGGTCGAGTTAATTTCTCTGAGCACCTTTTTCGTGTCCGTAAGACTGTTGCCGCTTCTGTACTCCTTACGAAGCAGCATATACACTCTCGCGCAATCATCACGGTCGGGAAGAATATCCTCGGCAGTACGGTACTGTGCGCCGCCTCTTATCTCGGCATACCGCTTCTTCTCCTCGATGATTTTCGAGGTGTATTCCTCGGCAAGTCTTGCGTCACGAACTATCATTTGAGCGGATACTACGTTCTTGTAATCGTTTATATCCACGTTAAACAAAAGGTCTACCGTATCCCCCGCCTCAAAGCCCAGCTCTGTGGCATGCTTACCGAAATACATAGCACTGACGGTTATATTATCCTTTTCTACCAGCAGTCTTGTATGGTCACCGCCTCTGGTAGTGGTTATCCTTTTTACGGTTACGTTACGCATAATAAAGAGAGGTGTGGCATTCCCCGTTCCGTAGGGCTCAAGATACTGAAGCTCCTTTGCGAGCTTTACGCTCACGTCAGCCATGGATACCTCACAGTCGGCATCAAGCTTTATCTTAAACGCCTCATCATCAAGATGGGCACGGGCATATTCGTTTATGCGGTGGCAAAATTCGTCAAGATTTCCTCTCTTTACCGTAAGACCCGCGGCAAGCTCGTGTCCGCCGTATTTCACCAGAAGGTCCTCGCAGTGGCTCAGAGCTTCTACAAGGTTGAGCCCCTTTATGCTCCGTCCCGAGCCCTTTCCGTCATCAAAAGCACTCTCCTCCAAGCCCACAGAGCCATCAAAGGAAATAAGTATGGAGGGGAGCCCGTATTTCTCCGTTATCTTCGAAGCAACTATTCCGATTATTCCCTGCTGCCATTCGTTGCTATCAAGAACTATAACGGGATTTTTGTCAATGTCAGCGATATCATCTATCATTTCGTATGCCTGCTCTGCTATTCGGTTCTCCTCCACCTGACGCCGTTTATTGATAGCGCAAAGCTCCTCGGCGTAGGCATATGCCTCATCCTCATCCGAGGCAAGCAGCATCCGAACCGCTATTGAGGCATCGGAAATTCTTCCCGCCGCGTTTATTCTTGGAGCAAGACCGAAGCCTACAAAATTAGAGTTTATTTTTCTTTTTTTGTTATCCTCACCGGTCTTTTTAGCAGATGATACGTCTATAAGAGCCTTTATTCCCGGGCGAGGGCTCTGCTCCATACGGTGCAGACCTATGCTTACTATAAGTCTGTTTTCGTCAATTATGGGCATTACGTCGGCAATGGTACCAAGTGCGGTCAAGTCCGCATATGTAAGACAAGCTTCCCTGACGCCCTCAACTACCGCTCTGCCCTGCTCTCGGCATATTTTCATAGCGCAGGCGCAAACCAGCTTGAACACCACGCCCACTCCCGCAAGCTCCTTGAAGGGATAGGGACAGTCGGGTCTGTGGGGATTTACCACCGCGCAAGCATCGGGAAGCTCACTGCGGCACTCGTGGTGGTCGGTAATGACAAAATCCACTCCGAGAGTCTTGGCGTATTCCACCTCAGCTCCCGCGGTAATACCCGTGTCCACGGTAATTATCAGCTTGACACCGTCATTGGCAAGAGCTTCAACAGCCGCGCAGGAAACACCGTAGCCCTCTCCCTCACGCTTAGGTATCTTCATACATACGTCAGCGCCTCTGGATTCAAGATAAAGATACAGCATACCCACCGAGGTGACGCCGTCTACGTCATAATCTCCGTATATGCATATTTTTTCGCCCCTGCCGAGCGCAAGAAACACTCTCTCCACAGCCTTATCCATATCCGCCAGAAGATATGGGTCGTGAAAATCAGCCTCTTTAAAATGCAAGAACCGTTCCGCGTCCTCGGCACTTCGGTAGCCGCGGTTGTACAGCAATACGGCAAACAGCTCGCTCCTTCCGAGCTTTGTCGCCATATCTCGCACTATACCGTCGCTTTGCTCATTGCCAAACACGTAGCGTTCGTTCCACACCTTCTCTCTTTTATAGTTTCTCATTAGGATTACCTCTATATAAACACAAATTATAAACACATATCAAGCGGGAGAATATCTCTCCATTATCTTCAGTGCCACTCTTATTCCGTCAATGGCGGCGCTGGTTATTCCTCCCGCATATCCCGCGCCCTCTCCGCAGGGATATATATTGCCCTTGCCTACAGCACGCAGATTCTCGCCTCTGAGCACGCGCACAGGTGCGGAGGTCCTTGTTTCAGCCCCCGTAAGCACAGCGTCACTTACCGCAAAGCCCGAAAGCTTACGCTCAAAGATATAAAAACCTCTTTTCAGCTCTTCGGTAACAAATGAGGGGAAAATATCATTAAAATCCGCAGGTCTTACAAGACCGCTTCTGTAAGTGGGAAGAACACGCGAAGGCTCGCTTCCGCACTTTCCTGTCAAAAGGTCTCCCACTGTCATCATAGGAGCGCAATAATCCGCGCCGCCCTGCTTATACGCCGCGCGCTCTATTCTTCTCTGAAATTCTATGGCGCCCATAGGAGTTCCGTCATAATCGCTCTTAAACACAGATACAGCTACCGCGCTGTTGGAATTTCTTCCGTCACGGGCATTCCTGCTCATTCCGTTGACAACAACTCCCCCATCCTCGGATGCGGCGGCAACGACCTCGCCGCCGGGGCACATACAAAAGGTATAAACACCTCTGCCCGACGAAGTATCGGAAAGGTGGTACTCACCCTTCCCAAGTCGGGGATGACCAGCCATATCTCCGTACATAGCTTTATCTATATCCTCACGCAAATGCTCAACTCGGACACCTACCGAAAAGGATTTTGCCTCAATGGCATAGCCCCTCTCTAAAAGCATAGCATAGGTATCTCTCGCGCTGTGACCCGTAGCCAACAGCAAGGAGGAGCATATTATTTCGCCCCCGGAGGTCTGCGCCACCACGCTTCCGTCGGCGAGCTCGCGTATCCCGTCAAGCCTTGTGCGGTACAGAACCCTGCCGCCAAGCTCTTCTATTTTTCGGAGCATTCCGTCAACTATACCAAGCAGCAAATCTGTTCCTATATGAGGCTTTGCCGCCTTCAGTATGTCCTCGGGAGCGCCGAAATCGCAAAAACGGCGCAATACGTATCCTATCTTCGGGTCGTTTATGCGAGTAAGAAGCTTTCCGTCCGAAAAGGTACCCGCTCCCCCCGCGCCAAACTGTATATTTGATTCGGTATCAAGGATTCCGAATTTTGAAAACGTCTCATATTTTTTCTGTCTGTCGGCAATACAATCTCCACGGTCTATGATAATAGGTCGATATCCGTTCTCCGCCAGAAGAAGAGCGGCGAAAAGCCCCGCGGGGCCCATTCCCACTATCAAGGGCGGAAAGCTCATTTTTTCGCTTCCCTTGACTATTTCAAGCTCCTCGGACTCAAGAGCTGTAATACGGTATTTTCTTCCCTTGGGTATTTCCGCATACATAGGCTCATCAAAGCGGGCAGCTACCGAATATACCAAACGGATATCATTCTTTTTTCTCGCGTCCACGGAGCGCTTATACACGTTAAAACGAAGTCGTGCAGGGCTCATCCCTGCACGCTTCAGCTCATCCGCGGCTATTTTACAAGCCGTATCATCCTCAACATCGGGCGGCAGGCTAATGCCGCTTACAATAAATCCGTTGTATTTTACCTTAGCCAAATCCGCTCCTCCATACCGCGCTTACGCTTTTTGAGCCGTGCCTAATTCTTCCTTAAGTGTTTCAAGAGTCTTCTGCTCGTTTAATTCCACGTTTGTCGCATATATCCAGATAACAAGAGCCACCAAAAGGCATATGCCGAAGGCTACGATGTCCGACTTTTTAAACTTTTTACTTTTTACTACCAGAGTACCTTCCTTTAAAAGACCTCTGCCTCGCTTTTTATCAGCCATATCTTCCTCCGAATAATATCAGTTATTGTTTGCCTTCTCGGCGGGCTTTTGCTTTTTTGTCTTTTTTGTTCGCCTATCCTTCACCGCAGGAACCAGGATGCTTTCCAGTCTGTTGCGAAGTGAGGTGTAGTTGAAACCGCGCTCCAGATTTCCGTCTATGGATACAGAAATATTTCCCGTTTCCTCAGAAACCACTATCACAACGGCATCGCTGACCTCGGAGGTACCTATGGCGGCTCTGTGGCGCGTTCCCAGCTCGCTGTCTATGTCCACTCTGTCGGTCATACGCAGCACGCACGCCGCAGAATCTATCTTACCGTCGCGCACTATGACCGCTCCGTCGTGAAGCGCTCCGCCCTTGTAGAATATAGAGCAAAGCAGGTCGGGGGATATAGTAGCATCAAGAGTAGTACCCGTACGCTTGTATTCCGAAAGACTGTTGACTCGCTCAATAACTATAAGGGCACCGTGTCCCATAGTGGAAAGTCTTTGAGCAGCGCGGGATACCGATTCTATCACGTAATGAGAGCTTACGTCCTTTTTTTCGGTGTGATTGATATTCTGCAAGCCGATAAAGGTAGTACCGCCTATCTTTTCAAGAGCGGAACGAAGCTCGGGCTGAAAGATTATAAGTATCGCTATAACTCCAAGCTGCTTGAAGTCCCCGAACACAAAGCTCAAAGCCGTAAGATTTATGGCATCCCCAATAAACATTACCAGCAAAAAGAGCAAAACGCCCATAACAAGTCTGATGGCGCTGCGCTTTTTGGCAAAGCGGTAAAGGAAATAAAACAATGACGCCAGAACTATTATATCTATGAAATCATTAAGACCCATATCCAAAAGCACTTTAAATATGCTGTCATTAAAAAATTTCACCGCAATATCCCATATCTGAGTAAAAATTTCCACTGAAAGCTCACCTCCGTATTGTTCAAAAAGCAAAAATTCCGATACTAACCCATAATATTATTTATATTATAACATATATAATTTGCAATTTCAATAAAAAAGTGAAAAAAATATAAATCCGCAAAAAAGATGAGCAGATATCCTCTGCTCATCAAAAATTCATATTATGCCGCAGGCTTACATATACCGCAGGCGCTGTACCCGTCTGCTATAAGGTCCTGGATGCTTCCCGTATATTCATCTCTGTTCGCTTCGCTCATAGAAACGGCGCTTGAGCAGCTTGGAAGATGTATTTTTTTGGTATTTGTGTTAAGAACGTAGATGTTGTTACCGCCCTCTGTTGGCTTTGTATCCTCGGTCGCCTTGGGCGTCTCGGTGGAAAGCCAATTTTCTCCCGTTGCATAGTCAATAACTATTCCCGGCTGAACGTTGTAAACGTACACGTTGAAGCAGATTTCCTCGCCCTCATCCTCTACCGAGTAGGCTTCTATCTGAACTCCGCAGGCAACCAGATCCCTACCGTCATAAATAGGCGTAACGCGATACATAACGTGATTGTCGGTTTCCTTCACGTAGTCGGCAACCATATTCTCAAAGGGAAGCATACCTTCTACGTTCATATAGCGAGTTCCCGTAATAAGATTTTGCTTATTAGCATTCTCTCCCGTAAGCTGGAAGCCTATAAGGTGGCAACGATTGTATATGTATCCGCCGTCAACCAGCTCGGAATCATACTTGTTATTTACCCATCCCGAGGGCTTTACGCTTGATATGGATTCCCTCTCCTCGGTAGGCATAAGGTCCTTACCAATGCAGGCTTCGGTATATCCGCATCTTCCCAGAGAGTCAAGGTCGCTGTAATATTCATAAGAGATGGTTGTTATCTTATCGGAGCCAAACTTGGGCATACCGTCATTAAGAACGGCAAACGCCTTTCCCGAAAATTTGGGAACGCCAAGTGCTTTTTCAGCATTTCTCTGTTCTCCGATATTAACATTCGAAGGCTTTTTATCGGTGGTACTGCCGCTGCTTCCCGCGGGCTTAGCGCTTTGCGTTGTTGTTCCTCTGCCGCCGTCCTGAGTGCCGCCGTCAAGCATATCGCAGCCCGTAAAAGCAAGGCAGAAAGCAAGCAGCATAGCAAGCAGCCAAAGAGAGCTTCTCATAAATCTTTTCATCATCTTCTGAATATCTCCTTAGCTATCTTTTCGTGGGAATACCCCTCAAATTCTCCCGAATAAACACACTTAAAGCCCTGCTCCTCGGGGGATATATCAAAGTACAGGTCGGCGGGATAATGTCTGTTCCAACGGTATATCACTATTTCGTCCACACGGTCGATATACTGCGTCGGCAATCTGTCCTCGAGGAAGCAATAATCATCCTGTCCCGCCTCAAGCAGCATATTTTCGCTGACCGTATATGCCCCTCCGCGCTCCGCAAGAAGCTTCTCGGAATAAGGCGCTATAAAAAGCTTACTTCTTTGGGCCGTTTTCAAAATGTCCTCTGTAACCACTCTGTCGCGGCTCTGTCGGCGGCGATTGAACATCATACCGTTCCTATCGTCAAGACAAACTATTATCTTCATAGCTTACTTCTTTGCGTTTCTGTGCTTTGCGAGCATATCATGCTTCAGTGTCCACAGCTTCTCGGAAAGGTCAACGTAATAGTTGTGAGGATTGGTAAAGCGTCTTACCTCCTCCCACATTCCCTCTATCTCTTCCTTGCAATGCGCGCGTATTTCCTCGATAGTGGGAAGCTTGTACACCTGCTCCCCGTTCTTGAATACGGGCACAAGAAGCTCGGTAGCTGTATAATTATCAAAGGTCTTACGCTTCCACGTAGCAACGGGGTCGAATATCTCAAGAGGCTGTGTCTCGTCTATGGTCTCGTCGTAAACGCATATAAGGTCTGCCTCAGCCTTGCCCGTTTCCTTATCACGGATACGGTATACCTTCTTAAAGTGAGGCGTGGTTATCTTGCCCACGTTTTCACTTATCTTTATCTTGGGAATGACGTTTCCGTCCTTGTCCTCAATGGCGCACACCTTGTAAACTCCGCCGAAAACAGGGTCGCTCTTAGCGGTTATAAGACGCTCACCAACGCCAAATGCGTCAACCTCCGCGCCCTGACGGATAAGCTCTCTGATGATGTACTCATCCATAGAGTTGGACACCACTATCCTGCACTCGGGAAGCCCGGCCTCGTCAAGCTTCTTGCGTATCTTTTTGGTAAGGTAGGTAACGTCACCCGAATCAAGGCGGACCGCTCCCTTTGCTATTCCCTGCTCCTTAAACACGCGGATAGCATTGGGAAGACCGCTTTCAAGCACGTTATAGGTATCTATAAGCAACGTGGCGTTATTGGGATATATCTCACAATAAGTCTTGAACGCCTCGTACTCGGTATCAAAAAGCTGTACCCACGCGTGTGCCATAGTACCGCCCGCGGGGACGCCGTATGCCTGGTCGGCAATAGCGCAGGCGGTTGAGCCGCAGCCGCCTATATAAGCAGCTCTCGCGCCAAGCATTGCCGCATCCGCGCCCTGAGCTCGTCTTGAGCCAAATTCACTTACAGGTCTGCCCTTAGCCGAGCGGGTAATTCTTGCAGCCTTTGTAGCTATGAGCGACTGATGATTTATCATCATAAGCACGTAGGTCTCGATAAACTGAGCCTCAATAATGGGAGCTCTGACGGTCATAAGAGGCTCTCCCGGGAACACCACCGTTCCCTCGGGGATAGCCCAGATATCTCCGCTGAACCTGAAGCTCTTAAGATATTCCAAAAACTCCTCCGAAAAGCATTTTCTTCCGCGGAGATATTCGATATCCTCATCCTCAAATTTCAGGTCCTTGATATATTCCACTATCTGCTGAAGTCCCGCGCATATAGCGTATCCGCCGTTGTCGGGATTGTCGCGGTAGAATACGTCAAAATATACTATCTTATCCTTCATTCCGTTGACGAAATATCCGTTGCTCATAGTAAGCTCGTAATAGTCGCAAAGCATTGTAAGGTTTCTTCTGATGTCTTTCATTTTTCATCACTCCGTTTTCAGTTATCTATTGAGATTAGTATAGCTTTTTTTTAGCTTTTTGTCAATATATATCACAGAAATTAGCAAAAAACAGGGCGTCCGAGGCTTCGGAACGCCCTGTAATAATTATTTTGTGATTACCTTGCGGAAATTCTTCTTTCCTCTGCGGAACACCTTTCCGTCCTTAAGGTCATCCTTTGTAAAGGTAGCCTTAAAATCGGTTATTTTCTCATCATCGGCAGCAACTCCGCCCTGCTCTATGGCTCTTCTCGCCTCGGATTTGGAAGGAACAAGTCCCGCCTTTACGAGGATCGAACCGATATCTATAACTCCATCAACGAAATCGGTGTCAGTAAGCTCGGTCATAGGTATCTCGGCAGCGGCACCGCTTCCAAAGAGAGCCTTTGCACTCGCCTCAGCCTTCTTAGCCTCTTCCTCGCCGTGTACAAGCTTTGTAAGCTCGTAAGCGAGTATCTCCTTAGCCTTATTAAGCTGTGCTCCCTCCCAGCTATCCATCGCGTCTATCTCCTCAAGAGGCAGGAAGGTAAGCATCCTTATGCACTTGAGAACGTCGGCATCGGCAACGTTTCTCCAATACTGGTAGAAATCGTAGGGACTGGTCTTCTTTGGGTCGAGCCATACAGCGCCCGACTGAGTCTTGCCCATCTTCTTACCCTCGGAATTGAGGAGAAGGTTGATAGTCATAGCATAAGCGTCCTTGCCAAGCTTACGGCGGATAAGCTCCGTACCGCCAAGCATATTGGACCACTGGTCGTCACCGCCAAACTGCATATTGCAGCCGTAGGTCTTGAAAAGGTGATAGAAGTCGTAGGACTGCATTATCATATAGTTGAATTCAAGGAAGGAGAGACCCTTCTCCATTCTCTGCTTGTAGCACTCGGCAGAGAGCATACGGTTTACCGAGAAGCACGCTCCTACGTCACGGAGCACCTCAATGTAGTTCAGCCCCATGAGCCAATCGGCATTGTTTATCATCATAGCCTTTCCCTCGGAAAAGTCTATAAATCTGCTCATCTGCTCCTTGAAGCACTCACAGTTATGCGCAATAGTCTCCTCGGTCATCATCTGACGCATATCGGTGCGTCCCGAGGGGTCGCCTACCATAGCAGTACCGCCGCCAATAAGCGCTATGGGCTTGTTGCCCGCCATCTGCAATCTCTTCATAAGACAGAGCGCCATAAAATGACCTACGTGAAGACTATCAGCCGTAGGGTCAAATCCTATATAGAACACGGCTTTGCCGTTGTTCACCATTTCCTTTATTTCTTCCTCGTCAGTGACCTGAGCAATGAGCCCTCTCGCCACCAGCTCGTCGTAAATCGTCATAATATACCTCCCGCGCAAGCGCAAATAATCATAATATCCCGTATATTATACCCTATCCTCACCTTTTTGTCAATAATTAGTGGAATTTTATTTTAATAATAATCCTCCCAAAGCACAGGAGCGTTGCGCAATGCGCAACGCTCCTTAATCCAAGCCTTACAGCTTACTTACTTTGTGCCCTTAGCCTGATTTTCGTAGCTCTCGATCATCTTCTTAACCATCTGACCGCCGATAGAGCCTGCCTGACGGGATGTGAGATCTCCGTTGTAACCGTTGTTAAGGTTAACTCCAACTTCACTTGCTGCCTGCATCTTGATCTGCTCAAGAGCCTGCTTTGCCTGCTTGTTTGCCATAGCTATTCTCCTTACTTCCGTAATCCTATTACGGTTCTGTTTTCGAATTTTCTATAATAATCGAGTTAACACCGCAGACCGACTGCGGTGTTCCGCTGTCGCTCGCTTTGCAACTCTGCTATTATTTTGCGACAACTCGATTTTTATATGTATGGAAAAATCAGGCTTTTTTATTTAAAAAACAAGTCGCACCAAAATAGGAATTCCCTTAAATAAACACCCACATCAATTATTTTCCTTCAATCGGCTGAGCTCGGTAAGGAATGTCTCAATATCCTTGAACTCACGGTATACCGACGCAAAGCGTACGTAGGCTACCTCGTCGCTTACCTTAAGCTTGTTCATAACCATCTCGCCTATCTCGTTTGTGGTTATCTCGTTGCGCAAGGAGTTCTGGAGCTCGGTCTCTATCTCCAGCGCGATATCCTCTGCGTTTACAGGTCGCTTCTGACAAGCCTTAAGAAGTCCCGAAAGCAGCTTGTTTTTATCAAACAGCTCCTTGCTTCCGTCCTTCTTCACGACGATTATCTGTACTGTCTCTATTATTTCAAACGTGGTATAACGCTTCTGGCAGGCAAGGCATTCTCTTCTTCTTCGAATGCTGTTTCCCTCCTCAACGTGTCTTGAATCTATTACCTTACTGTCTGCAAAACCGCATACGGGACATTTCATTTTCAGCAGCCATCCTCTCGAAAATTTGTCAAATATATCCTGTATATTTTACCACAAAATCCCCGCTAAGTAAATAGCTTTTTTCTTTTTTCTTAAAAACTTTACATATCCCCTTCTTTTCGAAAATCACTGACCACGTCAAAAACATGAGTAGGGGACACGCCTTGAGCTACAACAGTATCAAAAAGACCTTCTGCCGCCTCCAATGACGCGCCTACCGTTTCAAAAGCGTAATCCTCTCCAAGAGCGCACAGGGCGTAAACGTTCATTCCGAAAAGCCCCACCTTCAGGAGGGCGTAATGCGCCGCTCCGCTATCGGTCTCCTTCAGCACTGAGATGCTGATGTTCTCTCCCAACAAAAAATTTTTAGTCTGTGTTTTGTACATTTAAATTTTCTCCTTTCTGTGAGGTATGCCGTTGGTTACGTCCTCAATTATACACTACTCAAAAAGCCGCGCAATAATTAAGATTTTTTGCGTTTAAGCTGTTTTTTTACAAGATTTAGTGTCAACAAAGGGATTATATCACAAGCAAAGAGTAATTTTTTGTTGGATTGTGCATAAATATACACTTTTTTTAGGGTTATGACTTTTTATATTGGAGAAGCATCGCGAAAGCATTGGTAATTATTTCCTTTCCAAAAACTGTTTCTTGAAATAAAGTGTTATTTTTGATATAATACTACCGAAAAGCAAAGTTTTTTCTATTTTTTACAAATGAAGATTTTTCAGCAAAAAAAGTATAATAATTAACCAAAAAGGAGGAAAAAGTGCATATTTTTACATTTTCACGCCCTTCAAGACAGCTTCTGCACTACGGCTTGTTTGCCGTTATATGTCACCTGACCGCCATTCTTTTTCTCGCATTAAATATGTCCAGCCATTCCCCCGTGCTGTATCATTACAGGATCTTCCCTATGATAGAGCATTCGCTCATAAGCTTTATAGCAATACTCATAGGCACGTTAGGGCTGGAATACATATTCAAGGATGTTGACCAAGAGCGAAGCAGGTGATACAGCAAATCATAAAAACATTTCATATTTTCACGGCGAATGTTGACAATAAAAAAGAGGATGACATCAGTCATCCTCTTTTGTTTGAACTCTATCTGTAAGCCGGGTTCTGTCGTGAACGGTCATCTATCTTTGCTTTGCGTCGCCGCAAAGCTCAAAGGCAAAAGCCTTCTGCCACCCGCGGATATATGTCGGGCAAACGATCCGCATACGGTGTTGCTTCGGATAGGGTTTACAGCAAACCTATGTTACCATAGGAGTGGGTGAGCTCTTACCTCGCCTTTCCATCCTTACCTCATACGAGGCGGTTTATTTCTGTTGCACTTTCCCGGGAGTCGCCTCCGACTGACGTTATCAGTTACCCTGCCCTGTGAAGCCCGGACTTTCCTCACGGTAATACCTTTCGGCAACATACCGCGCGACCGTTTAATAAAGTTCCTTTAGATTGTAACACAAAAAACGCTTATTGTCAAGAATACATCAGTTCTTTTTTATGACGGGAAGCTTGCTGACCGCAATTGCCGCCACCGCTGTAATTACTATTTCTGGAATCATATAGAGTCCGTTATAGAATATAGAATATACCAACGCTAATCCCTTACCGCTGAAGCTGTCCAGTATCCATCCGCCGATAGCGTAGAAGTTATCCTGAGTAAAGAACCATTCAGCCCACGCTCCGTAGAATATATATCCCGAGATTATATGGGCAATATATCTCAGTGAGAGCGCAAGCACCGCACCTAAGGTCAGAGCAACAGTCTTATTTTTTATCTTGTTTCTGAAGATACCTCCGAAGCCCAACAACGTGTATGCCACAAGATAGTCTATGATAAGTATAGCCACTGCCGCTCCATAGCCCATAAAATCGTCACTGTTGGGCATAAAAAGAGCCATTATAGTGGAGCCCTTTCCAAGATAAAGGTCCATAACTATCTGTATAGCCGAATATACTCCCGCGGTAAAGAAGCCCCATTTCATACCGTACATATACGCTATGATAACTATGGGAAGCATACTGGCTATGGTAAATCCTCCGCCAAAGGGCAGATTCAGGAATGGAATGATTGCGCACACCATAGCCAAAATGGTAGCGAGAGCTATCATAACGGCAGAGGTAGTCAATCTCTGTGTGTTAAATTTTGTCTGACTCATACATCAAACCTCCGAAAATAAATTTAAAAACCGCACGGAAATCTCCGTGCGGTAAATTCTTCATCTTCGGTGTCTCGAGCCACCAAAATTGAAATCATCTCCCTACGCCGGCATTATCCGTATCAGGTTAAAGGGTTCGGCTCTCGCCATCTCAGCCATAATGGGCACCCCCGACTTCTATGCGGTTTTTATGAGTGGATTATACCACAAAAAATCACCTTTGTCAATAGTATAAAAAAATATTATTCCTCCGGCTTATACAGCTTCACGCTGAAATCGTCTATCCAGTCCTTATCAAGGAAGCATTGCTCTCCGTAGGCAAAGGAATTTAACCTTATGTCATATTTAAAGGTTACGTCGCCTATTTCACCAAATATAGTTATCTCATAAACCTCGGGAAGCCGCTGGCGGCTTTTGCTGAAAACCGTGTAGGATATGCCATTGCGTTCAAATTCGTACACTCCGCAACGATAATAATCCTTATCATAATGAGTAACTTCTTCTGTTATACCCGGCTCTTTGTATCGCTTGTCAGGCATATTACTAAGTTCACTTTTCAGATAATACGCAGCAAAAGAACCGACTCTCATTTCACAAGAAGAATAATTAGAATCCTGCGGGGTATACCTGTAAATTATGTCCGAACTCCGCCAAGAAAGCTCATTAGCCTCCATTATTGATGGAAGTACAGGCTCGTAAATCCTTTCAAAATCACAAATCTCTATTTGCCCTTCTGGGTTCACATACTCGGAAAGTTCTAACCAATTAAGTTGCCTTTCGCTTAATCCCGTACCTACAACCAAGTCAATAAGTTCATCAAGGGAATTAAATTCAAGATGAAATATCCCTATTACCGTCATCGGTTCAACAGAATTAGAAACCGAATTAACGTCATTATTATTTTCTTTGACGGTCAAATAGCTTTTTCCGTTAGTTCTCGTTATAGTATAGAGCTCATTATCAAAAATGACCTTATCAGGCAAATTTTGAAAGGTAAAATCCTCAATATTCAGTAGATTTTCTTCAACGGTGGGTGGGGGCTGTGTAGTCACTGTGGTTTGTTCGCCCGTAGTTTGTTCTGCCGTATCGTTACACCCCGTAAAGGAAACTAATAGCATTGTTAAACATAAAATAGCAGATAATAGTTTTTTCATAGACACATCCTAACTTGCTTTAACCCTCAAGAATTGCTTTTATCCTCTCCGCCTCCAAAATTTCAAACATGCTGTATCTTCCCGAAAATCTCAAATAATCATCCCGTAAGGAAATAGTATCATCAAGTGCCACCACGTAGCGTTCACCCAACTTTACAAAGTACTTAGGTAAATATATCATTACTGTTTTTTCACTGCGCTCACCCTTGATAAGCTCAACCTCGCATTCATACAGCCCATGGTAAAATGGCATATTCTGATCGTTCATTTGTTTGAGAATATATATACAAGCTACATATGGCGATTCATTCAAAACAACATCAGGGTCACAAGAAAAAATAATATCTTCGGAATAATCTACAGAACACGTGTTTTTGCTCGTGAGTGCTGATATTCCCTCTATAAGCCTCCCGCTTTGAGCTGCAATTTTCAGTTCGTTGGTAGCTATAAAATCTATCAGCTTCTCGTCCTCATATACCGTGCAGTTGTTTATGTCAATATTTCCGCCTTTATCAATGGGTATTATACTCGTATCGGCAAAATCAAGTATATCTTCCTGAACACACTCCTCAGCATATCGTCTCAGCAGCAAAAGATAGTCACTGCCGACTTGGTAATCTCTTAACTGCTCCATGGTACTCCCATTGTATTTTTGAGGAACATAAATAATTTCTTTTGTGAGACTGCCGTTTAAAATTTCCTTTACCTCAAATTTGTAAAAGAAGTAGTTTGGAAGATTCTTTGTTGCCACAAATGTAGCCTTAACCACGTCGGTCACGTCAGTTAAGGTTTCCTCAAAAGAGGAATAATTCCACTGAGAAAGCTGCTGTATGCCTGTTTCTGCGTTAGAAACATCATGGTGAGAAGATACCTCTTGAGCGCTTTCAATGTATTCATAATACTCATCTAACGTATCTATTGGCTTTAAAGGGACTTCAGTTTGATTTACAGGCAGTGTAGTTTTCACATGGTTTGGACTCTGACCGCATCCCGCGGTCGGAGTCATAATTATTAAGGTTAAAACAAAGCAAATTATACGTTTCATGGGAGTCACCTCCTATCGCGTAAACTTAAATATTATTACTCCTCCGGCTTATACAGCTTCAACATCCCCCGTAGAATCCAGTATTGATTGCATTATACTGTATCGGAACTTCTTCAGGGGAAGATGCCGATTCAAGCTCCTTATACATTTGAGTTGCCGCATTCTTGATATAGTATATGCCGTCGGGTATGACCCTTACAAAAAACGCACAGACGTAGCCCTTGTGTGCTTTGTCTGTGCGTTTTGTTCTATTCTCAAATCCACAGACAAAACTGCCATGGGACCTATTAATCAACTTACAGTTATATTATACCATACAATCAAATATTTGTCAATAATAATAATTTATACCCGCTCTCTTTATGTCTGCCGTAGCAAGTACCTTTTCATCTACTACTATTTTAGACTTATAGGGCTCAAGATATTCCGCAAGCAGCTCCGATATAAGGTCGTTGATAAACACGTACGTGCCCGTGGTAGGGCTTATGAACAGGTCCTCGTATTCGCTGTCGGTATAAGCCGCGGGCTCTGTTTCATAGCGCATCACTATATGTATTCCGTAATCGCTCTTTATCATCCTTACGTCGCCTACCGCCATCTGGAAGAGCGCCTTTATGACCTCGGGGGATTCGTAATTTGTGTCCTCGGTAACGTAATATCCGTTGGGGAAATCATTAATTCCCGTATCCTCGCTGTATTTGGTTACAAGAGCGTCAAAGCCTATGGCGTCGCCCTTTTGGGTCAGGTCGAATATGTCGTTTGCCTCGTCGGTAAGGACCTCCATTTCAGTGTCGTTGTAGGGTCTGGTAACCGCGTTGCCCTTTTCGTCGGTAACGGGCTTTCTGGTGGCTCCCTCCAGCTTATAGGCTATCCTTTCCTTTCCGTCCTCATCGGTATATACGTATATCCTATCTCCGTTAGCGTCGGTAGCATAGCTTCCGTCAGCATTTTTCTTTGCTGTCTTTTCCGTGTCATAGGATATATGCGTAGCATCTCTGTAATATACGATATCTCCGTTGTCGTCCACCTCGTAAACGTATTCGTAGGAATAGAGGAATATCTGCTTGAAGCGCGCGTAGTTTTCAAGATAGTATTCCTCGATAAGATTAGCGCCTATCTTTTTTCCGTTAACGCCGAAAAGACTTTCTTCAAGATAATCTATCTTTGCCTCCACTATATATGCCTCACGAAGCATCTCGTAGTTTACTCCGTATTCTCCGATTATGGCATTAAATGCCGTCTTTGAACCGTCGGCTTCCTTAAGAACAAGCTCCTCCATCTCGGCATCTATCTCCTGTATATACGAATCGGGAAGCTTGAGTCCCCTTTCCTCAAACAGGGCTACCGCTGCAAGATAGGTCTTTGATGCCTCAAGCACCACCTTTGTATAATGGTCATTATAGGTAGTCCAGGTATCGGCATCCATCCAGGTATCCCAAAACTCACTGCCCGTAGCGCTGTTTCCAAAATAAGCGGTAGTGCAAAGCATCCCCTTCATTCTCGAAAGATACAGCCAGAACAGGTTTACCGACATTTCGCTTCCGTCAAGCTTCATCAGCGTCTTGCCCTTAGCCGCGCATCCCGCAAATCCTACCGCCAGAAGCGCCAACACAAGAATTACTGCAATTAATCTTTTTACCGATTTCATTTTCGGTTCCTTCCTTTTTTACAACAGTTATATATATTGAGTCAATAAAACGGCGTATTTCTCAAAAAGAGTGAGCATCATATCGGGTACGTTATCCCCTCTCTGCTTTTTAAGCACGACGCTTGGAGGCTCGGACATTATCACCTTTATACGTCCCTTGTATTTGGGGTCATCGGACAGCTCCGACCAGACCTCAAAATCAAAGGCGGAGGGTAATATCCTTATCTCGCTCTGCTCCTCGACTATATTGAGTATGCCGCATTTCATAGCCGCGGCACGTACCAGCGCTATGGTCAAAAGGTCCATAGTCGCCTTGGGGATATCCCCGTATCTGTCGATAAGCTCGTCGATTATATCGTCCTTATCCTCTCGGGTCTCAAGCATAGCTATACGCTTGTAAAGCCCCATTCTCTGCGCCGAATACGGCACGTATTTTTCGGGTATGAACGCATCGCACCTGAGCGTGACCGTGCACTCCTTCTTCTCGGGTATCTTCTCGCCCTTCTCCTCAAGAACTGCCTCGTTGAGCAGCTTGATATAAAGCTCGTAGCCCACAGCGTCAAGATGTCCGTGCTGCTCCGCGCCCAGAAGATTTCCCGCTCCTCTTATCTCAAGGTCGCGGATGGCTATCTTAAAGCCCGCTCCAAACTCGGCGTAATCTCTTATAGCCTCAAGGCGCTTTGTAGCTATCTCGTTTACCGTTCTGTCCTTGGGATAGGTAAAATAAGCGTACGCTCTTCTTGAGGAGCGTCCCACACGACCTCTTATCTGGTGCAGCTGGGAAAGTCCGAGCCGCTGGGCGTTTTCAACTATAAGCGTGTTGGCGTTGGGAATGTCCACACCCGTTTCTATAATGGTAGTGCAAACGAGAATATCTATCTCACCCGAGAGCATTTCGCTCCATATATCCTCAAGCTCTTCCTTATCCATCCGTCCGTGCGCAACAGTGATACGCGCCTCGGGAATAGCCTTGGCTATCTTTGCCGCACAACTGTCTATGCTCTCCACGAAATTGTAAAGATAGAACACCTGACCGCCTCTGCGAAGCTCACGGCGTATAGCCTCTATGAGTATAAGCTCGTCGTGCTCAAGAACGTAGGTCTGAACGGGAAGCCTGTCACCCGGCGCCTCGTCAAGAACAGATATATCGCGAATTCCACCCATTGCCATATTCAGCGTTCTGGGTATAGGCGTTGCGGTAAGCGTGAGAACGTCAATATTTCCCGCCATCTGCTTGAGCTTTTCTTTTTGCGTGACTCCAAAGCGCTGCTCCTCGTCAACTATCAAAAGTCCTAAATCCTTGAACTCTATATCCTTGCCTATAAGTCTGTGAGTACCCACTATAACGTCGGTGTCACCTCTTTTAAGCTTACGGAGCGAGAGTGCCTGCTGCTTAGGGGTA
This sequence comes from uncultured Clostridia bacterium, assembly GCA_904501715.1. Classification (GTDB taxonomy): domain Bacteria; phylum Bacillota; class Clostridia; order Oscillospirales; family CAG-272; genus HGM12713. Next base: position 30,489 of record CAJGCD010000008.1, read on the forward strand.
CGGAAACGGGATATCATATCGACGTTTACAGAGAATGCTCTCATTCGGCTCACCAAGGTCTGATAGTGCTGAAGGGCGAGAATAGTGGTGGGAACGAGTATTGCCACCTGCTTTCCACCAAGCACCGCCTTATAAGCGGCTCTCATAGCCACCTCGGTCTTGCCGAAGCCCACGTCACCGCAAAGAAGTCGGTCCATGGGCACGGGCTTCATCATATCTTCCTTGATATCCTCAATAGCCGCAAGCTGGCCCTCGGTCTCATCGTATTCAAAAGCAGCCTCAAAATCCGCTTGAAGCTCGTCGTCCTCGGGGAAAGCAAAGCCCGGTCGGCGCTCTCGCTCTGCATACAGCTTTATGAGGTCCTTCGCAATATCCTTAACGGCTGCCTTAGCACGGGATTTTGCCCTGCCCCACTCACCGCCGCCAAAGCGCGACAGCTTAACAAGTCCGTCATCCGAATGTGCGCCTATATATTTGGACACCATATCCAGCTTATCTACGGGCAAAAACAGTCTGTCGCTTCCCGCATAGCGGATATTTATATAATCACGGCTGACGCCGTCAACCTTAAGATTTTCAATTCCCATATACTGACCGATACCGTGTATCTCGTGTACCACGAAATCTCCAACCTCAAGGTCGTTATAGGAAAGAATGGTTTCTGTTCCGCTTCTTTTCTTTTTTCTCTTTTTAAGCTTTGAGGAGGCTGTATAAGCACCCTCTCTGTTCTCGGGCACAGTAGACAGCACGGCAACGCGCGGCGTGGTCATCTCATAGCCCTTGACTATATATCTCCAGCCTACGAGTACAACGCTCTTAGGCAGAGTTTCAAACGTGAATTCTCCGCTGTCGGTCTCACTGACCGCGGATATGCCCTTGCCGTTCAGAAGCGAGCAAAGATTTTTTGCCGCCGCCTCGTTTTCCGCAAGGACGTAAAGGCGGTATCCGCCGCGCTTATAGCTCTCAATATCCTCACAAAGAAGCTCAAGGTTCTCGCTGTACGATACCATATGCTTAGTTCTGAAGGTGAACATAGCACCAAGCTTTTTGCCCGACATTCCCTGACCGAGAGAGTCAAAATGAACTACTGCCGCGCTATCAAGGAAAAGCTCGAACAGCTCCTCGCTCTTTGTGTAATCGGTATATTTCGGCGCGATCGTGCCTCCCTCAAGAAGCTCCTCTACCGTCTGATTTATATGCCACTGGGCTGCCTTTATGCGCTCGTATACAGCGGTGGTATTACGCATAAATACGGTGTTCTGCTTGCTGAAATAATCCAGCAGACACACCCGCTCGGGATAGACGAGAGTGAGATACTTGTCAAGGAAATTAAGCTCGCAACCGCCGTCAACTGCGGCTATCTCGCTTGCCATCTCCGCTTTGGCTCTCTCATCCTTGGATTTTGACTGCCAGGAGCTTATGGCGCCCTTGAGCTCTTCTCTGCCGTCCTTACCGAGTAAAAGCTCGCGGGCGGGTGAAAACTCAACCTTGTCAAGCGTCACGGTCATTCTCTGTGTCTCGGGATCGAATATCTCCATTCGGTCTATCTCGTCGCCGAAGAGCTCTATTCTGAAGGGAGCGGTCTCAACGCTCACGTTTCCGTCTATATCCGTATAAGTCGCCACCGCGGGATATATGTCAAAAATTCCTCCGCGAAGGGCGAACTGCCCGGGAGCATCCACCAGCTCTACTCTTACGTACCCCGCTACCGTAAGCCTTTCCGCAAGCTCCGCGGGCTCGATAGCGGTCTTTCCGTATTCGATAACCTGATTTGCCGCTATAAGCCGCTCAGGCGGGATTGTATATCCAAGCGCCGCATCGGGTGTGGTCACAACCGCATCATACTGCCCGTAAAGCAGCCCCGAAAGCACCTTAAGCCTCTCATGCTCGTACTCATGGGAGGCTGTAATATTATAAAAGGTCAGGTCCCTGCCTGTGAAAAATCCTACCTTGAAGCCCTGCTTTTTGAGAAAAGAACGAAGTCTTACACACTCCTTTTCGTCCGAGCAGATAAGAAGCGCGGCTCGCTTGTCTTTTTTTCTCAGGTCGGACAGTAACGAGGCATATACCGCGTCGGTAGCACCCTCGCAAAGCCCCGAGACCAGCGTAGGCATTGGCGTGCGGGCATTCTTTGCATTCACTATCGCCGCAAGCAGCTGCGAATACTCCTTGTCACTCCGCACAAAATCGGTTACTGTACTCATATTCCTCTTTATCTTCTTAGTATTACTTACCGTTACATATCTGCATTGCCGCCTCGGTATCTCCCGTAAGCATCTTGCAAAGTCCCTCATAGACCTTGGGGTGACATTCGGATACAAACTGCATATCCTTGGCATCAAAGCTTGAGAGCACCCAGCTCGCAAGATCGTAATCGGGATGAGGCTTTGCGCCGATACCTATCTTTATGCGCTGATAATCCTGAGAGCCCAGATGCTGCTCTATGCTCCTCAGTCCGTTCTGCCCTCCGTGGCTTCCCTTGCGGCGTACGCGGACGCGCCCCACGTCAAGACTGATGTCGTCGGATATTACTATTATATTCTCGGGAGCTATCTTGTAAAACTTAGCTGCGGCACCTACCGCCTCACCCGAGGAATTCATAAAGGTCTGGGGCTTCATAAGCAGTACTCTTTTTCCCGCTATGCTTGCCTCTCCCACCAGCGCCGAGAATTTAGCTCTGTCGAGTCTGGCGTTACAGCGCCCCGATATGTAATCTATCGCCATAAAGCCCGCGTTATGTCTTGTTTTCGCATATTCAGCGCCGGGATTTCCAAGCCCCGCCACGATGTATTCTATATTTCCCTTAGTCTCCTCGCTTCCCGAGGAGATCTGCTTGAACAGATCAAAAATATTTGCCATTCCAGTTACCTATATTCTTCATACTTATCCTAACTATTATATTATACAAATGTTAAAAAATCAACCAAGTAAAATGCTTTTTTTGCTCGTTCATAAAAAATTTACATATCACCAAGGTCTTATTTTTAAAAATAAGGTAGTCTTTTTGTGAAAAATATGGTATAATATACAGCGCGCTACGGCGTATAGGGTGTTTTGCGCCCTGAGCACCGCAAGCGCTTGATCTTGTCAAAATTTATTTATATGGAGGTATATTCCAATGGCAAAGAAATATTGCTATCTCTTCTCCGAAGGTAACGCAAGCATGCGTGAGATCCTCGGCGGTAAGGGAGCTAACCTCGCAGAGATGACCAACATCGGTCTTCCTGTTCCCCAGGGCTTCACCATTTCTACTGAGGCCTGCACACAGTACTATGAGGACGGTCGTCAGATCAATGCTGACATCATGGCTGAAATCATGGAGTACATCACAAAGATGGAGGGCGTTACCGGCAAAAAGTTTGGTGACCTTGAGAACCCCCTTCTCGTTTCCGTTCGTTCCGGCGCACGCGCATCCATGCCCGGTATGATGGACACCATCCTTAACCTCGGTCTTAACGAAGAGGTTGTTGAGGTTATGGCTAAGAAGTCCGGAAACGCTCGTTGGGCATACGACTGCTACAGAAGATTCATTCAGATGTATTCTGACGTAGTTATGGAAGTTGGTAAGAAGTATTTTGAAGAGCTTATCGACAAGATGAAGGAAGAAAAGGGCGTTAAGCTTGACGTTGAGCTTACCGCTGACGACCTTAAGGAGCTTGCAAATCAGTTCAAGGCTGAGTACAAGGCTAAGATCGGTCAGGACTTCCCCACCGATCCCAAGGAGCAGCTTATCGGCGCAGTTAAGGCCGTATTCCGTTCTTGGGACAACCCCCGTGCAAACGTTTACCGTCGTGACAACGACATTCCCTACAGCTGGGGTACTGCAGTAAACGTACAGGCAATGGCATTCGGTAACATGGGCGAGAACTGTGGTACCGGTGTTGCTTTCACCC
>CAJGCD010000009.1 GCA_904501715.1 uncultured Clostridia bacterium
CCCTCCATCAATGCTCTCAGGCTATCCGCGTCACAGGTGTCCGCGCTGTCTGTCTGCCCTACGCAAAGCCCTACAAGATAGCCGTCGTTATCGAATACGGGTGCGCCCTCCGAGCCTGTATCTCCGTGGATATTGACCTTCAATCCGTTGCTCACACTCAGCACTGAGCCCATTATAATATCCCTTCCTTCGCTTACCGCTACTGTCATTTCTCCCCCTTGAAGCTCTCTTGAGGACAGCTCTGCCGCTCTCAGCCCCTCTGCCGATATCTTAAGGACCGCCGCTCCGCTGTCCTTATCGCGGCGTATGCTGTCCGCGCCGTATTCTCTTCCGTCATTGAGAGTAACGCATACCCGTCCGTCGTCGGCGTCGCCGATCATAAGCGCGTCGGTAGCTATCCATCCGTCGGAGGACAAAATAACTCCCGACCAATATTTTACGTTCTGCCCCTTACCTACCTTAAGGCTCACAGAGCATTCAAGACACTCCTCATATATCCTACGCTCCGCGAAGGCTCCTCTCCATTCCTCCCTATCCTCTGTGGGAATAGTTATCTCCATAGGCGACTCGCTCTTCGCACCGAAAATAAATATCATAACACAAATCAAAGCCGTTGCCGCCAAAAGCAAGAGCAGCGGTAAGATTTTTCTTCCGCATCTCTTCTCACTCAGCACGACCTCGCTAAGCTCGGGAAGCTTCACCGTCTCAAATTCTCCGCCGTCATCATCCCCGAAAAATGCGTTATCGTGTGAAAAATCTCTTTTGTCTTTCATTTTTCACCTCAAAAAACTGCGTTCCGAAAAGCTTAAGACCTTACGAAACGCAGTCACGGTATCTTTATGATACTACAAATATTCTTCTCTTTTTTGGGGTAAACTTATTCGGCGTCAAGCGTAAAGCTGAAGCAACAGTTTTTACCATACTCGCTCTCAACCCATATGCGCTGTCCGTGAGCGTCCATAATAGTCTTTGAGATAAACAGTCCAAGCCCCGCTCCGCTCTTATTAAGTCCTCGGCTCTTGTCGCTCTTGTAAAAACGCTCGAAAACGTAATTTATATCCGCCTCCGCTATACCGCTTCCGTCATTATAAACGTCAACCTGAAGCCTTTTGCTCTTTATTCTCTTTACTCTAATGCTGAGCCTTCCCTTCTCCGAGGCAAACTTTACCGCGTTGTCGCAAAGATTATAAAGCACCTGATAAACAGCGTCGCTGTCGGCATTGGCTATCATCCTGTCCTCCTCCAGCTCAAAGGACACGTCAAGCCCCTTGGCGTTTATCTTCTGCTCGAAGGATATAAGTATCTGCCGTGCCATTTCGCAGACGTCGAAATCGGTCATGGTGAATTTGCGCTCACCCGCCTGTATCCTTGACAGGTCAAGCAGCGTAGATACAAGCCTTGATAGCCTTTTTATCTCGCTTGATACCATTTGCAGGTAATATTCGTGCTTATCGGGAGGAATAACACCGTCAAGTATTCCGTCAATAAAGCCCGAAATTGATGTCATAGGGCTTCTCAGGTCGTGGGATACGTCGGACATAAATTTGTTTCTCATATTGTCGTAGTTGTCAAGGGATTCTGCCATATTGTTAAACGCTAACGCAAGCTCCGCAACCTCGTCGCTTCCCCTTACGGGAACGCGGGTGTCGAATTTTCCCGAGGCAAATCTCTTTGCCGCCGAGCTTATCTCGCGCAGAGGAGCAATTACGCGCTCACTTATGAAATACACAGCTATAAGAGCTGCCAGAAGCACCCATATTATAGAGCCCATAACAACTCTGACTATGACCTCCATAAGCTTTTGCATCATCTCGGATTCCGAATACACAAAGACGTAGCCGCACACCTCTCCCGAGGAATTCTCTACCGTACGGGCGCTTACCGCCTTGGCGTGCTCAAGCATTCCGCTGGAAGCTCCGAAATTGAGGTATTCTCCCTCTCTGTCAAGAGAAGCCAATAGGTCCCCGTCTATTTCCTTGTTCATATTAAGACGGTTTTCGCCATTTCCCGCCACAGCCAGTGGCGCTCCGCTCTTATCGGCTACCAGCACGCTTGAATCGCCCGCCGAGCTTACCATAAGAGAAAGGGTGCTTTCTATATCCTCACCGTCGGTGTCAATTAAACGAGAAAGGTCACCCGCAAAATTTTCCATTCGGTCCGACAGATATCCCGCCGACGCAAGAGCGGCACTTTCCATCACGTCCTGCTTTGTAGTTTCGGAATACCTCCCTATGACCGACGCGGTTATGATTACCACGAGAATAAAACTCAATACTATTATGAGCATAAATGCCGATACGTATTTTGAAAAAAGACTTTTAAACATCCTTTACCTCAAAAACATTATTTTCAAATGAATTATACCACAAGGGGATACGGTTGTCAATAATCCCCGTAGTTAGAATTATAAACGATTTTTTGCTACTTTCTTGGAAGAAAGTAGCGCAAAGAACTTATTGAGGGATTTATTATAAGGGTTAGCACAAATCTATTTTAGCGGGTCATCCTGAGCGAAGCGCACAGCGTGCAGTCGAACTTTTGGATGGAAGAGCGGCTGCGAATTCATCCAAAAGCAAGAGCCGTAAGGCTCGCAGGGATCTATTAAAAGACTTTGCTGTCCTTCGCGATAAATGTTACTTTTTTACATTTTCAAGGATAACAAAGCCGTAAGGAGATCCCGCTCCGCTTTGTTTCGCGCCTTTGCTCCGCTACCACGCTTCGCAAAGGTTCGACTTCACGGCGGCTCTCATTCCTTGCGTATACGGCAGCAATATCTCGCCGTTCCGCTCAGGATGACACGCTTAAATAGGACTTGTGTACAAAAATTGTAGGGACCGGCGTCCTCGACGGTCCTAAAAACATCATCCTTGTTTTCTTGGACCGTCGAGGACGCCGGTCCCTACGGTTTTGTACGAAGGATTTCACATAGCCTCCCTGCACAGGAAGCCTAAAAGATAGTGAGCTATCAATTATTATAAAAGGCTTGTCAATATCAAATTATATCTTATATCAAATTATTTATAAAAATCTCAAAAGCTGTTGCATTTTGTCATTTTTTGTGATAAAATGAATTTGCCAAACAAACCAAATATGCTAAAAGGTCGAGTATTTTTTATTTTTAGGGGTAACTATACCCTTTTTTGAAAATACTGTCTTCAATCGAATTTGATAAAATGCAAATTCCTTATGGGGACAGTATTAATAATACCCGACCGTATATGGTTTGTTTGGCGACAACCGGAATTTGCGTTTTTGTGCGCTGATTTCGGTCGGCGCACTTTTTTATTAGTCTGGAACACCAAATATTAATTTTTTGTAAATAATAATCATGATATTCCTGCTTGGGCTACTTTTGACCATGCCAAAAGTGTATAATTATAGTAGATAGACTTTTTGGGAGAGATATATGAAAGATAAGAAAAGAATGGCAAAAAAAACAATTATACTGTATGTTCTCAACATAATCAAGCGTTTTTCGTCAGAAGAACATCCGGTAAGTCAAACGGCTATCTGCAATTACCTGAATGACATCGAGATATCGTGTGACAGAAAAACTGTAGGAAGAAATATATCATATCTCAAGGATTTCGGTTACCCCATAGAAAAGATAGAGGGTAAAGGATATTACATGGATAAAAAAGCTCTTGAGCATCTTGAAAAATATTTTATAATTTAGGAGAAAGCTATGGACCAACAAATTATTTACGCCAGAACCAACGCAGAATTTCTTAACAAGGTATTCGGTACAAACTACAGTCAATGGATGAGAGGCCGCTGGTACAAAGACTATGACACGATGGTTTGGATGATACGTCTTGACGGAGTAGAACGTCAAGGATGGATAAACAAAAGAATAAACGACACCATTATAGTAGAAAAATTTATTGGCCGCCAAGCCCCATCATACACCGGTGAAAGAGAGAGAAAATACCGAATAGTGGTAAACGTAATAGGAGATGGCTCAAACAGAAAATATCATATATTGGGTACATACCGTTTTCGCTTTGATCTCAGCACCCCTAAAGAGCATGTTCTTGAAAAAATATAAATATAAAAACTATATGGAGGTTCTATATGAAAAGCGGAGAATATATTATTGCAAAAACACATGCGGACCTTTTAAACAAAGTTTTAGGAACACACTATAAGGCTTGGATGAAAAGTGGCATAACGCTAAGTGACGGAAGATGGCTGTGGATGATAAGGCTCAATCGCTCTGTAAATTCTTCGGGCTGGATGAATTATATGGAAAGCGAGGACAGGCTCGTTGAAAAAGCCATATCACCAAAATACGAAGATCACCATACCTATATACAAGCAGTTATGAGCGCACGTGTGGGTAGGTTTGAAGATAGGGCTGTTTTCGATATAGTTGATTACGGGACTTACCGAAAATATATATTTCGCGGCGTATTTAAATTAAATAAAGCTGAATGCACTGAGAATATAAATATCTGGGACAAAATTATCAGTGACTATCGCTTTTAGATAATCACCTATCTTTATGCAAAGTCTATAGTAACAAAGTTTGTACTAACTTTGACTGCAACAGTAAATCAACTTTATTTTTTACAACGCATCAAGATGGCTTTGATAATGCTGTGGTAAAAAAAGAACCTAAATAAGGAGACAGAATAAAACGATATGATAATATCAGGAGTAATTTTAATATTTTTGCAAATTTTGAGTCTGATAGCCCCCATTACTACAGGAAGACCTATCTTCAACGGAAATATTTTCGAGTTGATTGGATATTTTTCATTCTCCATAATCGGAATTATATTGCTTGTCATTGGCATAAGAAGGAAAAAAGCAAGAGTAACAACCGAGAATGAAGAAAATTTCACCAAGGAAGACAAATAAAAAAGCAGAATAGCAGATCACACATCAAACCCACAATCAGTAATCAAAAAACCGCCTATGCGTCCTGCATAGGCGGTAATATTTTTTAACTCAAAACTTCAAATTTGTAGCCAACGCCCCAAACGGTCTTTAAGGACCATCTGTCCGACACACCGTCAAGCTTCTCGCGCAGACGCTTTACGTGTACGTCAACGGTTCTGGAGTCACCCAGATAGTCAAATCCCCAAACCTTGTCGAGAAGCTGATCGCGGGTAAACACTCTGTTTGAATTGGAAGCAAGGAAGTAGAGAAGCTCCAGCTCCTTAGGCGGAACGTCAACAGGCTTTCCGCAGAGCTTAAGCTCATACTTCTGATGGCTTATCTCGATATTCTCAAACTTTATAACGTCCTCGTCGTTCTGTACGGTGTGAGCCTGATAACGGCGAAGCACCGCCTTTACACGCGCGCTGAGCTCCTTCATATCGAAGGGCTTTACGAGAAAGTCGTCAGCGCCCAGCTCAAGACCGAGCACCTTGTCAAAGACCTCGCCCTTTGCGGTTATCATTATGATAGGCTTGGAGGATATCTCTCTTATCTCACGGCAGACCTGCCATCCGTCCTTTTTGGGAAGCATAATATCCAGAAGCACGATATCGGGGTCGTAAATTTTAAAAAAGCTTATACCCTCAGCTCCGTCTGCTGCGGTCTTTACAGCATATCCCTCGTTCTCAAAATAGAGCTTTAACAGGTCGCATATGTTCGCGTCATCATCTACAATAAGTATTTTAGTATCCAGCATTTTACACCTCCTGTGTAATGCAATAATATTCCACTTTTAATTATAGCACACATTTTAAGTTTTTGCAAACAATTTTTTAATTTTTTAATATATTTCCTCCATTTTTTAAAAATCCATACCTTTTTTGTCACAAAAATGTCATATTTCTCAAAAATCTCCTTATTTTTACTTCAATTTAAGCCAAGCGCCTTGAAAAAAGCGACGCTTTGTGCTATAATATCTCCGTATGAATTGATAACTTTTTATAAAGGACGGTAAAAAATGAAACTCGGTATCGTAGGACTTCCCAACGTGGGAAAAAGTACACTTTTCAATGCGCTTACAAACGCGGGTGCTGAATCAGCTAACTATCCCTTCTGCACCATAGAGCCAAACGTGGGCGTGGTGGCTGTTCCTGACAGCCGACTTGATTATCTGGCAGAAATGCACAACCCCGAAAAATATACTCCCGCGGTTATAGAATTCGTTGATATCGCGGGACTCGTCAAGGGTGCCTCCAAGGGCGAGGGTCTTGGAAACAAGTTCCTTTCTCACATCCGCGAGGTGGACGCTATCCTCCACGTTATCCGCTGCTTTGAGGACGAGAACATTATACACGTTGACGGAAATATAAACTCCCTGCGCGACCTTGAGACCATAAATCTTGAGCTTATCTTCTCGGATATCGAAATGGTAGAGCGCCGTATAGACCGTACCAAAAAGGCTATGAAGGGCGATAAGACTCTTGCCTCTGAGCTTGCCGTATTCGAGCGGCTCCACGCCGCGCTTTCCGAGGGAAAATGCGCCCGTGAGGTAGAGCTTGACGAGAACGAGCTGGCATATCTTCACGATACTCCCCTGCTTACTATGAAGCCCGTCATATACGTGGCTAACGTCAGCGAGGACGAGGCGGGTACAGAGCCCGTGGGCAACCGAAACTACGACGCGCTCAAGCTCCAAGCAGAGCGTGAGCATTCACAGATAATTCCCATCTGCGCCCAGCTTGAGGCGGAGATAGCCGAGCTTGATGGCGAGGAAAAGGCTATGTTCCTTGCGGATATGGGCATTGCCGAAAGCGGTCTTGACCGTCTTATCAAGGCGAGCTACGCGCTTCTCGGACTTATAAGCTATCTTACCGCGGGTCCTCAGGAGGTCCGCGCGTGGACTATCGTCAAGGGCACAAAGGCACCCGGTGCCGCGGGCAAGATACACAGCGACTTTGAGCGCGGATTTATCAGAGCCGAGATAGTATCCTTTGACGACCTTCAGAAGCACGGCTCTATGAACGCCGTCAAGGAGGCGGGACTCTACCGAAGCGAGGGTAAGGACTACGTTATGAAGGACGGAGATATAGTTCTCTTCCGCTTTAACGTATAATTTGGAGCAGAATTATGAGAATGAGAAAGAAAAAGCACGGAGCGGAGCGTATTGAGGCGTGCGCCGAGCTTCGTATCGCCGAGGCGGCGCAAATGAAGGACGGATTTGAGGACATCTTCCCCTCCTCCGCCCCAGTACATATGGAAATAGGCTGCGGCAAGGGAAATTTTGCCTGCGGTATGGCAAAAAAATATCCCGATATAAACTTCGTTGCCGTTGAGCGTGTAGCCGACGTATGCTGTATCGCTCTTGAAAAGGCTAAGGCGGCTGCCGACGAGCGAGAATGCGACAATCTGCGTTTCCTCATAGGCGACGCGAAGACACTTGCCGAGAACGTAAAGCCCCATTCACTTGACTGCATATACCTCAATTTCAGCGACCCTTGGCCCAAAAAGGGACACGCAAAGCGCAGACTCACTCACAGAGGCTTCCTTGAAATATACAAGGGACTGCTCAAGGAGGACGGAATTCTAAAGCTGAAGACCGATAACGTAGGGCTTTTTGATTTCAGCCTTGAGGAATTTGAGGCGCTTGGAATGGATATTGTCTGGCAGACCCGCGACCTTCACAGAAGCGAGAAGGCAGAGGGCAACGTTATGACCGAATATGAAAAGAACTTTTCCGAGAAGGGATTTAATATCTGCTCGGCTTGGGTAAGGTTCAATTAAAGATAAAAAGGTGGTGCTACCATGGAGCCGTCGGGCGTACTTATAATCAATAAAGAGGAGGGTATGACCTCCCACGACGTTGTAAATAAAATACGCAGACTCTACGGCACACGCAGAGTGGGGCACACGGGCACTCTCGACCCTTTGGCTACGGGCGTTCTCACCGTGCTTGTGGGCAGAGCGGCTAAGACGGCTGAATACCTTGTGGCTGACAGCAAGGAATATATCGCCACGCTTCGTCTTGGGATTACCACCGACACCGAGGATATCACAGGGGAGGTGCTGACCCGTTGTGACAGCATCCCATCCCCTGACCAAGTTACCTCGGCTGTTAAATCCTTTGAGGGCGATATCGAGCAGATACCGCCTATGTACAGCGCATTGAAGGTTGACGGGCAGAAGCTTTGCGACCTTGCGCGTAAGGGTGTGAGCGTGGAGCGAAAGCCCCGACACGTAACTATATTCTCCATTGAGGTTTCTCCCACCGACACACCGACCGACTATATTTTAAGAGTAAGCTGCTCCTCGGGAACGTACATCCGCACCCTTTGCGCCGATATCGGAGCAAAGCTTGGATGCGGAGGAGCTATGGCATCTCTGTGCCGTTCAAGGGCGGGAGATTTTTCGCTCGGTAACGCTCACACCTTGGAAGAGCTCGAAGAAATGAGCGAGGAGGAGCGCGTTTCGCTTCTCTGCCCTACCGAAAAGCTTTTCCTTTCTCTGCCTAAGATAGAGCTTCCCGAATTTTTTGAAAAGCTCTCACGAAGCGGCTGCGAGGTATATCAAAAGAAAATACGCACAAGCTTTGCCGTAGGCGAGCGGGTAAGGCTCTGCTCGGCAGACGGAAAATTCTACGCGCTGGGCGAGGTTCGGGAGTACGAAAAGGGCTTGGCGATAAAATCCATAAAAATGTTTGATATCGAATAAAAAGGCGCTTTCCATAAGGATGATAAAACCCCGACAGATTTTACGGTCTGTCGGGGTCGTTTTATCCACAGTTCGACTTTGTATTACAAAGGCATCGGTAAAGCATACCCTTAAAAACGAGCGAACTCTTATAGAAGGCTCTCCCTTTGGGAGAGCTCCCGCAATAGCGGGTGAGAGGGATATAAGTTCAAACATTCACCCTCTCCGTCGGCTACGCCGCCACCTCTCCCAAAGGGAGAGGCTTCATTAGCTCCAATATAACACAAATCGGCAGAGGAAACAATCCTCAGCCAGAATTTGCAAGCATCCTTACGAGAAGTCTCGCAACCGAAGCGTCCTTTTTATTGTGATAATTACGCGCCGTACTTATTGGTTATAACGATTACCGCCGCAACGGCAACTATTACGAAAATAACCGAAAGGATAGTCGTTACAGTGCTGAATACCTTATCCTTGGACTTACCCTTGCCCTTAGCGAAGAAGTTCTCTCCAGCGCCGGTGATAGTACCCGAAAGGCTCTTGTCCTTTCCAGACTGCATAAGTACGCAAGCAACCACTGCAGCAGCCAAAACTATAAGGATTATGCCAAATGCGATTTCCATTGTTAAACCTCCAAAAATTTTATTAAACGCTTTCCACAGAAAGCAGAAAAAGTCATTAGCCTAACTATTGTATCACAAACTATTTAAAAAATCAATAGTATTTTGAATTTTTTTTACTTTATTTGCGATTATTTATATTTTTCCCTTTTAAAGACTAAAAAGCTGTCGCTCTCGCGACAGCTTTTAATATTTTTCAATCAGAGAATAGGCTGGATCGTAGGAGGAGTATTAGGATCAACAGGTGCGCTCTCTCCCTCGGTCTTGACGTGATCCTTGTAGCAGAAGCCCCACTCGGTTACGGCAGCTCCATCTACCTCTGCAATGTACTTAATGTATATCCACTCACCGTCCGCGGTAGCGCCAAGCTTGGTAACCTTAAAGCCGTCAGTTACGAAATACTTACCATTCTTAATATTATCAAGAACATTTACATCCTTGTAATTTTCAACATCAGAGTTGCTGCAATTCCAAGGAGTCTCACGCACTCTAAGGCTTATAGGAGTACCATCTGCGTGCTTGCCAAGGTTATAAATCTCCACCTCGATAGGAGTTTCAAGAGGAATTACCTTTACCGCGTTTTCACTGGGCGTAAGTATATCGTCATAAACGTATCCAACGGTTCCGTTGGCAAGCTCTACTCTGTACCAAGTGCTGTTTTGACCCGTAACTTTAACGGAATCTTTGAAATTAAGAGTACCAACAATGTTCTGTGTGTTCTTCTTATCGATTCCGCGAACCTTTACGGGATGAAGAACGTACATAGTAGCGTTAATATCCTCGTATGTATTGGTAGGAGTCTGATTGGTATTATTATTTTCACCCTCATTTCCCTCGTTTCCGGTATTCTCGGGCTCATCCCCGCCGTAGTTCCAAGGGTCTTCGGTGGTTCCTTCCGTTTCCTTCTCCTTGTCTCCGCAGGCAACAAGAGCAACGGAAAGCATCATAAGCAATGCAAGTATGAGGGCAAGTGTTTTTTTCATTTTCATTCTCCTTTATTTTCATCAATATATTGAGTGATTATTAAGAAACAAATTATTTTAGGCACAATATAAGGTGTTCTCATATACATATTTTATTATAACACAGCATATACGTATATGTCAAGTATGAAAATCAAAATTTCAAAAAAATTTTAGCCGAAATTTCGACTTATTTTCCATCCCTTGCAATAAGAGTCTTTATAGCCTCAACAGCCGTTATTATGGCTCTTTCGGTATCATGCACCTCTGCCTCGGCGCCATCAAGTCCCTGCAGAAACCTCTCCTGATTCCACACAGCAAGAAATACCGCTCCCGTGCTTATACCGAGACTGGCGCCCACCGTAAAGAGGGTCGCCGCCTCCATCTCACTCGCAAGCACACCAAGACGCTTCCACGCCTCCCATTTTGCTAAAAGCTCGCTCTCGGTGGGCATACGAGTGGGAGAATGTTGACCGTAAAAGGAATCCTTACTCTGTACTACACCGCAATGATAAGAGAAGCCCTGCCTCTCGGCTGCATCAGCCAAAGCAAAGAGTGTTTTTGTATCGGGCACAGCAGGAAATATAGCGGGAGCGTATTCAAGGGAGGTGCCGTCCTGTCTTATCGCTCCGTTGGCTATCACCACATCCCCGGGGCAGACCTTAGTGGATATGCCTCCGCAAGTACCCACTCTTATCATAGTACGAGCGCCGCAGGCATAAAGCTCCTCCACCGCAATAGCAGTGGAAGGACCTCCTATGCCCGTAGAGCATACACTTACGAGCTTACCCAAGAGGTATCCGTTCCATATATTAAATTCTCTGTTCATTCCCACGTGTACGGGGGAATCCAGAAAGGCGGCTATCTGTTCGCATCTCGCAGGGTCGCCGGGGAGTATGCAATACTCTCCTATCTCACCTGACGATACACCTATATGATACTGTTTTCCGTCGGTCTTAAGCATATACACCTCCAAAATATCATTCACTAAATATATTTTATCATATTAACACCAAAAGTCAAGGTATATTTTTCTGCACAATGTGAACACTAAAAGAAACATTCCGTATTCTTTTATTATTTCGGAGGAATATACCGAAAATGCAAAACAAAATCCTAAAATTCGACAACGCCGCTATCGTTGCCTCTGCCTCGGTGGTTGGCAAATGGGAAAAGGACGGCCCCTTAGGAGAATACTTTGACCTTCACGACAACACCGATAAATTCGGGAAAAACACGTGGGAGCTGGCAGAGAGCGAGATGCAGCGTCTTGCATTCAATATCGCTATGGCAAAGCTGTCTGTTTCCGAGCAAGCCATAGACGCGCTTTTTGCGGGTGACCTGCTCAATCAATGCGTAAGCTCGTCCTACGGGCTTCTTGATTTCGATATTCCCTATTTCGGTCTTTACGGTGCCTGCTCTACCGCAGCGGAAAGTCTGATGCTGGCTTCGGCTACCGTATCCGCAGGATACTTCAAGACGGCGGCGGCAGTTACCTCCTCACATTATTGCTCGGCAGAGCGTCAGTATCGCTCTCCCGTGGAATACGGCGCACAGCGCTCTCCTACCGCTCAATGGACGGTCACGGGAGCGGGGGCGTTTATGGTGTCGGGAGAGGGAAAAATAAGAATAACCGAGGGTCTGCCCGGAATAGTAGTGGAAAAGGGCATAAGCGACGCCTCCAATATGGGAGCCGCAATGGCGCCCGCCGCCGCGGATACTCTGAAAAGATACTTCCAAATATCGGGAAGCTCGCCCTCGGACTTTGACCTGATAGTGACGGGAGACCTGGGCATAGAGGGCGGCAGCATCCTTTGTGAGCTGCTTCTGTCCGAGGGAATAGATATAAGACAGCAATATAATGATTGCGGCGCTATGATATACGATGTAAAGCGGCAGGACAAGCACGCGGGAGGGTCGGGCTGCGGATGCTCGGCGGTAGTAATGGCTTCTTATATCTGCCCCATGCTTGAGCGGGGCGAGCTTAAGAACGTACTGTTTATGGGAACGGGAGCTATGATGAGCCCATCCAGCATTCAGCAGGGACAGGCTATCCCCGCGGTTGCTCATCTTATCCGCCTTTCCTCACAAAAAAACTAAAGGAGCTATTATGGAATTTACAGATTACGTGCGCGCGTTTCTCGTAGGCGGCGCGTTCTGCGTCATAGCGCAAATACTGTTGGATAAGACCAATCTTACACCTGCCCGCATACTTGTAGGCTACGTGGTAGCGGGAGTTATTCTCGGTGGCTTTGGGCTTTACGACTGCATAATAGAATTCGGCGGCGCGGGAGCGACCACACCCCTGACAGGCTTCGGACATCTTATAGCCGAGGGTGTCAAGCGCGCCGTGGACGAAAAAGGACTTATTGGGGCACTGACGGGCGGTCTTTCGGCGGCAGCCGCGGGAACGGCGGCTGCTCTTATATTCAGCTTTATAGCCTCGCTTATCTTCAAAAGCAAAGCAAAATAAAATAATTTCGCCGTCGGGACGGAGGTTCCCGACGGCGTTGCCTTGAGGCGTTCCCTGCTTATCTCTCAAGCTGCGGCTCATGGCACATCCGCATAACGAGGATAAAAGGGCGACGAAGCTATTTTTTGAGTTAGCATATGCTAACTGATATTATTATACCCTACTTTACCTTAATTGTCAATAACATTTTTGAAATTTTCTCTTTATTTTTTACAAATCCAAATTTCTCTTTACAAAAAATGAATTATGTGGTATAATTACCATAATAAATTGCGAAGGAGGTTTCATTATGCCTATTCAGGAATCGGGCGAAATGTACCTTGAAACTATATATGTGCTTTCAAAAAGAAGCGGGGCTATCCGTTCCATAGATATATGCGAGGAGATGGGATACTCCAAGCCCAGCGTCAGCCGCGCCATCGGCATCTTAAAAAGCAACAAATATATCGAGGTTGACAAAAAAGGCTTCATAACCCTGACCGACACGGGCATAGCTCTGGCTGAGAAGATATACGAGCGCCACACCATAATCTCCCGTTTTCTGGTCTCCTTGGGAGTTGACGAGGCTACGGCGTCCGAGGATGCCTGCAAGATGGAGCACATAATAAGCGATGCTTCCTTTGAGGCTATCAAAAATCATTCCGAGCCCGATTAAAAAAAACAACACAAAAATTTTAAAGTTACGCTTGACAGAGCGTATGTTGTATGATACAATTACTTATGGGATTTCCTTGTGAAATCCCATTTTCTCGCGTTATTTACAGGTGTTGAAAAATTCTACCGAAAAAGGAGCGTATATACATTATGAAAAATTTTGACATATCAAATCTACGCCTTTCCTCCATATCCGACGTAAGACGAGTCAATCACGGCAAGGAGACTGAGGTAAGCACCACCGCTTCCCACTGCGCTCTTGTCATAAGAAAGAGCGGCTCGTCCATATATACGGTTGGCAAGTCCTCGTATACCGCGGACTCGGACACCCTTCTCTTTATCGCCAAGGGAACAAAATACTCTATGTCTGTCGAAAAGAGCGGAGAGTGCACAGTTGTGGAGTTTGATATAACCGACGAACAGCTCGGGAAGGAATTTCCCGACGGCTCTGTATGTGAATATATGACCGCGGGAGACAAGAGCATACTCAAGCAGGCAAAGAGCCTTATGCAGTATTACGGACTCCGAGGACCCGCTTATAACTCAAAATGCCTCTCCGAGCTCTACTCACTCATCACTCAGATATCAACCATCCACGCGTACAATCATTCCCTTGCGGGTAAATACGGTCTTATTCACGCGTCGGTCAAGTTTATCGAGGCAAACTACGCCCGTCAGGACCTTTATACGCCAATGCTTGCCGAGCTTTCGGATATTGGAGAGACCTATTACAGAAGCATCTTTCTTGCCGTATTCAATATGCCCCCCGCCCGCTACATACAGCTCTATCGTGTAGGAAAGGCAAAGGAGCTTCTTCTTAACAGCAATCAAAGCATCGAGGAGATAGCCGTTGCGGTAGGCTTTGCCAACGCATCATATTTCTGCAAGGTGTTTAAAAATCTTACGGGCAACACCCCCTCCGAGTTCGCGCACAAGTGCCGCTCTCTGGGTTAATACAGTATATAGAAAGCTCAATATATGAAAATTCTCGCAATAGGAGACGTTGTGGGCAAAAATGCCCTCGAATATCTCGGTAAGACACTATGGAAAAAAAGAGAGGAGCTCGGCGTTGACTTTACGGTAGTCAACGGAGAGAACGCCTCGGATATATACGGAATAAGCAAGGCTGACGCCGAGCTTTTGCTATCCTCGGGGGCAGACCTTATAACTCTTGGAAATCACGCCTTCAGCAGACGGGATATATTTGATATGCTGAGTGACTCCGAGTGCATAATCCGCCCCGCCAACTATCCGCCCTTAGCTCCCGGCGGAGGATATACGATACTTAACGTGTGCGGCTGGCGCATCCTCGGAATAAATATTATGGGCACGGCGCTTATGGAATCCCTTGCCTGCCCCTTTGCTACCGTGGACAGAATTCTTGAGCGTGAGAAGGGCAATTACGATTTTGCCGTAATGGATATACACGCCGAGTCCACCTCGGAAAAAATAGCCTTGGGAAGATATTTCGACGGACGGATATCGGTAATGTTCGGCACTCACACCCACGTTTCCACGGCGGACGAGCAGATACTTCCCTTGGGCAGCGGATATATAACCGACATAGGTATGACGGGTCCCAAGAATAGCATTATAGGCTCTGACACAAAGACAGTGCTTGACCGTATGCGCACCAAGATATCCTGCCGTTTGACGGTGGGAGATGGCGATACGGAGGCGTCAGGCGCGCTTTTCGACCTTGATACCGACACAAAGAAGGTCAGAAGCGTCTGTCGGGTAAGATTTTAACCTAAGGAGGAGCTTATGGATAATCATCTTAATACCTACTCCACCGCTTCCCTTGCATATCTCGGGGACTGCGCTCTTGAAATCTGCGTACGAAGCTATCTTGTCTGCGAGGCTGGTCTATCATCCTCAGCAAAGCTCAATAAAGCCGCTCTTGATTTCGTAAGGGCGTCAAAGCAAGCCGAGGCGATGAAAAACATTGTCCCCCTTCTTACAGAGGAGGAGGACGGAGTATTCCACCGAGGAAGAAATATGGGTCACTCCAGCACGCCCAAATCGGCAACGGTTGCCGAATACCGAAACGCCACGGGAATGGAAGCTCTGTTCGGATGGCTCTATCTTGCGGGCAGGCAAGACAGAATAAACGAGCTTTTCCGCATAGCCTACAAGCTCGATCAAAAATAAAAATATTAAAGAGGAAAACGAAAATGACAAATCCTATCATCAAGATCACAGTTAAGGATATGGGCACTATGACAGCCGAGCTCTATCCCGAGAAAGCTCCCAAAACGGTAGCGAACTTTATAAAGCTCATTGAAGAAGGCTTTTTTGAGGGACTTATCTTCCACCGAGTTATCAAGGGCTTTATGATACAGGGCGGGGGCTACACCGAGGAAATGGAGCATAAGGAAACCGACTCTATCAAGGGAGAGTTCAAAGCAAACGGCTTTATGCAAAACGACCTGAAGCACACCAGAGGAGTCCTCTCTATGGCGCGCACCAGCGACCCCGATTCCGCATCGTCCCAGTTCTTCGTAATGCATCAGGATGCGCCTCACCTTGACGCGCAGTACGCAGGCTTTGGAAAACTGACCGACGGCTTTGACGTTCTCGACGCTATCGCGTCCACAAGAACCGGCAGCTACGGCTGGTATATGCAGGACGTCCCCAAGACCCCCATCGTTATCGAAAAGATGGAAGTTGTAAGTAAATAAAAAATACCGATAGAGTATCCAAAAACTCTATCGGTATTTTTTTGTCATATTAACTCCGAAAAATCCTTTATATACCTATCGCACAGCGCCTTCATATCCTCGGAGTACTCGGCGGATGAGTCGTCATACACACCGTACACTGTCATTCCCGCCGTCTTTGCAGTCTTGTCTGCACCTAAATTATCATCAATGAATATTACATCCTCTACGCGCTTCCCAATTCGTTCCGCTGCCATTTTGTAAATTTCGGGGTCTGCCTTGGTAGTTCCGAAATCATCACAGGACCATACGTTATCAAAGAGGTCGTATATACCCAACCTTTTTAGGCAGGGATCGAGCGAAGTGTGCGGACTCGCCGTCAGCACGTGTAGGTCGTTACCGCGCGCCTTGAGCTCTTGCAAGACCTCTATAACGTGCGGCTTTTCGCCTATATTGTAGGTGTACTCCTCGGTGCAGTATTTCACCATAGTCGCCATAAGCGACTTAACACTCTTTTTCACACCCATAGTGTCCACGAAATACTCCGCAGTACCGCGAAATCCCAAAGGAGTTATTATCTTGATAATATCATCCCCGTACGAAACACTGTTTTCGTCAAGTATGCGCTTCATCACGGCGCCGTAGGTCGGCATGGAGTCCACAAGCGTTCCGTCAAAATCAAACAAATAGGTACTCATTTTATCCCTCAAAAGTAATTTTATATACGTTACCCGAAACGTCAATATAATGAAGAGCTCCGTCAAGAACGTATACCACCTCTGGCTCGGTCTTAAGCCCCATGCCGTAGAGGTCTACCTTTCCCCAAAGCTTACCGCTTGCGATATCCGCAATTTTTATAGCCGCTCTGTTTGTAGCGTCATTGGTAAAGCCCTCAAGAGAATATATCCTGCCTTCATCGTATGCGGCACCTTGGATATAATAAAAATACTCAGTCTCGAAGCTGTCGGTGATATTCTCAACTCTCAGCGTCACCTTCTTCACGCCCGTAGTGCTGTCAAGGACTCCCTCCTCAAGAGTAGGCAGGTCAAAGCCGAAAAACCTCGTGGTCTTGCTCGCGTCTCGCATAGTAAAGACATACAGCCTATTATTATCGGTATCGACTGTGAAATTTCCAAAGGGTCTCGTATCACCGCCGGGAGACGACCACTTTTCGGTATTGTCGGTAAAGCCCACCTTTATTATCTGCACCAGCTGACTTGAAAAGGTGCTTCCCTCTCTTACAATCCTATACACGTTGCAGGTGCCGTCCATGGCTCTGTCGGTTTTGTAGGTATTGTACACGTTACAGTACAGCAGCGGAAATTCGTCGCTCTCGGCATATTTGTAAGAGCCGAAGCAGACCGAATTTGAATGAGGACTAAGCACTTCATTCTTATCAAGAACAAACTCGGATATATAACTGTACCCGTCTAAGGAATAGACCTTACACTCTCCCACAGAATTAAATGAGAACAGAAGGTCGCCGTATATAGCTCCGTCCTGTCTGCCATTAGCTATGGTAGCTATTTTCTCATAGCTCACACGCTTCTCCGTGTTTTCGCTTTCATATCCGCTGATATATACTTTAATATCGCTCAATGTAACGTCCTCCCCGAGCGTTATAGCAGCTCCGTCACTTCTTTTTACGGCAAATCTGACGTATACACTGTCAGAATTCCACACCAATATCTCCTCAGCCGTCACATCCCGTCCGTCAGCGAGCCATACGCCGCCTGCGGGCAAGGTGGGATAGGTGTTCGAGCCGTTGCCAAGATAGACCTTGTCCTCATCGTAGGCAAACCAAGTCAGACAATATCCGTTGCCCACGGTTATCGCTTCAATATCTGCCAGCGGTATGTATTCATACGCGGCGAAGCGTGAGCTGTTGCTCATATCGGCGCCCGCTGCTCCGCTTATACTGCCTATCGCATATTCCAGCTCGTAGAGCTTGACCTCAACAGCAGGCTCCTCGGGCGCCTCAGGCTCTTGAGGCTCTTCCTCAGGCTTGGAGCCCTGCTCCGAATTTTCGGTATTTGAGCCCGAAGACTCGGTAACCTTATTGTCGCTTTCCTTGGGCTGAGTTTGGGTCGTACCGCTCGTATGAGATGTCTGTGTGGCGTCCTCTGCCGAACTGCATGCACTCAAGAGCAAAGCTGTCGCAAGCAGAATACACAAAGCCATTTTTCTCATTTTTATCTCCCTTCTTGTCCTGCCGTATCAAGCTTCTCCTCAACCCCATAGCTTTGGAGCACATCGGGTCTACGGGTATTTGCCTCATTACCCGTTCATCTTCTTTTCAAGGTATCTCTCTTTTGTTATAAATTTTTTCACAAGCACGTAGATAGCCGCCATAAGCACGATGAACATACAAACGCCGAACAAAAGCCCGAAAACTGTGTTCCAGCCTCCGCTTACGTCTGCCAAAAGTCCCAACCCGTAGGTGCTTATAGTGCTTCCCACATAGCAAAATCCGTTAAGAACGCCCGCGATCCTTCCCGAGTTTATCTTATCCTTCATAAACAGCGGGAATATACTGGTTATAAGGCTGTTGCAGGAGGCAACAAGGAAGCATGCGATTGCAAATCCGACTATAGTGATAATAAACTGGTTAAGCGAAAGCGCCCCTATTACCAAAGCGATTATCGCACCCGATATTCCGAAAGCCAACGCGCACTGCAACACAAAATCGGGAATAAGCTTGTGTACCTTCACGGCAAAAAAATTGCCGAATACCGCTACCATAGGAAGAGCCAACGACAGTATTATGGAAATAGAATCGTCAAGCCCGTAATTTTCCTTAAGTATAGCGGGCATCCATGTCTTAAGTCCGTCATTTATAAGATTGACTGCTATGGCTACCACCGCCAAGACAGCTATCATAAGCTTAATGACAGCGCCGCTCACGTCGTTCCCTTTTGCTTCCTTGGCGCTCTGCCGGGCTACCCTGTCCTCTTCCTCATATTCCTCGGAGGCAGCCTTGGCTCTCCTCACCACGCAGGGCAAAGCGAACAGCCATATAAAGGCTACCGCGGGCATGGCGATACCCGCAAATACAAACGCCATTTTGAATACGTCAAAGGTGGCAAACACTGCCGAAAGACCATATATCAACAGAGTTCCCGAGGCTACCGTAGTACCCATGACAACGGTTGCCCTTGCCATATCGCGCTTTGACAGGGTCTCGGACAAAAGACGTACTACCGTTGCCCAGAGAACAGACAGTGCCGCCCCATTGATAAACCAAAGCCATTTTATTACGGTAAAGCTTGGAATTACGGCTACCAGCAGATTGATAACTCCTGAGGACATAAGACTCAGGAATATCATCCATTTTATATTGTATTTCTTGCAAAGAAATCCGTTAACGAACTGACCTACTCCGTACGAAAAGAACAGAAATGTAGAAACAAGTCCCGCATCCGCGTGGGATATGTTATAAAAATCCTCTATCTGAGTTATATTTGCCGCATAATTTACCTTTCCCAGATAGGAGCACGAATACACCAGCCAACAAAGCCATATCAGTGATCTTACGGCTTTTCTGTTGTCCCTTTCATGCTTTGATATCACTGCAACACTGTTCATTGTACTTGCCTATCAAAGAATATCCTTCAGATCCTCACGAAGCTTGGTATAATCCTTGACCTCTACGTAATCCATACCGCCAAGACGAATGTGACTGTCTCCGCCTCCATCGCCAAAGTCGTCACCTACGTAAAGTATCTCGTCCTTCTCGTATCCGTTTTCTGCGGCGTATTTCATAACAGCATCGTACTTGTTATACTGCTTGCCCGAGAAGTCAAAGGAGGAGGTTCCGCCTATAAATACCGTGTAATCCTTGAAAAGCTCAAGAACCTCGGGGTAAAGAACCTTTCTCTTTGCTCTTGTGGGATCGAATGCGAGCTTGTCGGCGATATCAGCCTTTGTTCCTATGAGGGGGAATGTCACCATTCCCGAAGCGTGGAACTCTATGCTCTCACCCTTGTACTCAGTATAGCCGTATTTCTCGCGCAGATACCCTACCTTCTCCAAGAAATATTCCTTGTCGGGATATGTAGTATCCTCACGTATGATGGTAAACTTGCCGTCTATCATCTTGCTTTCCTGCATACCGTAGTTAGCAATGATGTCAATAGGATACTGATTCATCTGCTCGTAAATTCTCGGCGCGTTTCCTGCGCCAACCATTATGACCTTATACTTTTTCTGGAGCTCGTCAAGAATCTGTCTGTTTTCTTCTCCGAGCTTGGAACGGTGCTGTGTAAGTGTTCCGTCAAGGTCAAAGCAAATAAGTTTTTTCATTTTTGTTTCCTCACAATTTCATATTTCTATACTTTATGTATTTTAATTTTTTAGAATTCAACGTCCTGCGTTGGAGTCACACCACCAAATATTATTGGTCATAAGTCTTAACATCTGTTATCTACTTTATCACTCTTCAAATATATAGGTGTGCGAAGATATTCCGGGTGTCACTCTCGATGCCGTATCCGCACTAAAGCTATCAAGGTCAGGCTCTACCCCAAACACCCAACCACAACGGCTTCCCTCTATTGTAAGCTTATTTCCCTCTACGGTGATATTAGCCGAAAGCGGAGAATCGAAAAACCACGTATTACTTCCCTGCCTCAGGCTGTTGTAATCCATGTGTTCTTTGGATATTTCCCTTCCGTCGGCGTCATAATCCGTAAATTCAAAGCCCTGTCCGTCCTCGTAGTGAAAATCCTTTTTAACCTTCCAAGCTCCGCTGAGCACCGTGTTTACGTCAAAATACACGACTCCATTGCGAACCATAAACGCGTCGGTATGCCTATGTCCGTTTATGCACATTATGACCGTTCCGGGTCTTCTTTGGTTAACTGCGTCTATAATTTTTTCAACAGCTCTAGATTCGTACACCCTCGCATCCATCAAAGAGATAAGAGGCGCGTGGGAAAGAAGTATGCATCGCTTACCCAACTCGGCGGCATCAGACAACACCTCGCGAAGCCACTCTATCTGACGGGGATTTAGACTGTGAGGATACATATTACATCCGGGAAGACCTGCAGAACCGGGAGCTCCCCAGCTTCCCTCTCTGTTATGCTCCCAATCGTTCATCTCGGGATTAAAGGAATAGTTGGTATCCAAGGCAACAAAACGAAAATCATCCGTATCAAACCAATAATATCCGATGCTGCCGTCCTCTATTCCGTGTCCCCAATTTACCTCTCTGTTTGTCAGCAGAGGCGTTACCAGCTCCATGGTGTTTCCCATAGTTTCAAGCTCGTGATTTCCGTACACGTTATATACGGGGAACCCGTAGCGGTTATTCAGAAATGCGCTCACTATTTCGGGAGAGCCGCGAAAATCATTGCAAAAGTCACCCAAGCACAGAACAGCTTCGGCACCGTGCGCATGTGCTCTGTCAAATATCGTATTAAGATTTGAGACTGTCTGAGCATACATTCTCTTTTTGTAGTGAAGATCAGCAAAAACAGTAAATTTCATAAGTTTCTTCTCTCTTTGTTCAATATGTTACATTTTAACATAAATTGACAAATTTATCAATATAAAATTCAAAATTCAACCTTGCATCCATCAAAGGATACCTTACAACCGATCTTCGAGGCTCTCACTTCCAGATACTCGTGCAAAGCGTTTCCATTGTGCGAAAAATGATTTACGAAAAGAAGAGCTTTTTTGTCAACCGCACCCATAGTCTTTAGCCTGTCAATTACGCGTTCAACGTTGTCAAAGCCCATATGACTGTCGGTTTCTTTAGACGGAAGAAAGGCATTGGTACAATCAAATGATGCAAAATCAAAGCGAATGCCCTTATCTTTGATATAATCAAACACCTCGTCGTAAAAATATCCCGTATCGTGAGCGTAAAGCAAACACTTGCCGTCCCTTTCTACAGTATATATCACCGCACTGCGAGAAAAGTCGTGCCGAGCCCTCATAGCAATTATTTTATACCCGTTTATTTCCATAGGCTCGTAAAGAGAAGCCCTCTTGAGCCTTATCCCTTTTTTAACATCGTCATCCGCTTTTTCAAGAGTTCTCGAGCAATCATCAAAAACACTGTCGGGACAGATAACGTCAAGAAACTCCTCCGCCATATCGTGAGCGTACCAAGACCCCCTAAGGCAAAGGTCGTGAGGAAAATAATGGTCCGAATGCCCGTGTGTAATAAGTAGCGTCTTTATCTTATCTCCGCGCACTCTGTAGCGTTGAAAATAAGACATAGTATCCGGAGGGAGGTCAATCAATAGGTCGTCACCGATAAGCGCCTGTGATCTTCCCCTTATATTTTTACCCCCAAGCTCTCTGGCTCTAATACAATATTTGCAGCTACAAAACAATCCCGGAAAGCCCTCGGAAGCCGCAGTTCCAAAAAAGGTTATTTTCATTTCTTCTTTTCTCCTGTTTTCTCTGCTGTTTTTTCTTTTTTGTTTTCAGCCATACCCAAAAGTACGATAGCCGCAAATATTATAACTATTCCAAGGGCACAAAGCAGGTCGGGAACCTGTGACAGAAATGCTATGCCGAAAATAGTTGCCGCCAAGGGCTCAACTATGCTGAGCGACGAAGCCGTGCCCGCGGGCATATCTCTCATAGCCAAGGTATAAAAGAAATACGGAAGCACGGTAGTTACAACGCCCATACCTATAAGCAAAACGACTGTCCATACCGACGATGAAAGGCTGACTATCTCCCAAGGCTTGCACACAGAGCAGCCTATAAGCGTCATAAAGAAAAATCCGTACATAGAGGTGGATATGGGGTCGAATCCCTTGCGCATCTCTATCTTGGTAATAATATTGTACACGCTGTAACACAGCCCCGACAAAAAGCCTACAAGTATTCCCACTGCATCGAATTTCATGCCGCCGATAATTCCCGAAACAAGGCAGCAGCCCACAAGCATAAGAGCTATGGCTACCGTCTTTAAGGGAGTAAGCCGCTCGCCGAGGAAGATGACCGAAAAGACGGTAACGAATATAGGCGCGGTATACATCAGCACTACCGCGGTGGATACCGAGGTCATCTGCATAGCCGAAAAATAGCAATACGCCGTTCCGAATATTGATATTCCGTGAGCTAAAAAAAACAACATTTGTGACAGACGAGCCTTAAGCGCCTCCCTTTTGAATAGAAGAACGTATGTAAAAAAGCACAGAAAGGACACTGCGGCTCTTGCGGCTGTCATCTGTAAGGAGGAAAAGCCCAGGGGCGCCAGGGCGCTTACGAAAAGCCCTGACGTTCCCCACAGCATTCCCGCAATTATGATATATATAAACGCTTTTTTGTTCATTCCGAAATTTTCAGAAGGTAACGCTCTCAGGTCTGTGTCCCGACCATCCGCAAAGCTCCATAGCGTTTATCCTCTTCATATCGCAATCGGAAATTTCAAAATCGAACACCTTAAGATTCTCCTCAATTCTTGAGGGTGTCACCGATTTCGGCAGAGGAAGAATATCGTTCTGCAAGCACCAGCGGATGCATATCTGCGCCACCGACCTGCCGTATTTTGCGGCTATCTCAAGAAGCAGGGGATTTTCAAGAAGCCTTCCCGAGCCGATAGGGCTCCAAGCCTCAACGCAAATTCCGTTCTTCTTACAGTAATCAACTACTCCGTCCTGCATATATCCGGGGTGGTACTCTATTTGATTTACCATAGGCTTTATTTTAGCGGTCTTCATAAGCTCTTCAAGGTGGCAGACCATAAAGTTACTAAGTCCTATCGACTTTATTTTTCCCTCCTCATAAAGCTCCTCAAAGGCTCTCCAGGTCTCGGCGTTTATCTCTGCCCAATTGTCAAACTGAACCGCGTTTGCGGGCCAGTGTATAAGATAAAGGTCAAGGTAGTCAAGTCCAAGGTCCTCAAGGGTCTTGTAAAACGCCGCCTTGGTCTTTTCATATCCTCTCTCGGTATTCCAAAGCTTACTTGTAACAAAAAGCTGCTCACGGGGTACTCCGCACTCCCTGATAGCCGCTCCAACGCTTTTCTCGTTCTTGTATGCGGCGGCAGTATCTATATGGGTGTATCCGCATTCAACCGCCTTTTTTACCGCCATTACGGCAGTTTCTCCGTCGGGAGTCTTCCACGTTCCAAAGCCCACAGAGGGTATCTCGTAGCCGTTATTGAGTACTATTGTTTTGTTCAACATTTTTATGCCTCCTGAATATTTTAAAATTCTATATCAGCGGTATGAGGTCTGTGGTCAGAGCCTACTACCGCAGGAATATCAGCCGCTTTTATCTCTATATCCGGGGATACGAAAATATAATCTATCTTTATTCTCGGCTCATCCGAGGGAAAGCTGAGCTTTTCGCACTCAAAAAGCTCCGCCGTGTCCTTCATACGCGCTCTTATGGGAGCAAGCACAGGATTGTCGGGAGTCACGTTGAAATCTCCCATAAGTATGCACCTCTCATCCTCAAGGTTGTCAATCACCGTCCTGACCGCATTTTCCTGCTCGTCGGGATTGAGTCCGAAATGTATGACCATCACTGTAAGTCCGTTCTCAAGCTTTGCCTTGAGCAAGCATCTCGTTTCGTAATATCCGTTATACCCCCTTACCTCGGGGTCGGGTACGGGGATGACCTCTGCCGACACTATTGGGTACTTGGAGAGAAGAGCGTTTCCGTAGGGCTCGGTGCCCTGAATAAATATAGCACGCGCAAAATAACCTTGCTCTATTCCCGTAAGGCGAGAGAGTATCTCGGTCTGCTCCTTATACTCGGGTGTCAGCCCCTTTCCTCTTATCTCGTTAAGCCCCACTATATCAGCTCCGCTCTCCTTTATTATATCCGCTATCAGCTCAAAATCTATCCTACGGGTAAGGTAGCTTGCGCAATGCTGTGTGTTATATGCCATTATTTTCATATTTTACCTATGCTTACTTTTATTTTTCAGTTTTCATCTCTTAAATAAGAGCCTCCTCGTTGCTTGTACAGAATGTTCCGCAACAGCTCTCCGATTAAAAAATCCCCTTGTTATACTTGAACATTGCGGCAAAAACAATTACCAAGCCTATTGCCACACACACAAGCAACAAAGCACCGCCCATTACAGTGAATAAGGGCATAGCTATCATATTGGCAATAAGACTGAAAATACCGAATACCACACAGCCTGCGCCGCATAAAAGAGTTCCTATGCCAACAAGCCTTCCGTAGGGCTTTACGTCCTCGGGAGAGACCCTTTGTCTGTGATACCAGTGAAGAGAACGGATATCTCCCCTTATATTAAGTATACCTATAACCGATATCAACGCGCCAAGTATCATAGGTATAAGGCTATCCAACATTTCTAAACCTCCCGATCAGCTTATAAAAAACTTGTCGCTCTCCTCAAGACAGAGTAAATCTACCGCATACTCAAAGCGCTCCTTGGCACTGTCAAGCGCCTTTGGATGATGAGCATCGCTTCCCAAATAGAACTTGCAACCCATATTCTTGGCTATCTTGAACATACGGCTGACCTCGTCGGGAGCTATCATCATTTGATTTACGTCGCTCTGATTGATCTCTATTCCGCAACCTAGCTTCGCCGCCTTGGCAAACAAACGCTCCATATCGTTAGAGGAAATCCTTGTGAGAACGTCAAGATAATCCTCCGTAGATTTCTTGTTTATGAGCCTGCACGCAGGATGGGCAATTCCTATTTTGTGAAATGGCAGATCAAGGTCAAGCAAAGCATCCAGACGCTTCACCCACAGCTCGGCTCTTATTCTGTTCGTATCCTCGCTTGTTGCATCCTCGGGCTCAATGGTAAGACCCGTTATGTGCAAATGAGTGGTGGGAATTATCACGAAATCAAAGGAATCAAAGCGCGAGACGGGCATACCTATCCTGAATTCCTTGTTAAATTCAGTCTCCGCACCGAACAAAAACTCTACGCCCTCGGTCTGAGGCAGCGGACAAATACTTGAAATGCACTCAAAGTCAAGGGGTCTGTACCAATTTGTTGCTCCCTCGGTCTGGGCATCCCAATAGTGGTCGGTAACGCAGATACGCTTAAAACCGTTTTCCTTGGCATATCGAAGCAATCTCTCTGCATTCTGCTCGGGGTCGCTTGAGCAAGGCGAGAGCTGTGTGTGTATGTGGTAATCATGGTCAACTACGTATTTCATTTTGTTTCTCCAATGCTTTTATTTATTAATATAATTTTATCAATTTTTATCACTCAAAGCAGTTAATTCAGCCTTGACAGCCAGCATAAGCAAACAGTGTCCTTCTTCATTCGGATGGCATCCGTCGGTGGTATACTTTCTCCAATCAAAATAGAAATGATGATGTAGATTTAAGAAAGGTAATCCGTGCTTTTTGCAGGTCTTTTCAATAACCAACGCATATTTTATAACAATTCCATCTCCGTGCGCACCGCATCATCCATCTTACTCTTTTGGTCAAAAATACGGTTTTTATCCTCCACAGCTTTAAAGGCGGCGTAATATCGCAACCCGAATTCCTGCAGAGAGCGATGGTTAAAGTGCAGATTGTCGGGATTTGACGTAAGCCCCTCGGCAGAAGCAAAGGCGGTATGCGCGGTAAGCTCGGCAAATCTGATAAGCGCCTGATTTACGTATATATAGTTAACAAGCGCGGGATTTTCGATTCTGTCCCTCAAAAAGTCACCCAAGCCGCCAACGACGAGAGGTACGTCCTCGGCGTTCAATTCCCGACGCAGGGCATTCATAACGTCGGTTATCTTGTCCAGATACAACGGATAACGGGCATCACCGCAATCGGCTTCTCCCTGATGCCAAAGGATACCCACAAGATGCGACGTTCTCATAGCAAGTCTTGCCGAATAGACCGCGTGGTCGAACAGCAATCCGCCCTCCCTCCATTGGTCAAGTGAGGTCCCCCCGTCTGCGCAAGGTATTATTCCCACGTCAACGTCGGGATGCTCGTCGGAATACGCCTTGGCAAAGCTTTCGGCAAGACAGGTCCCCGAAAAAGGACGGTCAGGATTCACCGGTCGGTACATATTCTGCCATCTTCCGTTGCGCAAGACCTTCAGCCTTCCGCCGTTTGTATCAAGCGGCTCGGCTTCGGGAAGAGATCCTCGCCCCGCCATATTCGATTGCCCGATAATCAAAAATGAATGTATCATTTCTCTATCCTCTGTTTCGTTTTTTAAGTTTTAATGTGTTAACCGTTACTGCTGTAAAACGAACTTTTGAGCTTTACTCAAAAATTGACGGTGCGCAAAGCCGAGTTCGCGTCCAAGCCTTCCCTTGTCAGGGAAGGTGGCACGGCGAAGCCGTGACGGATGAGTAGTTTTTGACGCAAACTAACTTTCTTTTAAATCCTCAAATTTAACTTCTATGTGATTTAGTATGACCTGACACGCCTCGGAAAAATTTTTACGTATGCTCTCGTTTGGAAATCTTAGCACCCTCAAGCCTTGTCCTTCAAGAAATTTATCTCTTTCTTGGTCTTTTTCTTTATGTTCTTCCGTTAGATGCTGTATCCCGTCAATTTCTATAACAAGTTGTTTTTTTGGAATATAAAAATCAACGATATAGTTTCCAATGTTATATTGTCTGTGCGCCTTCATTGGTAACCGCTTAAGAAAATCATACCAAAGGTGCTTTTCTTCGGGGGTCATGTTTTTTCGCAGAGCCTGTGCGTTGCTGACCAAATCTTTGTTATATGCTTTCATTTGTTACCTCGCATGTATGGACTACTCATCCACCGCTATCGCGGTCCCCCTTCCCTAACAAGGGAAGGCTTAAGGCCGCGTCCTTAAGAGCGAACTTAGTTATCCAAAGTGCGTGTGAGACAAACGACAGATTCAACATGCCCTGTCCTCGGAAACATATCCACGGGCTGAACCTGTCCTATCGTGTAACCTCTTTCAACAAACCACGCAGCGTCACGAGCCAAAGTGTCGGGGTCGCAGGAAATATAAACTATCTTCGGCACTCCTATATCCGCAAGACAATCAACAAGCTCCTTTGTGCTTCCTTTTCTTGGGGGGTCCATTACCACAACGTCGGGGCGCACACCGCCTGCCGCGTCAAGTATGGTCTGCTTATCTCCCGCATCAGCGCATATAAAGCGCGCGTTTTTGATGCCGTTGCGCTCGGCGTTTTCCTTAGCGCATTCTACCGCGCTCTTGACTATCTCTACTCCGCAAAGGGTCTTGACCTTATGCGCCATAGATAAACCTATGGTTCCCGTTCCGCAATAAAGGTCCATCATTATCTCGTCGCCCGAAAGCTGCGCCATCTCTGCCGCCTTGGTATAGAGCAGCTCCGCACCCTCTCGGTTCACCTGATAAAAGGAATCAGGGCTGATAAAAAATCTAAGTCCGCAAAGCTCGTCCTCAATACCCCCCTTGCCCCGGAGAGTTCTATATTCCTTGCCCAG
This sequence comes from uncultured Clostridia bacterium, assembly GCA_904501715.1. Lineage (GTDB taxonomy): Bacteria > Bacillota > Clostridia > Oscillospirales > CAG-272 > HGM12713. The sequence continues at coordinate 28,313 of CAJGCD010000009.1, forward strand.
CACCACGTTGGTGTTCTCCGCATTTTTATTGAGCATAATACTCGCTATTTCTGGGAAGCGAGCGCTTATTTCCTCGACAAATTTCTCTTCCTTGGGAAGACTATCGCCGCTTATAACGAGGCAAAGCATTATCTCACCCGTTATCTCGCCTATACGCAGATATATGTGACGCAAAAGCCCACGTCCGCTTTCCTCATCATATACGCTCCAGCCGTTATTTTCGGCAAAGGCGCAGACCGCTCTGACTATTTTCGAGAAGGCTTCATTCTGTATAGCGCAGTCCTCGGCGGGCAATACGCTATGAGTCTTTGCGGCGTAAAATCCCGCGTAGATTCCGTTTTTATTCTTAGCCACGGGATACTGCGCCTTGTTTCGATAGCCCGACACCTTACCCGTCGACAGCACGGGTAACACGTCAGCGTCACCAAGTCCCGCCTTCGCGAATGCCGCCTTTACATATCCGCGCTTAAGTCCGAGCTCGTGCTCGTATGTAATATGTCTGTAAACACAGCCGCCGCAGGATAGAGGCGCACCGCAAAAATCCCCGCAGAGCCGATGCTCCGAAGGGGTGATGACCTCCAAGAGCTTTGCCACCGCAAAGCTCTTGTTTATCTTTATTACCTTTGCTTTTACTCTGTCGCCGCTGACAGCCCCGCGGACGAACACTACCCTGCCGTCAATTCTTCCGACTCCGTTGCCCAGATTGTTGATGTCGGTAATATCAAGCTCTACGGTGCTATCCTTTTTAAGCTCAGTCATAAATATAGTATTCCTTACCGTTATCAAGGCAGAGGCAAGCCAAGGGCTCTCCGAATGCCGCGCCGCAGTCAATAGCCACCGCGCCCTCTCCGTGATATATCTTACCCTTTTCTGCGCCCTCTATCTCGTAGGTAGGCACGTGACCCACTATCATAGTAACTCCGTCCATAAGCTGACGCTCAACGTCGGCGGGCTCGCTGATAAAGTCCTCGGGCATATAGTCGTCAAGAGGCGTATCCGCGTCAAAATCCGCAATTCCAGCGTGAACGAGCAGATACTTCTTTCCTCCCGCCTCTACCTCCTCGTAGAGCGACATATCCTCCAGATATTCAAGCACGCCCTCCTTCATATCCTCGTCAAGCGCCTTAAATCCCTCCATAGTCTTCTGACCGCCGTCCTGTATCCACTCAGTCATAGCTCCTATGACCTCGGGGTCGGGAGTAGACTCTCCCCTGAGCATCTTATCAAGCTCACCCAGAAGCTTCAATGCCCGAAAATCGTGGTCGCCCACTATTGGTATTACGTTATATCTCATACTAAGGTCGCACAGAAGCTCTATGGGCTCCTCCCCGTAGTCAACTATGTCCCCCAAAACGTACATAACGTCGTTGTCGTTAAATTTTATCTCCTTAAGAAGCCTCTTAAACTTATCAAACGACCCGTGAAGGTCGGAAACTACGTATACCATACCTTTTCTCCTTTTCAGATAGCCTTTATTACGTTGCTTGAATATATATCGCAGAGGATATCGGTGTCAATTTCACCTATCATTTCCTTAAGCGCTCCGCACACGGGCTGCTCGGTGTAAAAATGCCCCGCCTCCAAAAGATTCATAGGCGATATCCTTTCGTCAACAGCGTCTGTCATAGGGTGATAGTCAAGCCGTCCGCTAAGGAAGGTATCCGCTCCCGACGCACGCGCCGCCTCTATCATATCCTTTCCGCTGCCGCCGAGGACCGCAACCCTTTTTACCGCCACACCTGCGTCGCTCAAAAGCACGAAGGGCGCGCCCAAGGTCTTTTTCACAAGGGCGGCAAAGTCCTCGGCGCTCATAGCCGCCTCAAGACCTCCCACTCTGCCAAGAGGTATTCCCTCCCCCTCAAGGCAGCTTATATCCGACAGTCCCAGAAGAGTGCAAAGAGTATCGTTTACTCCGCCCTCTACCGCGTCAAGCCTTGTGTGAAAGGACATTACCGAAACACCCGCGCATATAAGCCTCATAGCCTTTGCCGAAACAGCGCCCTCCGCATCCAGCGCCTTTATACCCTTAAATATAAAGGGATGATGGGATATTATGCAATCGTAGCCCTTATCTATGGCATAATCGGTGACCTGACCCGTAACGTCAAGAGTTATAAGCACCCTTTTGACCTCTCTTGCCCCCTCGGGACAGCACAGAAGTCCATCGTTATCCCACGGACAGGAAAGCGAGCTCGGTATTCTTTTTTCAAGCTCTCTGTAAAGCTCTCTTACGGTCATATCTTCTCTCCCCTCAATATACAGTCTATATTGCTTATCATTCGTTCCTCACAGGAGCTATCCGCTCCCGCAAGCATTTTTCCCTTTATTCTCTGCTCATAAACAGCTCTGGCGTGTAAAAGGAGCTTTTCAAGTAACTCTCCACCACGCTCTATATTGAGCTTTCCAAAATACAGCTCACTCTCGGTAGGGGTATAGATATTGCCGCTGTATTCGGCGCAAATTATCTGGTACAGCTTGTCATCCTCAACGATACGCTCGTCTATTATATCAAAGCCGTTTTTATACAGATATTCTCTCAGTATCTCGGGATGCGTCATTGGCTGAAGCACTAAGCGCTTGCCGTTTTTGACCCAAGGAGCGTCATCAAGTATTTTTACAATAAGCTCCCCGCCCATACCGAGAATAAATATATTGTCGGGAGAGTATTCCTCAATTCCCGAAAGCCCGTCGGTTCGCAGAACGCTTATAGCCCCCTGCGCTCCCCATCCTCTTACGTTTGCTCTCGCTCTGTCGGTAGGACCCTCGTTGATATCCGAGGCTACGCCGCCGCTAATTATTCCCGAGGTGTACAAATATATAGGCAAATACGCGTGGTCTGTGCCGATATCGGCAATTCTCACGCCTCTTTGCGCAAAAGAGGCTGCCGCCTCAAGTCTTTTGCTTATTTTTGGTAGGTTCATTCTTTTCTCCGCTAAGGGGAGCCGCCGCGGCTGCGGCAGCTCCCAAAATACCCCGCAATTACTTTGCGAGAAACTCGTTTATCTTCTTGATAAGCGCATCTGCGTCTGTTCCGTGAACTGCGCAAGCGTCAGCTATGGACTCTCCTCTTGCAGAGGGGCATCCGAGGCAGTGCATTCCTATCTCGAAAAAGAACTGTGCAGTACCGGGATTGTAATCAAGAACGTCCCCGATAATAGAGTCTTTGGTTACAGTCATTTTTGTTTCCTCCTTCTTAATTATATTTTTACAGTTATATTATAAAACTAAATAAAGAGAAAGTCAATAAGAACCTTTATTTTTTGCGTAATATAATTAGATAATAAACCCCTTGCAAAAGCGCAAAAGATATGATATAATAGGGTGTTAGTTAAATTCAGACAAGATATAGCGGCACTGTGCCGTGGGAGGTTTCATTTGATAATCGCACTTGAAGAAGCAAAATATAAGCTTATAGGAATGAGAGCAGATATTGACGATCTGGGCTCAGCTCTCCGCATAGACCAGCTTAAGGCTACCGCCGAGGAGCTTGACAAGCAGACTCTTGACCCCGATTTCTGGTCAAATCAGGAAAATTCCTCTACCGTTCTTCAGAAGCTCAAGCAGACGAAGGACACCATCGAAAACTACGAGGCACTGAAGGCACGCCTTGAGGACGCCATAACTCTTGCGGAAATGGCAATAGAGGAAAACGAGGAGGGCTATATCAAGGAGGTAGAAACAGAACTTTCCGAGATAGCAAAGCAAGCCGAGGCTAAGAGAATTGAGATACTCCTTTCGGGAGAATACGACAAAAACAATGCCATAGTTTCCTTCCACCCGGGTGCGGGCGGTACGGAGGCTCAGGACTGGGCACAGATGCTATACCGTATGATAACCCGCTGGGCAGAGCGCAGAGGCTACAAATATAAGCTTCTCGATTGGCTGGACGGAGATGCCGCGGGAATAAAGAGCGCTACCATAATGGTAGAGGGACTTAACGCCTACGGCTACCTCAAGGCAGAAAACGGCGTACACAGACTTGTTCGCGTATCCCCCTTTGATGCCGCAGGCAGACGCCAGACCTCTTTCGCGTCCATCGAGGTAATGCCCGAGTTTGATAATATTGACAAGGTTGAGATTCGTGAGGAGGATATTGAGGTCACAGCCCACCGTTCAAGCGGAGCGGGCGGACAGCATATCAACAAGACCGACTCGGCTATAAGAATTCTCCACAAGCCCACGGGCATCGTGGTCGGCTGTCAGACAGAGCGTTCACAGCTCCAGAACAAGGAGACGGCTATGAAGATGCTCAAGGCAAAGCTTATGGAAATTAAGCTCCGCGAGCGTCTTGACACCATTGAGGATATCAAGGGCAATAAGACCAATATCGAGTGGGGCTCACAGATATGCTCATACGTATTTATGCCCTATACGCTGGCTAAAGATACGAGAACAGGTCACGAGGACGGAAATATATCCGCGGTTATGGACGGAGAGATAGACGAATTTATCAATGCTTATCTCAAGATGAACGCGAAATAAAAGTTAATCACGGTAGTTTTAAGCTGCCGTGATTTTTTGTAAATATAGCTCTAACACCTGTTTACTGTTTGTAGGTACAGGCGCCAACTGTCCGAAATTCAACCTATCCGTAGGGACAGGCGTCCTCGACTGTCCGAAAAAAGCCATAAGAAATCCCAAAATTACAGTAGATAGTGAGTGCGTCGGTGCTACTATGTGTGCCCATATTGAATCTATGCTAAGCGGACAGTCGAGGACG
>CAJGCD010000010.1 GCA_904501715.1 uncultured Clostridia bacterium
CTGTGACCTTGAACGATTTGTGTACCTATTTGGATTGCAGGGTAGAGGATATATTGGTGTACGTTAAGGATGTTTGATATAAAAAACCGCACGAAAAAGCTTTCGCGCGGTTTTTTATATAAGATTTATGCGGAGTTATTTCTCAAGCAGCCATACGTACATCTCTGTCGTTCCTCGGTTGGCAAAGGCGTAGTAGGGAATAAGGGTCAAGGGAAGGCTTTCGAGGTCCTCTCCAGCCACGGAATAAAGACTGTCGCTCTCCTTTAGGTGGTAAGCAGTGGTGTGCAGAGAGGGAAGAATGAATTGCGAGTCGCGGACTTCGACTTTTGCAGAAGTGTCAATACGTATATTTTTTATGTCCCTTCCGTTATCCACGCCCTCGGCGCAATATACCACGGGACCGCGCATAACAGCGACTCTGCCCGCGTTGTCGTGTACGCGGCGGTTAGCTCGGATAATATTTACGGGCATTCCGAAATCCACGTTTATTTCGGTGGCACCTGCCTCGATTACAGCGTATCCTTTTTCGATGACGTAGGGTGAGTCAATATTGAATTCCTTGCACCACCAAGGAATACGTATCGCTATTCTGCGTCCTTCCGTATTGCAACGTATGCTGACCTTGCCACTGTGTGGATAGTCTGTGGTCTGTTCTACTGTCATTCCGTCAACCTTGGCTACACAGGACATATACTGATGTATATAAAGGGTATTTTTGTCACAGCCGTAGATATAATCGGCTACCGAGGGAATGAAGCGCACCAGATTGGGAGGACAGCAGGAGCAGTCGAATACCCTCTTGCGCTGTGTGATGGGGAAGCGCTCGTTATAGGTCTGGGAGGTGTTTACCTCGTTGAAGTCGGGGTCTATCTCCAAAGGATTTTCATAGAAGAAGGAGTCGCCGCTCATAGATATTCCCGAGAGCAGACCGTTGTACAGCACTCTCTCTATGCAGTCTGCGTATTTTGAGTCGGTCTCCAGCAGCTGCATGCGGGAGGCGAATAAAACAAGGGCTATGGCTGCGCAGGTCTCTGTGTATGCCTTTCGGTTAGGCAGGTCGAAATCTACGGTGAATGCCTCTCCCATATGTGATGAGCCCACTCCTCCCGTAACGTACATACGGCGGTTTACGGTATTGTCAAATACTCTTTTGCAAGCCTCGGTGAGCTCCTTGTCGCCTCGAAGCCTTGCCACGTCGGCGGCTCCGCTGAACAGATAGAGCGCTCTTACACTGTGACCGTTGACGGTGGTTCTGTTTTTAAGGGGTATATCGTCCTGATTGTAGAGCAGGTTGCCCCAAGGAGCAAAGGTGTCGGCATCTCCCGCGTGACCCTTGCCGTGCTCGTCTATAAAATACTCCGCAAGCTCGAAATACCGACGCTCTCCCGTAGCTTCATAAAGCTTTACCAGTGCCAGCTCAAGCTCGGGGTGTCCCGGAGTTACGAAAGCGGCGGTCTTTTCGGTCTTAAAGCATTTTTCTATGTAATCGGCGAATTTACACATAGCCTTAAGAAAGCGGTCCTCTCCCGTAGCCTTATAATAAGCCACGGCGGCTTCTATAAGGTGCCCTGCGCAGTAGAGCTCATGCTCGTTTCTCAATGTGAAGCGCTTGTCCTGACGGGTGACAAGAAAATGACTGTTGAAATACCCGTTCTCATCGGAATTTTTTATTATAAGGTCAATGGCTTCATCGGCTATTTTTTTAAGCTCGGGATATTTGCCCTTTTCCAAGAGATAGGCTACGCCCTCTATCCATTTTGCTACGTCCGAGTCCCAGAAGATATGCGGCATATCGGGCTCTCCCTCTGTCCATTGGCATTTAAGGGCGTCAAAGCGGTGAGTTTCCTTAAATCTCTCATATACGGCATATACGGTGGTCTCCTTGAGCATATCCTGCTTTTTCTTCCAGAAGCCACCCGTGATATCTACGTTTCTGAAGTTTATTCCTGTCATATTACACCTCCTGCGTTTTTATACATTATATCACATTGTATTTTAAAAAGACAACAACAATATCACACTAAAAATCGACAATATCACAGAAAAATATCCAAACGTAAATATTTTTAAAATTTGTCAAAAATTTCATCTTTCGGTTGAAAAGTCTTAAAGTGTGTGATATAATATTAAAGTAGGCTTCAATAAAAGCCAAAAATTCATTATAAGGCGAGGTGACGAGATGAACGCGGACGGGTGTCGAATGTGCGGCTACTGTAATATTTTAATACATAAGGGAAGGGCGTTTGTCTGCGATAACCTTGCTTTGAGCTGTATCTGAGCGGCTCATGCTTTTTGTGGCTTCCTTTCCCTATGAGAGGAGGTCATTTTTTATGGAAAACGAAATATACGAGCTTGAGGACAGAAGCTATCGCTTAGCCATACTTTCTGCCATACGCGGAGACAATACCGACGAGGTGCTCCGTGAAATACTTGCGGACTATCACGACAATGATATAGCCGCGGTCCTTGAGGAGCTGACCCCTGAGGAGGTCGACAGACTTCACAGGGTGCTTGGAAGCGAGGGAATGTCGGACGTCATTACCTTCTCGGATGACGCGGGAGAGATACTCTCGGAAATGGACGCGGACGAGGCGGCTGATATTATCGAACAGATGGATGCCGATGAGGCGTTGGAGGTTCTCGAGGAGCTGGACGAGGAGACGAGAAATGAGGTCCTTGAGCTTATCGAGGATGAGGTCAAGGAGGAGATAGAGCTTATCGATTCCTACGGAGAGGATGAGTTCGGAAGCGTTATGAGCACGAATTTTATTTCTATCCGCAAGAGCCTTACGGTAAAGGGAGCGATGCGCGCGCTTATAGCCGCCGCCCCTGAAAACGACAATATATATACGCTTTTCGTGACAACGGACGATGATGAGTTTTACGGTACCATAGACCTTAAGGAGCTTATCATAGCCAGAAGCGACAAGCCTTTGGAGGAATTGATATATACCACCTTCCCCTTTGTTTACGATAAGGAGAGCATATCCGAGAATATCGAGCGTATACGCGGATATTCCGAGGATATAATCCCCGTGCTTTCAGGCGAGGGAAATAAGCTTATAGGAGTTATTACCTCAAAGGATATAATCGAGATAGTAGATGCCGAGCGCGGTGACGATTACGCCAAGCTTGCGGCGCTGTCCTCAGAGGAGGAGAGCGACGAGTCCATCTTCAAAAGTATGAAGAAGCGAATTCCTTGGCTGGTAACGCTCTTGTTCCTTGGCCTTGCGGTATCTGCCGTAGTCGGACTTTTCGAGGGTGTGGTAAAGGAGCTTCCGCTTATAGTGTCCTTCCAGTCATTGATACTGGGAATGGCGGGAAACGTGGGAACTCAGTCACTGGCTGTTACTGTCAGAGCCCTCGGCTCTGAGGAGCTTAACGCGAGGAAGCAGCTTGGTTTTATGTTTAAGGAAACAAGAGTAGCCTTTGTCAACGGACTGCTCATCGGAGCATTTTCCTTGGTGATAGTAGGTGCATATCTTTCTCTTATAGGCGGACATCCCTTTACGCTGGCAGTCACCACTGCCGCCTGTGTAGGTGTGGCGCTGTGGTTTGCTATGACGGTATCGGGCCTTACGGGCGCGGCGATACCTATGCTTTTCTACAAGGTGGGTATAGACCCTGCCATAGCCTCGGGACCGCTGATAACCACGGTAAACGACCTTGTTGCCGTATTCAGCTATTACGGTCTTGCGTGGGGCTTGCTTGTGCGGTTTGGAGTTCATTAAGGAAAGGCGGAAATTATGCGCACACTTATTAAAAACGGATACGTTTACAGGACCTCGTATGAGAATTTCCACCCCATGGACGTGCTTTGCGAGGGTGAAAGGATAGTGAAGCTTGCTCCTCGCGGAGGTATATGCGAGGACGGTGCCGAGGTGATAGATGCCGCGGGCTGTGCCCTGCTTCCCGGACTTATAGACGTGCATACCCACGGTAGGGACGGATACGATTTTAACTCTGCCGACAGCGAGAAAATGCAAATAATGGCGCGCGGCTATGCCGCCTGCGGTGTAACTACTGTTATGCCGACTCTTGCGTCTGCTCCCTTAGATGAGATGATGGCTTCGGCAGAGAGGATAAGCTCCTTTGTGCCCACGGACGGCGGCGCGGACTTTTGCGGAGTCCATCTTGAGGGGCGGTATCTTGCCCCCGAGAAGCGGGGAGCACACGCTTTGCCACTTTTAGCGCCCCTTAGGGCTGAGGAGCTTGAAAACGAAGCTCTTAGAAACGCTAAGGCATTGCATATATCGGCGGCGTATGAGCTTGACGCGGACGGCTCCTTTTCGGATAAGGCGAGAGAGCTTGGCGCTACGCTGGGGCTCGGACATACAAGCGCAACCTTTGATGAGGCGCGCAGGGCAGAGATCCGAGGCGTGAGTGCATATACCCATCTGTTTAACGCTATGCCGCCTCTTCACCACAGAGACGGAGGCGCGGTGGCTGCTTGTCTTATGGGTAATGCTTATGCCGAGCTTATTTGTGACGGAATACATATTGCTCCCGAGATGGTCAGGCTGGCGTACAGTCAAAAAAAGGACAGGCTGGTGCTTATATCCGACTCTATGGAGGCGACGGGAGCCCCCGACGGGGAATATTCTATTGCGGGAAATCCCGTTACCGTGAAGAACGGAAAGGCGCTGACGCACGACGGAGCTCTTGCGGGAAGCACACTGACGCTGGAGAAGGCTGTGCAAAATCTTATGGACTTTTGCGACATTCCGCTGTCAAAGGCCATAATCTGCGCCACCAAGGCACCCGCAAAGGAGATAGGAATATTCAACACCTGCGGCTCTATTGCCGTGGGAAAACGCGCGGATATCATATTTGCGGATATGAACGAGCGGAATTTCAACATAAGGCAAGTAATGCTTCGCGGAAGATTTATATAAGTATTTTAATTTGGAAGGTGATAAAAATGAACGAGAAGTTTTATATTACAACAGCGATAGCGTATGCGTCAAGAAAGCCTCACTTTGGAAATACCTATGAGGTAATAATGACCGACGCTGTGGCAAGATATAAAAGAGCCAGAGGCTACGACGTGTATTTCTGCACGGGCACCGACGAGCACGGTCAGAAGATAGAGGACCTTGCCAACGGAGCAGGCATCACGCCCAAGCAGTACGTTGACGGCGTGGCGGGGGAGATAAAGGGTATCTGGGATAAGATGAATACCAGCTACGACTACTTTATCCGCACCACCGACGACTATCACGAAAAGACTGTACAGAAGATATTCAAGAAATTCTACGGTCAGGGAGATATATACAAGGACAAATACGAGGGCTGGTACTGCACTCCCTGTGAGTCCTTCTTTACCGAAACTCAGGCGGCAGATGGCAAGTGCCCCGACTGTGGCAGAGAGGTACAGAGAGCAAGCGAGGAGGCATACTTCTTCAGAATGAGCAAGTACGCAGACCGCTTGATGCAGTATATTGACGAGCACCCCGAGTTTATCGAGCCCGAGTCCAGAAAAAAGGAGATGGTAAACAACTTCCTTAAGGCGGGACTTCAGGATCTTTGCGTATCCAGAACCTCCTTTAAGTGGGGAATTCCCGTGGATTTCGACGACAAGCACGTGGTCTACGTATGGCTTGACGCCCTTACCAACTATATTACCGCTCTCGGCTATGACGCGGACAAATCCTATGAGGAGCAGTCCGAGCATTTCAAGAAATATTGGCCCTGTGACGTTCACGTTATCGGTAAGGATATTCTTCGTTTTCACACCATTTATTGGCCTATATTCCTTATGGCGCTTGACATTCCGCTTCCCAAGAAGGTGTTCGGACATCCTTGGTTCAACTTCGGCGTTGAAAAGATGTCAAAATCCCGCGGAAACGTTATATATGCGGATGCTCTCGCGGAGAGATTCGGCGTTGACGGCGTAAGATATTACGCGCTTTCCGAGATGCCCTACAACTCCGACGGAAGCATAACCTATGAGTCGGTCATAAAGAGATACAATACCGACCTTGTAAATAATATGGGTAACCTTGTGAAGAGAACTCTGGATATGCAGAAGAAGTACTTTGACAAGGTAGTTCAGGCACCCACCGCCCCCGAGGCTCTTGACGGTGAACTCAAGGCGGCGTGCGTAAAGGCATACGAGGGAATGACCCAGAATATGGACGCCTTCCACATCGCGGATGCAGTGGAGTGCGTATTCGAGATGTTCAACAGAGCTAATAAATACATTGATGAAACTATGCCTTGGGCTCTGGCTAAGGATGAGGCGCAGAGAGAAAGATTGGGCACGGTGCTCTATAATCTCCTTGAGGCTATCCGTTGGGGTGCTGTAATGCTTCAGCCTATCATTCCCGATACGGCGGCTGAGATACTCCAGAAGCTGGGTACAGATGCCTGCGACTTTGATACTATCGGCAGCGAGGACAAGTTTGGTGCTATAGTGGCAGGCAGCGAGGTAGGCGACTCCAGAGTTATGTTCGCGAGAATAGACGAGGCAAAGCTTCTTGCAGAGCTTGAGGCTGAGATGGAGGCGCAGAGAGCGGCTGCCGAGGCGGCTTCGGCAAGACCTGAAAAGCCCGAGGGCTGCGCCCTCATAGGCATTGAGGACTTTATGGGCGTTGAGCTTCGCACGGCTCAGGTAGTGTCCTGTGAGCGTGTTCCCAAAGCGAAGAAGCTCCTTTGCTTACAGCTTGACCTTGGATATGAGAAGCGTCAGGTGGTATCGGGAATAGCTAAATTCTACGCTCCCGAGGATCTTATAGGCAAAAAGGTTATAATCGTGGCAAATCTCAAGCCCGCAAAGCTTTGCGGAATTGATTCCGAGGGTATGATACTGGCAAGCGGCGAGGAGCAGATAAGAGTGGTATTCCTTGCCCAGGATACTCCTCTGGGCGAAAGGATACGCTAAGCTATGAAGGTAGTTGTTATCGGATGCGGAAGATGGGGCTCGCTTATAGCGTGGTACCTTGACAGTATAGACCGCGGACTTGATGTTACTCTATGCGGCAGACCCAGCTCTCCCCACATGCAGAGATTTTTGCAGACGCGGAAAAACGATTTGCTGGAGCTTCCTGAGAGTATATCCCTTTCTACCGACTATTCCTGCGTAGAGGATGCGGATATTATAGTTATATCCGTTGCTTCTCAGGCATTGGACAGCCTTATGGGGCAGCTTTGCGATTACGGGCTTGAAAACAAGATATTCATTCTTTGTATGAAGGGACTTGAGGTAAAGACGGGAAGACGGCTCTCGCAAATAGCGGAAAGCAGATTATCCCTCACTAACAAGGTAGCTGTGTGGTTGGGCCCCGGACACGTTCAGGAATTTTACAGCGGTATTCCTAACTGTATGGTTATTGACAGTAGGCACGAGGATATAAAAAAGCTTCTTGTTGAAACATTCTCAAGCAGACTTATACGCTTTTACTACGGCAAGGATATAATAGGCAACGAGGTCGGCGCGGCGGCGAAAAACGTCATAGGCATAGCCGCGGGTATCCTTGATGGGCTTGAGCTGTCCACCTTAAAGGGAGTTCTTATGTCCAGAGGAACCAGAGAGGTAGGCAGACTGATTAAGGCAATGGGTGGCAATGAGATATCGGTTTACGGTCTTTGTCATCTGGGTGATTATGAGGCAACCGTATTTTCGCACTTTAGCCATAACAGACGTTATGGTGAGGCATTTATCAAGGGAGAGGACTACGGGGAGCTGGCTGAGGGATATTATACCGTAAGGGCTATCATGCTTCTTAAAGAGCGTTATAAAGTGGATATGCCTATATGCGAAGCGGTATATGCCATGCTTTATGAAAACGCTGATGCAAAGGATACTATAAGTAGGCTTTTTGAAAGACGGACTACCGAGGAATTTTATAAATGATTTATTAAAGCGCAGATATGTTTTTTGATTCACACGCACATTATTATGATAACAGATTTTACGGCGAGGAGAATCCTCAGGGAGCTGAGGCTTTGCTCGAAGAGCTGTTTTCCGACGGGCTTCTCGGCGTAATAAATATAGGAACCAATCCCCAAAGCAATATTCTTGCGGTGGAGCAGGCAAGGAAATTTGCCAATATGTACGCCGCCGTGGGTATTCATCCTACCGATATGGCTGATATGAAGATGCCCCTTGATGAGGCGATAGAATCGGTCAAGCGCCTTGCACTCGACCCTGCCAATAAGGTTGTAGCTGTTGGGGAGATAGGGCTTGACTACTATTGGGAGCCCTACGATAAGGAAGCGCAGAGAGTTTGCTTTGAGGCTCAGCTTCTTCTTGCGAGAGAGCTTTCACTGCCCGTAATAATACACGACAGGGAAGCGCACGGCGATTGCTTTGAAACGGTGTTAAAGTATCCTGACGTAAGAGGAGTTTTTCACAGCTACAGCGGAAGCGCGGAAATGGCAAGTGAGCTTATCAAGCGAGGATGGTATATCTCTTTTTCGGGTGTTGTATCCTTTAAAAATGCCGCCAAAATAAAAGAGGTGGCAAGGATAGTTCCCGACGATAGGATACTTATTGAGACCGACGCGCCTTATCTCGCGCCTCACCCCTTCAGAGGAAAGATAAACCACTCGGGCAGGCTTATCCATACCGCAACGGCGCTTGCTGAGGCTCGCGAATGCACGGTAGATAAGATAGCCGAGCTTACAAGAGAGAACCTCAGAACGCTTTTCGGAGTATAATTGGGTGGTAGTAATATTGTGCTATAACGCACATAAAATATAATAAAAACAGAAGGTTTCTATTCCTTGCTTTTTGAGGAATAGGAACCTTTATTTGTAAAAAATCCACAAAAAGAGTGCCGACATTTCTATATTTCAAGCGGCAAAAAAAGAAAAAAAGCTATTGCAAAATCACTTTAAATATAGTATAATAGAAGAAAGGTTTGGTCAAAAAGACCAACAAAACGAGTTTGGCAAGTAAAAAATTAGCTAACTTGTTAAAATATTTTAGTTTATCTTTCCGCAAAAGCGGGAGGAAGGAGGAAGATCCAATGGCTGTTGTAGACACCAAACAAATCAGAAACATCGTACTGCTTGGACACGGAGGTTGCGGTAAAACTTCGCTTGCCGAAGCAATGTTATATATTACCGGCGGAACCGACCGTCTCGGAAAGGTTGCTGACGGAAATACCGTGTCCGACTATGATGCAGAGGAGACCAAGAGAGGCTTCTCGCTGTCCGCATCGCTTCTTAATATGATGTGGAAGGACACAAAGATAAATCTTATCGACGCTCCCGGCTATCTTGACTTCGTAGGCGAGGCTCATCAGGCTCTGCGCGTTGCTGACAGCGCGGTCATCGTGGTTGACGGTAAGGCAGGTATCGAGATAGGAACAGAGCTTGCGTGGAATTATGCCGACGCGGCAGGTCTGCCCAAGGCGTTCTTTATCAACAAGTTTGACGATAACGAGGCACGCTTCGCGAGAGTTCTTGACGACCTTCACGTTACCTTCGGTAAGCATATCTGTCCTCTGACTATTCCTATGGTCAAGAACGGAGAGGTTACGGGATGTATCGACCTTATCGACGAAAGCGCTCACGTGTTCGATAACAACGGACGCCATAGCATAGAGCTTATCCCCGAGGAGTCCAAGGAGGCTGTTGCTAAGTACCGCGATATGCTTATGGAGGCGGTCGCAAGCACCGACGAGGAGCTTATGGAAAAGTATTTCGGCGGCGAGGAGATCACCCATATCGAGGCTATCAACGCGGTTCACGAGGGTATTATCCACGGTGATATCGTCCCCGTATTCTGCGGCGCGGCGACAAAGCTCTGGGGCGTGTGGACTATGCTTGACAAGATCACCGAGTCCTTCCCCCGCCATACCGCTAAGAAGCAGGAGCTTCTCGCTAACGGCGACAGTATGGATATAAGCGTTGAGGGCGAGCCCTCCCTGTTCGTATTCAAGACGGTTGCAGACCCCTTCGTTGGAAAGATGTCCTACTTCAAGGTAATGAGCGGAACAGTAAAGCGCGACCTGCTTATGAAGAACAATACCACGGGCGACAGCGAAAAGCTGGCTCATATCTACATAATGAACGGTAAGAAGCAGACCGAGGTAGAGGAGCTTGCTTGCGGTGATATCGGTATGGTAGCGAAGCTTACCGGCACCAACACCAACGACACACTGACATGGAATAAGGAATTCAGCTACGCTGCTATTACCTACCCCACGCCTTACTATACCAGAGCAATGACCCCCGCTACCGCTAAGGACGAGGGCAAGATATCCCAGAGTATCGCAAAGATGCTTGAGGAGGACCTCACCCTTAAGTATGAGAACAACGCGGAGACCAAGCAGATGCTTATCTCTGGTCTTGGCGATATGCACCTTGCAGTGCTTTCGGCTAAGCTTAAGAACCGCTTTGGAGTAAACGTAAACTTTGACGTTCCCAAGATGGCTTATCGTGAGAAGATCACAAAGAGAGTTGACGTTGAAGGTAAGCACAAGAAGCAGAACGGCGGCTCGGGTCAGTACGGTCACGTTAAGATCCGCTTTGCTCCCGCCCAGAGCGAGGGACTTGAGTTCAGCGTATCCGTAGTTGGCGGTACGGTTCCCAAGAACTTCTATCCCGCAGTAGAGAAGGGACTTCAGGACGCAATGGCTAAGGGCGTTGCGGGCTTCCCGCTGGTAGGACTTGCCGCTGACCTTTACGACGGCTCTTACCACGACGTTGACTCTGATGAAATATCCTTCAAGACTGCCGCAAGCATCGCGTACAAGAAGTGTCTTGAGCAGGCGGCTCCAGTTATCCTTGAGCCTGTGGGCGATATGGATATTACCGTTCCCGATTCTCTCGTTGGTGACGTTATGGGCGACCTTAACAAGCGCCGCGGCGCGGTAATGGGTATGGATCCCGCCGCTCAGAAGGGATATACTACTGTCCACGCGGTAGCTCCCAAGGCAGAGCTTGTTGACTATCCTATCGCGCTCCGCGCGATGACTCAGGGCAGAGGAAGCTTTGAGTTCAGCGTGACCGGTTACGACACAGTCCCCGGTAATATAGCACAGAAGATAGTTGAAAACTATAAGAAAGAAAACGCATAATGAAAACAAACGGGCTGCTTTTGCAGCCCGTTTTCTATGTCAAAAAATACCTTGATGAAAGAGAAAAGAAAATTTTTATTTGTATTGACTTTTCGGGTAATAAGTGCTATAATCTCAAAGGTTAAAATATATTGATATTTATATAGGAGAAAAATCATGCAGTTATTACTTACACTGTCGGTGGCGCTCTTTGCGGGTCTTATGCTTTCAAGGCTTGCTAAGCTTGTAAAGCTTCCTGCGGTTACCGCGTATCTCGTTGCGGGAATTCTGGTGGGACCGTATTTTCTGGGAGCGCTTAATATAGAGGGCTTGGGCTTTAACAGCATGGCTCAGGTCGAGGGGCTTTCGCTCATAGCCGACGTAGCCCTTGGCTTTATAGCCTTTTCCATAGGAAACGAATTTCGTCTTTCCCACTTGAAGAAAACGGGACGTCAGGCGACGGTGATCGGCATAGTTCAGGCTGTGGTTGCAACCCTTTTGGTTGACGCGGTGCTTATAGGAATACACTTTATGATGCCCGACAAGCTTCCTCTTCCCGCGGCTATCGTGCTTGGAGCGGTAGCGTCGGCAACAGCTCCCGCGGCAACGCTTATGGTAGTACGTCAGTACAAGGCAAAGGGACCCCTTACCGATATACTTCTTCCCATAGTTGCTCTTGACGACGCGGTGGGACTTGTGCTCTTTGCTATATCCTTCGGCGTGGCAAAGGCGGTCATCGCGGGACCCATAGATATGGTATCTATAATAGTCGAGCCTCTCCTTGAGGTGGTGCTCTCGCTCCTGCTGGGCGCAATAATGGGACATCTGTTCACATTCTTTGAAAAGTTCTTCCATTCGCGCTCAAAGCGACTTTCTATGTCGGTGGCGTTCATATTTATCACCGTGGCTCTTTCGATGATGAAGTTCGAGGTAGGCGGTATCCATATTGCCTTCTCCTCCTTGCTGGTATGCATGATGCTGGGAACAATGTTCTGCAACGAGTGCGACTTCTCCGAGGAGCTTATGGAAAGGGTAGAGAGGTGGTCTGCGCCTCTTCTGGTGCTTTTCTTCGTATTAAGCGGAGCGGAGCTTGAGCTCTCGGTATTTACCGACCTTGCCATAGTTGTTATAGGTCTTGTTTATATTCTGGCGCGTTCCGCGGGCAAATACGGCGGATCGTATATCAGCGCTAAGGCTACGGGATGCGACAAGAATATAGTTAAATACCTTGGAATAACCCTTCTGCCTCAGGCGGGAGTGGCGCTTGGAATGGCAATCAAGGCAGAGACTCTCGGACCCGAGGGAAAGATAGTAGCCAATATCACGCTCTTTGCGGTGCTCATATACGAGATAGTAGGACCTATGCTCACAAAGATATCCTTGCAGAAGGCGGGAGAGATACGTCCCGAGGAAAAGGTCAGTGCCCGCGAGGAGGCGCGCAAGCTGCTTGAGCATAAGAGCAGAAAAAAGCATCATAATATGTAAAAGAAGAATCGGCAGAGGAACAATTCCTCTGCCGATTCGTATGTTTATGGATATATTTTTTAATCGACCTTAGGCAATCTCTTGAAGCTTGCCTCAAGCTCCTCGTCGGTGGGACGGTAGTCGTTCATCTTTCCGTCGTGGAATTTCTCGTAAGAGAACATATCGAAGTAGCCCGTACCTGTCAGACCGAAGACGATGGTCTTTTCCTCGCCCGTTTCCTTGCACTTTAGTGCCTCGTCCATGGCTACCTTTATAGCGTGGCTGCTCTCGGGAGCGGGGAGTATACCCTCAACTCTTGCGAAATACTCAGCCGCGGCGAATACCGCGGTCTGCTCTACGGATACCGCCTCCATAAGTCCTTGGTCGTAAAGCTCGGAGAGCACGGGGCTCATTCCGTGATAGCGAAGTCCCCCTGCGTGACTTGCGGCGGGAATAAAGTTGCTGCCCAAGGTGTACATCTTAGCCAAGGGACAGACAGCGCCCGTGTCGCAGTAGTCGTAGGCGTACTTTCCGCGTGTAAGGCTGGGGCAGGACATAGGCTCAACGGCGATGAAGCGGTAATCTGCCTCGCCGCGAAGCTTCTCACCCATAAAGGGAGCGATAAGTCCCGCAAGGTTAGAGCCGCCGCCTGCGCAGCCGATAATTATATCTGCCTTCTCACCGTATTTGTCAAGAGCAATCTTGGTCTCAAGACCTATGATAGACTGGTGCAGACCTACCTGATTGAGCACGCTGCCCAGAACGTATCTGTAGCCTTCGGTATTGGACGCCACCTCAACAGCCTCCGAGATAGCGCAGCCAAGGCTTCCCGAGGTGCCGGGGTGCTCGGCGAGTATCTTTCTTCCCACCTCGGTATCCATAGAGGGGGAGGGAGTGACCGACGCGCCGTAGGTCCTCATTACCTCGCGGCGGAAGGGCTTCTGCTCGTAGGAGCATTTTACCATAAATACCTTGCAGTCAAGTCCAAGGTAAGAGCAAGCCATTGAAAGAGCCGTGCCCCATTGACCCGCGCCCGTTTCGGTGGTAACGCCCTTGAGTCCCTGATTCTTTGCGTAGTACGCCTGAGCGATAGCCGAGTTCAGCTTGTGGCTTCCGCTGGTGTTGTTACCCTCGAACTTGTAGTATATCTTAGCGGGGGTCTGCATCTTCTCCTCAAGGCAATAAGCTCTTATGAGAGGAGCGGGACGGTACATTTTATAGAAATCTCTTATCTCGTCGGGTATAGGGAAATACGCCGTGGTATCGTCAAGCTCTTGACGTATAAGCTCATCGCAGAACACGGGAGCGAGCTCCTCAGCCGTCATAGGCTCAAGCGTTTCGGGGTTGAGAAGGGGAGCGGGCTTTTTCTTCATATCCGCTCTTACGTTATACCACTCGCGGGGCATTTCGCTTTCTTCAAGATAAATTTTGTAGGGGATCTTTTGTGACATGATATGTCTCCTTTCGGTTCTACTGTGTTCGGGGCAAACAAAAAAGTCCGTCCCGCAAATCTTGTTTGCCGGGACAGGACCAAGATCCTGCGGTGCCACCCTGCTTGACAAATAATGTCCTCTTGCGCATACTTAAAATATGCAGACCTTTTTACGGTAAGTCCTCCGTCGCACATACTCGAAAGCGGCGCTTTCTTTCCGATTGCCCTCAAAGGTCCATTCGCATTACGGCTTTCATACCGCGATTCCACCATCCGCGGCTCTCTGAATGAAGTTGGCGTAAGCTACTTACTCCTTTTCATCGGTTTATTGAATTATAGCACAAGGCAAATTTTTTGTCAAGAGATTTTGAAATTTTTTCTTGCCTATTATTGCATATAAAAACATAATATGCTATAATTGATTAAAGGTATAAATGTGTCAAGGAGAAAAATTATGCTTCCAAAATACATGCTTGCATATCCAACCGTTTTTGCTGTGGGCAAAAATTACAATATTTTCGTGCCCTTTGACGATGAGGTCATAATGTGGGTCAAGGTTGGAGATAAGATTTTTTACGATGACTGCAACGGAATTCTTCGCTCTAACACCAATATGCACAAGGTAGAGCTTCCTATGTCAGTGCTTGACGAGGCAAAGGAGTATACCGTAGTCTATAAGAAAATGATAGAGCGTAAGCCTTATTTCCCCACAAGCGAGCCCGAGCGCGAGCTTACCGTTGATTTCCGTCCCGTAAGTGAGGGCGGGGATATAAACGTATATCACATCTCCGATGCTCACAATCTGGTGGCAGAGCCAGTGGCGGCAGGACGCTTCTTCGGGGAAGAGATAGACCTGTTGGTGCTTAACGGCGATATTCCCAATCACAGCGGCGATATAAAGAACTTCAACGCTATCTGTGAGATAGCCGCGGGAGTTACGGGCGGTCATTGCCCCGTAGTGTTTGCAAGAGGAAATCACGATACCCGCGGAATTCACGCCGAGGATATGCCCAATTATATTCCTACTTTTAACGGAAAGACCTATTATACCTTCCGCGTGGGATGCGTCTGGGGACTTCTTCTTGACTGCGGCGAGGATAAGAGCGATACCAACGACGAGTACGGCGGAACTATATGCTTCCACAATTTCAGGCTCAAGGAGACCGAATTTATAAAGAACGTCATTGAAAATGCCGACAGTGAGTACAACGCTGAGGGTGTAAAGTACAAGCTTGTAATTTCACACATCGGATTTACGCATATAGACAGATTCCCATTTGATATCGAGCAGGAGCTTTACGGCGAGTGGACGAGGCTTATGCGTGAGCATATCAAGCCCGACCTTCTGCTTTACGGACATTATCATTTTGTTGGAATTTCAATGCCCGGATGCGAGTTTGACGGTCAGGGTCAGCCCTGTCCCGCTATAATCGGCTCAAAGCCTATATTTGATAAAGAGAAGGGAAATTCCTTTATCGGTTGCGCACTGACCCTCTATGAGGACGGTAAGACCCGAGTCGTATTCAATGATGAGAAGATGAATATCCATAAGGACGAGATAATATGACCAAAGGCGGAGAAGTTAATTCTCCGCCTTTTTGTCAACGGATAGGCAACTTTTGTTTTCGATAACAGCATTGACAGGGATTTTTTTGTATGATAGAATTTAACCACAGCAATCGTGGAGGTCGCTTATGAAAAGTGTAGGAGAAATAATCAGAGAATACAGACGGCAGCAGGGAATGACACAGTCCGAGCTTGGTGGAAAGCTTTTTGTGTCAAAGCAAGCGGTATCAAAATGGGAAAAGAACCTTACTTTGCCAGATATAGGTGCTGTGCGTAAAATATGCGAGATACTGTCTATTCCCGCTTCTGTCATACTTCAACAGATGATAAAGGACCCCCGTGCTCACAGAGAAGCCTTACAGGAGCTTAAAGGAGAGTTGAATATGGGTAGCAAAGAGCGAATAGACCAATGGAGAGATCATAAGTTTGGAATGTTTATACACTACGGTGTGTATTCGGTCATAGCGCGTATCAACGAGTGGGTAATGTATCACGAGCCAATAGATAGGGACGATTACGCCGAGATAGCCGAAAAGCAATTTAGTGCCGAAAACTTTGACGCTGCGTATTATGCCCAGCTTGCAAAAAAGGCGGGAATGAAATATATGGTCTTTACCACTCGCCATCACGACGGCTTTGCGCTTTATGACAGTAAGTGCTCATACCGAGATTTTACGGTAATGAATACCCCCGCAAAGCGCGATTTGGTTAGAGAATACGCCGATGCCTGCCGAAACGCGGGTCTTGCGGTTGGATTTTATTACTCGCCATTGGATTGGCGCTTTGAGGGGTATTTCTTTCCCCGTATGTACCGCAAGAGTGCCGAGGCTATGCGCGAGCAGTGCTTTGCACAAGTGCGTGAGCTTATGGAAAATTACGGCAATATAGATATTCTCTGGTTCGACGGCGGAGAGGATGACTGGCTTGCAAGAGGATATAACCTCAATAAATGGAACATCTCCTACGACGACGAGGAATCCTCCTACAAAAAGGTTATGATTCCCGAATTCTGGGGAGAGTACGAGATGCACGAGATGGTGCGTTCGCTTCAGCCGCACATAGTCGTCAACAATCGCTACGGTATGCGCCGCTTGGGCGATTATACCACACCCGAGGGAATAGTGGGAGATTTTGACGCCGAGCGTCCGTGGGAAACCTGCTATACTATATTTAACGATGCCACGTGGGGATGGATTCCTGACAAGAAGATAATGTCGCTCAAGGAGATAATATATCTGTTGGTCGAGGTCGTAACGGGCGGTGGAAATCTTCTCTTTAACATTCCCCCCAGAGGGGATGGCTCTCTTGACCCTACTCACGAGGCAAGGCTTCTTGAGGTCGGCGAATGGATGGACAAATACGGAGATACCATTTACGGTACTCGTTGCGGTCCCTTCAAAAACCGCAAGGAGATAGGCGGATTTAACCATAAGGACAATAAGATATATGCCTTTATAAAGGAGGATGCAAGTCCCAAGCTTTCATTGCCCCTTTGCGGAGCGGAGGTCATAGACGTGATATCGCGCTCGGGTGACGAAATAAAGTATTCGGTTAAAAACGGGAAGCTGGATCTTGAATTTTCGGGCAAACGCGCGCCTATAATGAGCGTGATAGAGATAGTTCTTGACAGGAACGTGTCCGAGGTGTACAAGGATTTTGATGTAAATACAAGAGTTTATTTCTAAAATAAGAAGCGAAGAGGTCAGAGCAGTTTTCTAAATGAAGCAAAAGCCGATACGGAATTTTCCGTATCGGCTTTTGCTGTTGTGATACCTCGCTCAGTGGAAGTAAATAAACTTTTCTATGCTTCTTTTGTCAGATGGATGAGAGTATAGCCTCGTACTTGTAGGATAACCACTCATATGCCTCGGAGGAGAAATGGCGGTTGGGACCGTCACCGCGGACAACGCCTTCATCCATCCACGCGGAATGGGCGGGGTTTTGGAAGGAGATACCGCAGTTGTGGTAATTGTCAAAGCAGGGGATAGACCACTCGGCACATACCTGCTTCATAGCTTCGACATAGTCGATATCCGACAGCCCGATTTCGTTTTTTGTGGGCCAACGGTTATAGTTTGTCATAAACAGTATACGTGCCTTGGGGTACTTTTCGGTAATACCCGCAATGAGTCCGTTAAGCGCACCGCAAAAGGTTTCTGGAGAAGAGGAAGTGATGCCTCCAAGGGGCACGTGCAGACGCTTATCATTAGCGCCCCCAAGCACTACCACGTAATCAGCATCGTCAGCCATATCGGCATAGCGGACGCACATAGGGGGCAGAGGCTGCTGCTCAAGGTGCTGTACTGCTACTGTATTGCCGTTTTGACCGTAATTGTAAAGGGTCATTTCATTTCGTCGCGCCATCATCTCAAGCCAGGTGTTACCTTGACAGTCTTTATTACCGTGAAAAAGCGAGTCACCGATAGCCACTATGGTCTTGCCGCGAAGTATATTGGTTGACATAATAAATCTCTCCTTAAACATTTTCAACGGGCTCAACGTGAGGGCAAACAAGAGGAATGTTCTTGTTTACGGGACAAGCCCATCTTACACCGTTCTTGATTATTCTCTGAACGTGCTCGTTCCTAAAGGATGGGTTGGTCTCGTGACCTGGCTGGAAGTAGAATATCTTGCCGTTTCCGCGAACCCACGTGCAACCGCTTCTGAAGACCTCGCCGCCGTTGAACCATCCCATAAAGACGGTTTCCTGAGGCTCGGGAATTCCGAAGGGCTCACCGTACATCTCCTCGGGCTCAAGAACGAAGGATTCGGGTATGCCGGCTGCTATGGGGTGATTGGGAGCAACAGTCCAGACACGTTCTCTGGCGTCGTCGCGCCACTTGAGGTTACAGGTCGTACCCATAAGAGCCTTAAATATCTTGGAGTGATGTCCCGAATGGAGAACTACAAGACCCATTCCCGAAAGAACGTAGCTTTTTACACGTTCAACTATTTCATCGGGTACTCTGTTGTGTGCCATATGACCCCACCAGATAAGGACGTCGGTATCCCTGAGTACCTCGTCGGTAAGACCGCATTCCTCATCGTCAAGGGTTGCTGTTCTTACTTCAACGTCATCAGCCTTAAGGAAGCCGGCTATATACGCGTGTATGCCTCCGGGATAAAGCTCACAAACCTTAGGTATGGATTTTTCGTGTTGATTTTCATTCCAGACTGTTACTTTCATTGCAGTGCTCCTTTGGTTTATTTTCACAGAAATTATAGCATTTTCAAACCGGTTTGTCAAGGAATATTCAAGGCATACTTGACAATTTTCTGTAAAAAACTTATAATTAGATAAAAGTATTTTTGAAGAAGGATGAAAAGAGAAGAATTGACAAAACAGGGAATTGAAGAAAAAGGCTGCTTTGAGCGTTTGGAAATAGGTTATTCTCAAGCCGCGGTTATGAAAAAAAGATTTATATCGGCACACGCCATATTATCCCTTGCACCCGAGGTGTCCTTGATATCTACGGGTGCCATAGCGGGAGAGCGGATAAATGTTGATATACTCTCGGTGGAGCAGAGAAGAGAGCTGAGAGAGTTTGCTATGTCCTATACCGAGAGATTGCTTGTCACGGGAAATGAAAGAGAGCTTTGGATAGTATCTCCGTCGCTTTTTCCCTCAGCCACGCTTTGCGTTGCTATGCGTCCTTATATATCGCCAAAGGAGCTGCTAAGATTTATAAAGGATGCCCCCGAGCTTTTTGAGGTGTCGCGACATATAGATTTTGGCTGTGCCAGAATGTCGGCACGGCTTAATGAAAAGAGAGAAGCCTTTTTTGGATTGGTCGAGGAAATAAGAAAGTGCTTTTGTGATATATACCGTCTTGAGGATTGCCACGATGAAGCCGAGCGGAGAAGAATATTGGCGGAGCAATGCGCGGCGCTGTCCATGTTTACGGGATGTCCCATAGAGCTTGAATCCTTGGAGGGTGAGGCTTATTCAAAGACCGACTTCCCGCTTTTTACAGCGTTTGTTCTTAATATGCTTATGGTAGCAAGGCGGTGCTCACCCACAAGAAGCGCGGCGCTTAGTATAAGGTCGGAGCGTTCCGCGGCCTTCGTTGAGATAAGATTTTCTTCGGATATTCCTCTTTGCTTGTCGAGAGAACAGCTCCAGTGGACACGCGCGGGAAATGACAAGGGAATATTCTGCTGCTTCGACGAGGAAGGCGAGAATGTCGTGGCGATGCTCCACCCCTTGCGTGATGATAGACTGTATGTGGAGATAAAGCAACGCTTTGAGTTTAAGCTTAAACAATAAATAAAACGGAGAGTTTAACACTCTCCGTTTTATATCTTTTTATCAGTTTGCCGCAGGCTGTGCCCAAAGAACGTTTATAATCTTGTCGTGATTCCAGTTTTCGCTCTTTATTATAGCCTTCCACTGCTCCTCGGTTCCTTCGAAGCTGATATCCTCTATCTTTGAGCCCTCAAAGGCTGTGTCCGTGATTATCTTGGTATCCTTGTGAAGCTTGAAGTCGTCGTCATTGGTAGCAATGATATACACGAGGACCATATAGGGATTGGAGTCTGTTCCAAGGTAGCGTCCGTTTTCATACTCGTTAAAGGTGATGTCTACCTGAGGTATCTCGTTTGCTCCGAAGGATTTGTCAAAGGCGGGGTCGTTCTCAAAGCAGGTACCGTTTATTACGGTGACCGCATCACCCAGCTCTATCCTGTCGAGGTAAGAGCAGTAAGCAAAGGCTCTGTCTGCTATGAGCTTGGTCTTATCGTTTACCTTGCAGGTCTCAACGTCAAGGTCCTCCGCGCACACCAATACGAGATAGGGATTTTCCGCGTTTCCAAGGTACTTAGCGCCGTCCGCAACGGTATAAGTAATCTTGTCAGCGTTGCTGAAGGCGTATGCCGAAACGTAATTTATCTTGTCCGATATAGTTATCTTTGTAAGCTCTGCGCATCCAAAGAAGGCACCCTGTTCAATAACCTGTGCCGCGCCCGAAAGGTCAACCTCGGTTATTGCCGCACAGCCTCTGAACGCATCCTCGGATACTGTGACTATGCCCTTAGAAAGGGTAAGGGTCGCCAGCTTAGGGCAGTTCTGGAACGCGCCCTGACCTATTTCGGTAACGCTGTCAGCCATAGTAACCTTTTCCAAATTATCACATCCGTAAAACGCATAGTCGCCTATGTACAGGTAGGTTTCGGGAATAGCCACTGATTTTACCGTAAGACGGGTCTTGAAGGCGTCAGACGAAATTCCCACGATATCTCTTCCGTCATCGGTTTCCTTGGGAAGTGTAAGCTCTACGGGGTCAAGGGCTGCGGGAGAAAAAGCGGTTATTTCGTAGTCGCCCTCCTCGTTAGTGCCGTATTCAAAGGTTCCCGCGTCGGTCTTTACGGTGCTCTCTGCCTGAGATTTATTATCATCGTCTCCGGTCTCTTCCTCTTCCTTTTTAGAGCAAGCTACCATACAGAATATAAGCAAAGCTGCCAATATAAGTGCTAAGATTTTTTTCATTGCTAACCTCCGGTCCGCAAAATATTTTTTTCTATCCTACATTATACTACACTTCCGTGTGCTTGTCAATAAGAAAAAGCGGTTAATCAAAAATTTGGTGAAATATAACAAATTTATATACCTTTTGTTTGTAGGGTAATTTTATTGACATAGCCCGAGGGCTTGGTGTATAATATATAAAATGCGTGAAGGGAGGTTCGGATATGCGTGTTTTCGGTACCGATGTAAAAAAGCTGTACGGCGTAGGTGATGTGCGGGCATCAAGATATGCGGCTATGGGAATAAAAACGGTAGGCGACCTGCTTCTCCATTACCCGAGAGGCTACGAGGACAGAGGAAATATAAAGCTGTTGACCGAAGGAGACGGACTCACGAAGAGCGCCTATCTGCTTACGGTAGCGACCGAGCCCAAGAGTGTGCGTGTAAAGGGGCGTATGACGCTGACCAAGTTTCGCGCCTATGACGACAGCGCGGTGTGCGATATCACCTTTTTTAATCAGGAATACCTGAAGGCTACCTTTACGGTGGGCAGCACCTTCCGCTTTTACGGTAAGGTGGAGTATAAGGCGGGAAGATACGTTATGACCTCTCCCGCATACGAGGCGTGGAGCGAGGATGCCGAGCTTCCCGAGCTTATACCCGTGTATCCCCTGACCGAGGGCATAACGGGGAAGCAGATAGCAAAGGATATTCGGGCGGCTCTGACCCTTGCGTCGGTAGCTGAGGATGCAGAGGACCCTCTTCCCGAGGAAATAAGGCGGAGAAACGGACTGTGCCTACGCTCCTATGCTATACGTAATATACACGCTCCAAAGGATTTTGCGGCGTTGGCTTCGGCAAAAAAACGCCTTATATTTGACGAGTTTTTCAATTTCGCCTTGGGGCTTACAATATCGGGGGAGAAGAACAGGCGTTCTCCCGCCTTTCCTTGCGCCGGCGGAGACGTACAGCCTCTTCTTGGCGTACTGCCATACAAGCTTACGGGGGCACAGAGCCGAGTAATAGAGGAGATACGGGCGGATATGGCAAGGGATATGCTTATGTGCCGTATGGTCATAGGCGACGTAGGCAGCGGAAAGACGGTCTGTGCCGCCGCGGCTATACTTTTTGCCGTGCAAAGCGGTCATCAGGCGGCGCTTATGGTGCCTACCGAGATACTTGCCAGACAGCATTATGAGTCACTCAGTGAGATTTTCGCAAGGCTCGGGCTTCGCGCGGCTCTCTTGGTAGGAGCTACTCCCGCGGCGGAAAAGCGCAGAATATACGCGGCACTGTCCTCGGAGTGCGAGGACAGGATAGACGTGGTCATAGGCACGCACGCGCTTCTTTCGGCGGGCGTTGACTTCTATTCCCTCGGACTTGCGGTAGTGGATGAGCAGCACCGCTTCGGGGTTGACCAGAGAGCGGCGTTGGCAAGAAAAAATCCTATGGCGCATACGCTGGTTATGAGCGCTACCCCTATACCCCGCTCCTTGGCGTTGGCTCTTTACGGCGATCTCGATATCTCGGTGATAGACGAGATACCCCCAGGACGCCAGAGGGTGGATACCTTTGCGGTGGACGACAGCTACCGACAAAGGCTCAACGGCTTTATAAGAAAGCAGATTGAGAGCGGCGGTCAGGTTTACGTGGTGTGCCCCTCGGTTGACGAGAGCTCCGAGGAGGAGCAGGCAGACCTGCTTATGGAGAGCGTGGGAACAGAGGGCGACCTGCTCTGCCGACTTGACGATGACAGACCTCGCGCTCCTCTGAAATCTGCTGTAAAATTTTCTGCGGAGCTTGAAGAGGAATTCCCCGAATTTAAGGTCGATTTTCTTCACGGTAAGCTAAGCAGCCGTGAAAAAGAGAAGAAAATGAAGGCTTTTGTGTCGGGAGAAACCCATATTTTGGTTTCCACTACGGTCATAGAGGTGGGGGTTAATGTGCCTCGCGCTTCGCTTATGATAGTTGAGAACGCCGAGCGCTTCGGGCTGTCGCAGCTGCATCAGCTTCGCGGACGTGTGGGAAGGGGAGAGAGAAAATCCTACTGCATACTGGTTTCCGAGGATATAAATACCGAGGGTAGCGCAAAGGAGCGCTTGCTTACCTTGAAAAGCTCTTACGACGGATACAGCATAGCCGAAAAGGACCTTGCTATGAGGGGTCCGGGTGATTTTCTCAGAAACGGCGCCCGCGGCTCGGTGCGTCAGAGCGGAGGAGTAAAATTCAGATTGGCTGAGCTGTGTGACGATACGGGGCTGATGAGCCTTGCCTTCAGTGAAGCAAAGAGGCTGATAGGGGAGGACACCGACCTTTCGAAGCATCCTGCATTGCGAGGTGAGGTGGAGAATATGTTTTCCACCGACCCTGCGGCTGTGAATTAGACGTAATATTTTTATGCCTTCGGCGATATGCTTAAAATAGATATCGCCGGAGGTTTTTTTATGAGTGTTGAATACGATATAAAAAAAGGCAGAGTATATGACGGGGGCAACGAGCGCTTGCGGTATAAGATAAGTGTTCCCGTTATAAGCGGAGCTGAAAGGATAAATGCGTTTTACAAAAGGATAGGCAAGGAATGTGAGGACTTTTGCGGGAAGCGGATTTGCGACTGTGTTGAAACCAACAAAGGTGAAAGACTTTTCTATGAGCTCTTATGCAGAGTGTGTCACGAGGATGCGGAGCTTGTTTCTGTTTTGATGCGCGTGCGCCTTTTAAGAGGGAGAACCGAGATTGCGGGCTACGTAAGACCGCTTACGTGGAGCGTGACCGAGCAGTGTATGATTCCCCCTAAGCTGCTGCTGCGCAAATATGCGAAGCGAGAAAGGTCCCGATACAGGGGGGATGACGGTATATTTGTATACAAGGGGGAGGTTAAAAGTCTGAAGGATGCCCGAATTGACATATTTTTCATATAAACGAGCCTAAAAATGAAAAGTTTTGTAATAATATACTGTTTTTTACAAAAATGTCTTGAAGATATATTATAAATATGATATAATAGATATAATATATTTTCGCTTGGGAAAAGCGGAAAAAGACAAAACAATGCTAAATGTTGATACGGAGGCGATGGGATTTTGTCAAGAGAAATAATTGAAAAAATAAGGGATGCCGAGGCGCAGGCTCAGAAAATAAGGAGCGATGCGCAGGAAGAGGCGAAGGCGCGTATCCGCACTGCCGAGGCAGAAGGGAAAAAGCTCTGTCAAAGGTCAGAGGAAAAGGCGCAGAGACAAAACAGGGAAAAGCTTGACATAGCTAAGAGCAGAGCGGAAGAGGTGTTGAAAAGCGCCGAGGAAGAGGCTCTTCTGGAGGCAAAGGCTATGCAGGAGACGGCTGATTTCAATATGAGAGAGGCGGTCAGAACTATCATTGCGGGAGTGAAGGAACAATGTCAGTAAGCAGAATGAAAAGGCTTACGGTGTTCGCCCATAAGGAACGGCTGGACGAGCTGGTGAGAAGGCTTATCAAGCTGCGTTGCGTGGAGATATCTCAGCACGAGGAGCACTCGATAGAGGAGCTTTCTCTCGCGAGAATAAACTGCGACGCGCGCAGGCTTGAGCTTGAATCTGATATCTCGGATATCGGAAGAGCCATAAATCTGCTTGATCCCTTCGTAAAGAGGAGCAAGGGGCTGTTCCCGCAAAAAACAGAGGTGGATACCGAGGCGTTCGTAAAAAAAGGACACGCCGAAAGGTCAAGACGGACTGTGAAGGAGGCACTCTCAGCCGAGGACAGGCTTAATGCCATTAAAGCCGAGAGGGCAAAGTGCGAGGCGGATATTGCCGCGGCAGAGCCATACGTAGAATACGATATGCCTCTGGGATTTTCGGGCACCGACAGCTCCGACTGCTTCCTTGGAGTGCTGCCCCCTGCCACAGACCTTGATGTGTGCGGTAAGGCACTTTACAAGGAGGGAGCTATCGCGCAGATACTCAGAAGCGATAAGAACGGCATATACGCCGTATTCTTCTGCCATAAGAGCGACAGCGCGGGAGTAAGCGCTCTGCTCAGCTCCTACGGATTTCTCCGCGCATCCTTCGCGGGTAGCGAAATGACAGCGACCGAGTGTATCGGTGACGCCCGTAAGCGGCTCAAGTCACTTTCTGCTGAAAGTGAAACGCTCAAGGCAAGGCTTGTCGAATTGGCAAAGCGCGTAGACGCTCTTGAGGTGCTTTACGATATGGAAGCCACCGAGCTTGTGTCGGTAGAGCAAAAGCTCAAGCTTGCGGCTACCGACAGCGTTGCTGTTATAAAGGGCTGGATACCCGCAAGACGCGAGGCGGCGGTGGAAGGATTTCTTGAGGGCTTCGAGTGCGCTTACGAAATAAGCGAGCCCGAGGGTGAGGAGATACCTCCCATACTGCTGGAGAACAACGGCTTTGCCACGAACTTCGAGTGGGTGCTTGGAATGTATTCCTATCCGCTCTACGGAAGATTTGACCCCACGTTCATAATGAGTATATTCTACTTCATTATCTTCGGCATAATGTTTGCCGACGCGGGCTACGGAATTATCCTTGTGCTTGCCTGCTTTGGAGCGGTGAAATTTTTGCACCCCGCAGAGGGAATGCAAAGATTTCTTAAAATGTTTGGGTACTGCGGATTTTCGTGTATAATTTTCGGTGTGCTATTCGGGGCTTATTTTGGTGACCTGCCGCTTGCGATTATGCGAAATATGATGGGCATACCCGAGGAACAGCTTCCCAATCTCGCGCTTATGGGCGCGACTGGCGCTAACGTGGCGCTGCTTTTTGACCCGTTGCAAAATCCTATGGGATTCCTGCTTCTCTCCTTGGGAGTCGGTGCGGTACACCTTATCGCGGGAATGGCGGTCCAGTTCTACGTGCTTTGCAAGGACGGACACGTGCTTGACGCTATACTTGATATCGGAGCGTACTGGCTGCTCTTCGGCGGAATTTCGTTGCTGTTATTTATGCCCTCTGTGGGGCTTTGGGTGACCTTAGCCGCGGTGGCTGTTATAGTTCTTACCCACGGACGGAGCGAAAAAAATATAGTTATGAAGCTGCTCAAGGGTCTGCTCGGACTTTACGACCTTATAAATTACGCAGCCGACCTGCTGTCCTATTCCAGAATTCTGGCGCTTGGACTTGCGGCGGGAATAATCGGACAGGTAGTAAACATTCTCGGCACTATGGGAGGAGCTACGGTGTTTGGCTTTATTGCGCTGGTCGTGGCGTTTGCCGTAGGACATCTGCTCAACCTTGCCATAAACGTTCTGGGTACCTTCGTACACACGTCAAGGCTTCAATATATAGAATTTTTCGGTAAGTTTTACGAGGATGGAGGAATACCCTTTGAGCCTGCGGTGCCTTCTGAAAAGTTTTCTCAGGAAATAAATCAATAAACTCTATAGAATCTTAAAATAAAAAATATCAAAGGAGAAATCAAAATGTCATTCAGCGAATTTTTGTCTATTATCTTTACAGGAAATACTCTTGCGCTTATAGGCGCGGCTCTCGCGGTCATACTTTCGGGTATGGGAAGTGCAAGGGGAGTTGGTCTTGTGGGTGAAGCTGCTTCAGGTCTTTTAGCAGAGGATCCCTCTAAGTTCGGAAAAACTCTTATACTTCAGGCTCTTCCCGGTACGCAGGGAATTTACGGTCTTATAACCGCGTTCCTTATAATATTTAAAATGGGAATACTCAGCGGTGCGCCCGCTACTCTGACGGTAGCACAGGGTATGTACTATCTTTTGGCGGGACTCCCCATAGCTATCGTGGGCTACTATTCGGCAATAAAGCAGGGAAGAGTTGCCGCTGCCGGTATCTCGCTTCTCGCTAAGCGTCCCAAGGAGGTAGGTAAGGCTATTACCTCTGCGGCTCTCGTTGAGACCTATGCTATATTCGCGGTTCTCGTATCGCTCCTTATGGTTCTCTTCGCTTAATTTAGAGTAAAACGAAAAACATAAGCCGCAAACAGCGGTACAGGAGGCGTAATGACAGGACTTAGCAAGATAACAGATAAAATTCTGGACGAGGCAAGGCGCGAAGCGGCGGCAAGGCTTGCGGATGCCGATGTCGAATGCGCGCGCATAAACGCCGAGTACAAGGCAAAGGCTGATACAGCGGTAAACGCTCTTAATGCCGAGGCTAAGAACGAGGCGGCGCAGATAGTCTCCAGAACACGCGCGGAAGAGACTACCATGCGTAAAAATCTTTTGCTCAAAACTCAGGGAGAGATGATAGACAGGGCGTTTGAGATAGCCGAAAAGGAGCTTGCGGCTCTTAACGGCGGCGAGCGGATGGAGCTTCTTGTGGGCTTGCTCACCGCTCTTATGACAGCCGAATGGGAGGCTGAGCAGACGAGAGATGAGATATACGGTGATGAGGGCGAGGGCGAGCGTATCTATGAGATAATGCTTAATCCCAAGGACCGAGAGCATCACGGAGAGGCTCTTATAAGCAACTTCAAGAGAAGAATAGTAGGCAAGGATATGGGCGACATAGCGTCGCGCGTAGTTCTTTGCAAGGATACTGCCGATATAGAGGGAGGACTTATCGTAAGAGTAGGCGCCGTGGAGATAAACAGCTCTGTGCGCTCTCTCGTTGCTCAGCTCCGCCCCGCTCTTGAAGCAAAGGTAGCAAAGATATTATTTCCCTAAAAAACAGAAAGGTTGATAATGAAAATGGCTAAAGGCTATAATGCAACCGAATATATGTACAGCTCCGCGCGGATACGCTCTATGGAGACGAGAATAGCAACGGCAGAGCAGATAGCAAGACTTGCGGACGCGCAGAGCGCGGACGCGGTGCTGGGCTCTTTAGGTGAATTCGGCTTCGAGGCGGTATACGGCGCTGACGGAAAGCTTTCAAGAGAGGATACGCTCTTAGGTGTCCTTAAGGAGGGCTTTAGTGCCGTGGGCGAGATGGAATGCAGCGGGGCGGTAGACTTTTTGAAATACCAGTACGACTGTAACAATATAAAGGCGCTGATAAAATGCGGCGCGGCGGGTGTTTCGGAGGAGAGTATGCTTCTTGAGCTTGGCAGCGTAAGCGTTGCTGACACCAAGCGGGCTTATCTCGACAAGGATTACTCGGCGTTCCCCGAAAATATGGCGAGAGCCATAGCCGAGGCGGAGGAAGCCTTTGCCGCTACCGCAAATCCGCAGAAGGTGGATTTTCTCATAGACAGAGCGGCATTCGCCGATATGCTCGTGTCCGCTAAAGAGAGCGGAGTTCCGCTTGCCGAGAAACTGGTGCTGACTAAGATAGATTTGGTCAATATAATGATGGCGGTGCGCCTTATCCGAATGAAGCTGGGAGCGCAGGCTGAGG
Source organism: uncultured Clostridia bacterium (assembly GCA_904501715.1). Classification (GTDB taxonomy): domain Bacteria; phylum Bacillota; class Clostridia; order Oscillospirales; family CAG-272; genus HGM12713. The sequence goes on from CAJGCD010000010.1 coordinate 28,234, forward strand.
CTCTGTTTGCGGAGGTATACGTAGACGGAGGCTCTCTTGATAAGGAGACTCTTTGCGGTGCTGTCTCGGCAGGTGAGGATAGGCTTTGTGAGGCAATAGCTTACAGCGCTTACTCCGCTTTTGCCGAGCTTATCTCCTCGGAGGCATCTCTGGGAAGACTTGAAAAGGCGGCTGACGATATGTGGGTATCGATTGCCAAGGAGGCAAAATATGCGCCCTTCGGCGCGGAGGTGGCTATCGGATATATCTTTGCCTTGGAATATGAGGTGAAGAATATCAGGATAGTGCTTGCGGGCAAGGAAGCGGGACTTTCCTCGGATATAATTCGCGAAAGGTTGAGGGAGTGCTATGTATAAGATAGGAATAATAGGCGACCGCGACAGCGTGCTTGGATTTATGGCTCTCGGCTTTGCGGTACACGAGGTCAGTACGGGCGAGGATGCCGCGGACAAGCTCCATGAGCTTGTGAAAACCGGTGAGTATGCGGTCATATTCATAACAGAGAGCTTTGCGCTTGAGATACAAGAGGATATGGCGAGATATAAGGACGCGCCGCTTCCCGCAATTACGGTTATTCCCGGCGGTAGCGGAAGCACGGGCTACGGAATGGCGAGCATCAAGAGCGCCGTAGAGCGCGCGGTAGGCGCGGATATCCTCTTTAAGAACGAAGAATAAAAAATCTAATAGCGCCATCTGGCGTTTGGAGGCACAGTAATGGTTGAAGGAAAAATACTTAAGGTCTCGGGACCTTTGGTCATAGCGCAGGGAATGCGTGAAGCGAATATGTTTGACGTGGTAAGAGTAGGCGAGAAGCAGCTTATCGGTGAGATAATCGAGATGCACGGCGACAAGGCGTCTATTCAGGTCTACGAGGAGACCGCGGGTCTTGGAAGAGGGGATAAGGTAGTTTCTACGGGAGCGCCTCTTTCGGTAGAGCTGGGTCCCGGTCTGCTTACGAATATTTACGATGGAATACAAAGACCGCTGGAGGCAATGCGTGTCCGTTGCGGTTCGAATATCACCAAGGGTATCGATGAGCCCGCTCTTGACAGACAGAAGCTCTGGCACTTTGAGGCAGGGAAGGAGTTTGGCGACAGAGTAAAGGCAGGCGACGTTCTCGGAATTGTTCAGGAGACTGAGGTCATTACTCACAAGATAATGGTACCCCCCGGAAAGGATGGAACGGTAGTAGAGCTCCGCACGGGAGATTTTAAGGTTACCGACCGCATAGGAAAAATAAAGTACGACGATGGCACTATGGAGGATATCACTCTGATGCAGAAGTGGCCCGTACGTGTGTCGCGTCCCTACGCGCAGAAGCTTCCTCCCGTTGAGCCTATGATATCGGGACAGAGAGTTATAGACGCTCTTTTCCCCATCGCAAAGGGAGGAACGGCTTGCGTTCCCGGTCCCTTCGGCTCGGGTAAGACTGTTGTTCAGCATCAGCTGGCAAAGTGGAGCGACGTTGACCTTGTGGTCTATATAGGCTGCGGAGAGCGCGGAAATGAGATGACCGACGTTCTTCGTGAGTTCCCCGAGCTTACCGACCCCCGCACGGGAAGGTCGCTTATGGAGCGTACCGTTCTTATCGCGAATACCTCGGATATGCCCGTTGCGGCGCGTGAGGCTTCAATATATACGGGTATTACCATTGCGGAATATTACCGCGATATGGGCTACTCGGTAGCGGTTATCGCAGACTCTACCTCCCGTTGGGCAGAGGCTTTGCGTGAGATGTCGGGCCGTCTTGAGGAGATGCCCGGTGAGGAGGGATATCCCGCATATCTTACCAGCCGTCTGGCTCAGTTCTACGAGAGAGCGGGTAAGGTAGTATGCCTTGGCTCTGATGCAAGACAGGGCGCACTCTCGGCTATCGGTGCGGTATCGCCTCAGGGCGGAGATATCTCCGAGCCCGTTACTCAGGCAACGCTCCGTATAGTAAAGGTGTTCTGGGGACTTGATGCATCGCTGGCTTACAGACGACATTTCCCCGCAATAAACTGGCTCAACTCCTATTCGCTCTACCGCGACAGACTTAGCGATTGGTTCGGTGAGAACGTTTCAAAGTCCTGGATGGAGAACACGGGCAGACTGCTGAAAATCCTTCAGGAGGAGAACGACCTTCAGGAGATAGTAAAGCTTGTCGGTATGGACGCGCTTTCAGCTGAGGACAGAATGACCCTTGAGCTTGCTCAGTCCATACGCGAGGACTTCTTACAGCAGAGCGCATTTGAGGACAACGACAGCTACACCGAGCTCGAGAAGCAGGCGGCGCTCATAGAGCTTATATTCTCCTACGGAGATAAGGCGAGCAAGGCTGTGGCGGATGGCGCGAATATAGATAAGATAGCTACTCTCCCCGTAAGAGAGAGAATAGGACGCGCTAAATCGGTGCCCTTTGCCGATTATAAGAGAGTATATAAAGAGATAGACGAACAGCTCTCGGCAGAGCTCGATGCTCTGGTAGCAGATGCTAACGCTTGATAACGGAGGAACTGCAAAATGATTAGAGAATACAGAACGATTGAAGAAGTAGCAGGTCCTTTGATGCTTGTAAAGCAGGTGGAGGGCGTTAAATACGATGAGCTTGGCGAGATAGAGCTTCCAAACGGTGACGTTCGCCGTTGCAGAGTTCTTGAGGTCAACGGAAGGGACGTGCTGGTACAGCTCTTTGAATCCAGTGCGGGGCTTAATCTTGCTAACAGTAAGGTGAGATTTACTGGACACGGAGTTGAGCTGCCCGTATCCCAGAATATGCTGGGACGTGTATTTAACGGAATGGGTGAGCCTATCGACGACGGCGCGAAGCTTATACCCGAAAAGAGCCTTGATATTAACGGAACGCCTATAAATCCCGCGGCGAGATACTACCCCTCAGAGTTTATCCAGACGGGCGTATCCACCATAGACGGACTTAATACGCTTGTAAGAGGACAGAAGCTGCCTATATTCTCAGGCTCGGGACTACCCCACGCAAACCTTGCGGCGCAGATAGCAAGACAGGCTAAGGTTCGTAACTCCGACTCAAAGTTTGCCGTTGTATTTGCCGCTGTGGGTATTACCTTTGAGGAGGCGGACTTCTTTATCTCCGACTTTAAAAAGACGGGAGCAATCGACCGTACGGTGCTCTTCATAAACCTTGCGTCCGACCCCGCTATCGAGAGAATATCCACCCCACGTATGGCGCTGACGGCGGCTGAATATCTGGCGTTTGAGTGCGATATGCACGTGCTGGTAATAATGACCGACATCACCAACTACGCCGAGGCTCTCCGTGAGGTGTCTGCCGCCCGTAAAGAGGTTCCCGGACGCCGCGGTTATCCCGGATATCTTTACACTGACCTTGCTACAATGTATGAGAGAGCGGGAAGAAAGATGGGCTCCGAGGGCTCTATCACTATGATACCCATACTGACTATGCCCGAGGATGACAAGACTCACCCCATCCCCGACCTTACGGGATATATCACCGAGGGTCAGATAATCCTCTCACGTGAGATGTATCGTAAGGGATACCTGCCTCCCGTTGACGTGCTTCCTTCACTGTCAAGACTTAAAGATAAGGGAATTGGCGACGGCAAGACACGTGAGGACCACGCGGGCACGATGAACCAGCTCTTCTCAAGCTACGCAAGAGGTAAAGAGGCAAAGGAGCTTATGGTGGTTCTCGGTGAGGCGGCGCTCACTCCTATGGACAGACTTTACGCCAAGTTTGCCGACGAGTTTGAGGCAAGATATATCAATCAGGGCTTCTATGAGAACAGAAGCATTGAGGAAACTCTTGACCTCGGCTGGGAGCTTTTGGCGATACTTCCAAAGAGCGAGATGAAGCGTATCAAGCCCGAGTACGTTGAAAAATACTGGAAGGGCAACTGATAGTAGAAACAAACGAAAGGTCAGACGAAAATGGCAGAGATAAGAGTAAATCCTACCCGAATGGAGATGAAAAAGCTTCAGGGCAGATATACTACGGCACGCCGCGGACATAAGCTTCTCAAGGACAAGCGAGACGAGCTGATGAAGCAGTTTCTCGAGGTAGTAAGAGAGGATAAGGCACTGCGCGAGCGAGTGGAGGACGCGCTGGAAAAATATTATCGCGGATTTTCGGTGGCAAGCGCTTCGTCAAATCCCAAGATGATAGAGGAAGCCCTTATATCTCCTAAAAAAGAGGGTGAGCTTGAGGTTTCTTATAGAAATATGATGAGCGTTACCGTTCCCGAATTTGCCTTTACGGCGTCGGGGGATGCGGCAGCCGAGAGCTTTAATTACGGCTTGGCTTTCACATCGGGAGAGCTTGATGTGTCTCTACGTGAGCTGAACGGAATACTTGGCGACCTTTTGCGTATGGCAGAGCTTGAAAAGAAGGCTCAGCTTCTTGCGGAGGAGATAGAAAAGACGCGCCGCCGAGTAAACGCGCTGGAGTATATTATGATGCCTCAGTATCTTGCGGCTATCAAGTCTATCAAGATGAAGCTTGACGAAAACGAGCGTGGAAATACCACAAGACTTATGAAGGTCAAGGATATGATGCTCAAGGCGCAAAGGCAGACCTCAAATCCTGAGGATGATGAGGAATAAACGATGATATAAAAAATCCGACAGTCACCTGTCGGATTTTTTATTAACGTAAGTACTGTTAACAGGTAAAACAAAAGGGAACATCCTACGGATGTTCCCTTTATGTTTGCTTTAAGTAAAGTTAAATTACTTAACCTCAACCTCAGCGCCAGCCTCTTC
>CAJGCD010000011.1 GCA_904501715.1 uncultured Clostridia bacterium
CATACCCGTAAATACACCGGGGAGGATAGCGGGAAGCTGAACCTTGAAGAAGGATTGCAGCGGTGTACAGCCAAGGTCAAGTGCCGCCTCGGGCAGAGCCTTGTCCATCTGCTTGAATTTGGGAAGCACGTTAAGTATAACGTAGGGCAGACAGAAGGTAACGTGGGCTATGAGCATAGTCCAGAAATTGAGCTTGGTCTGCAGTCCCAAAAACGTTCCCACGAAAACGAAAAGGAACATAAGTGAGATACCCGTGATTATCTCGGGGTTCATCATAGGGACGTTTGTGGCGGTCATAACAGAGTTTTTGAGCCACTTATTTCTCATATGATGTATTCCAAGCGCCGCCGCGGTACCTATTACGGTAGCTATGGCGGAGGAGCACACAGCAAGAATTAGGGAGTTCTTTAGCGCGTCAAGTATCTCACTGTTTTTGAAGAGCTCGGCGTACCATTTAAAGGAAAATCCCGTAAAAACAGACGTGCTTGAGCCCTCGTTAAAGGAGAAGAATATAAGCACCGCAATAGGCGCAAAAAGAAATACGAGAATAAGTGTCGTGTAGAATACCGAAAACTTTTTCATGGCATCATACCTCCTCCCTCGTCGACGTCGGTATACTTGTTAACGATAGCGAGTCCGATTATGAGTATGAGCATAAGCACAAAGGAAAGTGCCGCCGCCATATTGTAGTTGGAGGATGCGTAGCGCTGCTCGATGATATCACCGATAAGCAGAGTGTCGGGACCGCCCAGCTTCTGTGAGATGTAGAAGGTACTGATTGATGGAACGAAAACCATGGTTATTCCCGATATTACACCCGAAATCGAGAGGGGAAGTATGACCTTGCGAAGAACACCGAAGCCGTTGCAGCCAAGGTCGGAGGCAGCCTCCACCAAGCGGTAGTCAAGCTTCGCCATTACCGAGTATATCGGCAGTATCATATAAGGGAGATAGTCGTATACCATGCCCAGAACTACCGCCGCTTCCGTACCCAGAATTTGCATAGGAGCTATTCCCAGTCCTCCCAGCAGGGAATTGATTATTCCCGTATCCTGTATAAGCACCATAATAGCGTACGTGCGGATGAGAAAGTTCATCCACATAGGAAGCATAAGCAGAAGTATAAGCAAACGCTGTGTTTTTGGCTTGCTTCTGGAGATAAAATAAGCTATTGGGTATCCCAGAAGTAAGCAGATAAACGTGGATATGAGCGCCAGCTTTATCGAGCGAAGAAATATCTTAAGATAGGTAGGGGAGAAAAATTCAGCAATATTTGAAAGGCTGAAAGCTCCCGCGGTGTCGGTAAAGGCGTAATACGCGACGAATATAAGGGGGGCGATTATAAAGAGAACAGCCCAGACTATATGGGGCGCTGCCGCATATTTTGCCAGAAGCGAGCGGTTATCCTTCCTTTTTTTAGGGATAGCTGTGGTCATTCCTCGTCCTCCTCGATTATGTCGGAGAGATGCTCCATTTCGTCAGAGAAGGTGGAATAGTCACCGAACATATTGGAATATTCGGACTTTTTCATAATATGTATAGCATCGGGCTCTACGTAAACACCGATAGTTTCCTCGGGAGCTACGTAATCGGTGGTCTGTATCATCCACTTAAAGCCCTTGATGTCAACGATTATCTCGTAGTGGACACCCTTGAAGGTTACCGAAGTGACCACGCCCGAGAGCATACCCTTTTCTACGGGAACGACGTCCACGTCCTCGGGACGGACGACAACGTCAACCGCTTCGTTTTTGTCAAAGCCCTTGTCAAGACACTCGAAGGTGTGACCCGCGAAGCGCACCGAATAGTCGGCAAGCATAACGCCGTCGATTATATTTGACTCGCCGATAAAGTCGGCGACGAAAGCGTTTACGGGCTCGTTGTATATATCTGTGGGAGTACCTATCTGCTGTATCTTACCGTCAGCCATGACCACGATGGTATCAGACATAGAAAGAGCTTCTTCCTGGTCGTGGGTAACGTATATAAAGGTTATTCCCGTCTTTGTCTGTATATTTTTCAGCTCGACCTGCATATCCTTACGGAGCTTGAGGTCAAGAGCGCCCAGTGGCTCGTCCAGAAGAAGGACCTTTGGCTTGTTTATGAGGGCGCGGGCAATAGCCACTCTTTGCTGCTGACCGCCCGAAAGAAGAGATACGTTTCGCTTCTCAAAGCCGCGAAGGTTTACAAGAGAGAGCATTTCCGACACTCTTTCTCTTATCTCATCCTCCTTGATCTTGGCAATACGCAGACCGAAGGCTATATTGTCGTATACGTTAAGGTGAGGGAACAGTGCGTATTTTTGAAATACGGTATTAACGTGACGCTTATAGGGCGGTACGTCGTTTATTCTTACTCCGTTAAAATACACGTCTCCCTCGTCGGGTGTTTCAAAGCCTCCTATCATTCTGAGCGTCGTGGTCTTACCGCAGCCCGAGGGTCCCAGAAGAGTTATAAACTCACTGTCGTTGATATAAAGGTTTACATTAGAAAGCACAGTCTCGCCGTCAAAGGACTTGGAGATATTCTTCAATTCTACCAGCTTTGTTTTCATTTAGCATAAAAACTCCTTCACAAAAATACTGTGGAAAGGGGTAAAAGCGACCGCTTTTAATTCCATGCGAATATTGTAGCAGATATTGATGAAAATTGCAATATATTTTCAAAAAAAGATTTGAAAAAACGGCATTATTTTTGAGAAAACGGCAAAAAACGGGAAAATATGTAAAAAACGCGCTAAAATCTTGCTTTTTCTCCCCAATTCTTTGATATTCTCCCTTAATCTAAAGATTTCTCTTGAGGAATATTTTGCTGAAAAGCGCTAAGGAAAATACAAAAAGAGAGAGTGACGCAGACAGCCGTAAAAGCAGATAGACCGACAGCACCCACAGAGAGAAAACAACTAAAAAGGAGATTGATTTGCATACGGCTTCTGCTGTTCTTGGGGAAAATTTGCATAGCAGAGCGCACTTGAGTATGCGCCCTCCGTCCAGATCCTCTATGGGAAGCAGATTAAGTATCCCCAAAAACAGCGAGGAAATAAGAAAGAAGCGAAGAAATTCATTTGCCGACTCTGATTGATTTAAGAAAATAAAAAAAGTTAAAAGATTTACAAAAGGTCCCGCGGCAGCTAAAAATATTTCCTTAGGATACGAGTAGATTGAGCCTGATGCTTTAAGAGATGCGCCGAATATCCCCAGCTTCAGCTCGGACATAGGCACAGAGCACATTTTTGCCGCTATGAGGTGTCCAAGCTCGTGGAGAGTCGCGGCGAGCAGGGCAGACAGGGATAGATATGAATGGGAAAATATTAAAGCTCCCACCATAAGGATAAAGAAAAAAGACACCTTTAGCTTCATTGGAAATTCTCCTGAAAGTTTAGTGTCTTTTATTGTATGCGGGATTTTTGAAAAACTTAACAATATGCCATTAAAGGGATACGTTATTTTTTACAAAAGATATGGGATTAGCAGCTTTAAGCATTGACAAGGAACGCTCGTCTGCCTCGAAAAATATAAGTATCCGTCTTTCGTCCTTGCCGCCTGTAACCGTAAGCCATATATTGTCGGCGTCCTCGTCGGACACGGCGATAACTCTGGCTTCTATTTCAAAACGCTCCGCACGGTTTATGTATTCCTCTGTGGCGGGGGCTATAATAAGGAGGTCTTTTATATCGGTATCTATTACCGACCTGCGCTTTTTCTTGCCGTATATTTTGGCGACTCCCATTCTGCCGTACCAAAAGGAGTATTCATATTCCAGAAGAAGATATTTCCACGTTGGCATCACAAGCAGAGCAGTGGAAAGCAGTCCGCCTGTGATTATGAGCACAAAGCTCTCGGTGTTTTGCAGTGCCGCCGCCAACCAAAATGAGAAAAATAGCAGATAACACATCACAACGCTTATCTTTACGGCAAGATGCTTTCCTTTACTTTTTACTTTTACTATTTTTTCATACGTTTGCGAATTGTTCATAGCTTCCTCGTTTTTTAGATTGTATAACAATTATAACATATATCTCTCCATCATTCAAGAGATTTTTTTACTTAGGCAAAAAACGCTTGACATATTTTTGAATATGGTGTATCATAGTATATGATAACTTATTTAATGGCGGGGATACTTACAATGAATAATGAACAGCTTTACGAAATAGCCAAAGACGCGGTAAATGACGCCGAGCTTAGGAGCAGCGATATACCTCCCATAGACCTTTACGTTGACCAGATATTAAATCTCGTTGGCGAGCGTTTAACTCAGGGCTCTGAGCGATATCACGATAAGCAGCTTACAAAGACAATGATAAATAACTACTCAAAGGACGGTCTCATTACACCTATTAAGGGAAAAAAGTATAACAAAGAGCAGATAATCCAGATGCTTACGGTGTATACACTGAAGGGAACGCTTTCCATAGGAGAAATAAAAAGATTGCTTCAGGGCGCGTATGCTGTGGAGGGCTTTGACGGTACAGGACTTAAGGAACTTTACGACAGACATTTGGATATAAAAGAGGTCAACCGAGAGTACGCTATGGCGGCTCTTCGGGGAATCGTGGAAAGAAACGACCTTGATGTTGACAACGATATTGATTATATAAGTGTTATTTGCGCCCTTTCTGCTTTCAGCGCGCATCTGAAAAGTATAGCTCAGGCAATGATAGATGACCGCTTCCCCGAGCCCGAGGAGCCTGAGGAGGTCAAGGAAAAGGATAAGGAAAAAGAGGAAAAGAAAGAGCGCAAAGAAGAAAAGAAGGCAGATAAAAAGCAGAAAAAAGAAGAGAAAAAAGAGAATAAGGAAAAAGAAAAAAATAAAGAAAATTAAAGGAGAGGATTTCCTCTCCTTTAATTTTTAAGCGCCGTCTCAAAGGCTTCAAGTAATTTGAAGCGTACCTTGTATTTTGGATTTTGGGTTTGGGTGATGACGTTATACTGATCCCCTGTGAGTCCTACCTGAGCAAATGCCTCCGAGCTGTCGGAGGCTGCCGACAAACACATGGGCGGGAAGAGAACACACCACCAATTCTGTCCCTCTGCCGAGCCTATAAGCACTCGCAAGGATAGATATTCTCCCGCGGGAAAGCAACAGCCTTCATAATTTTTTGTGGGATATTCCTCGTTTCCAAGCTGAACGCTTACACTATAATCATATCCCGCCCGCGTTACCGCGTTTTTAGCGGTTGCCTCGATTTTGGGCAAATTATATTCTATTATTTGCTGCGCTTGGCTTTTGGACGTACATCCCCTCAGCATAAGCTGTGTTTTTTCAAGAATAGCATCTCTTACCTCAAGCTTCAAGGTTTGATCCTCCTCGCTGTCCGAATTGGCGAGAACGTGAAGCCGTACCACGTTTTGATAAAGCTCGCTTTCGCCGCGGATGGGAAGAAATCCGAGAACGGTTATGAGCCCTATAACGCAAAAAGTGAAAATAAGTAATCTTTTATACATAAAAACTCCTTTTTGAAATGATATCTAACAACATCATTGGTCAAAAAGGAGTTTTTTATTCAGGTAAAATTTAAAACATATAAATTATGGATGCGATAACGTAAAACACAAAGCAGGCTATGGTAGAAGGCTCTTTAAGCACCGAAATATAAGATGCTCTTATTTGAGCGGGGGATGAAAGAACAGGCTTTCGGTAGCTTGAGGAAACTCCGTCGTAAAGATACTTCTTATAAAGCCTTGCCGCCTCGTGACAGAATACCGCGCCTGAGAGCAAAAAGAAGAATGCCACAAGGAAAAGGAAGAAGTTAGAGCTTCCCGTTATTCTGTACAGCGTGTTCATATAAGGCTGACCGAAAAGTCCGAACACGTTGTAGAGAACGTGTGCCAGCATTGCGCCGATAAGTGAGCGCGAGCTGTATAAGACCATAGCGAGAACAGCGCCCGAGAACAGATATACAAGAATATTTACGGGATTAAAGTGGAGCATAGCGAAGAATACCGATGAAAATACCACTGCCCTGAACACACCGCCGTTTTCATATTCGTAGCAAAGAATTCCTCTGAATATAAATTCCTCGCATATTGCGGGAATAAGGGCGTAGGCTGCCAGCAAATAGAGATTTGAGGGCAGTGAGCCGTCGGTCTTGGATATAAAGGTATCGTAAAGCGAAAAGTTTTGTGACAGCGAGTCAAGACCGCCCAGAAGCATACTTATAAGCAGACCGCCCGATATCATAAGGAGGGCAGAGCTTGCTATAAGCAACAGGGAGTTAGCCTTGGGAAGCCGCAAGCGCAGTCCCTTTATATAGCTATCTCCGCTGAATCTGCACCATATTGCTCCGGGAAGGAGAAATATCATAAGCTGCAGGATAACTACACTGTAATATTCATTTTCTCTGTTTATAAACGCCACGTCAATGAGCTTGGTCAGCAGAAGAAGCGCGTAGGTGGCAAGCACTACCGAGGTGGGGGTAAGTACTATCCCTTTTTTCTTTGCTTTTCCGTCCTCATTCTTTTTGGCGTGAAATATTTTCGGAAAACGAAATTTCATTTTGTTTTTAAGACTCCTGTTTGGGTAATAAGGATATCCACCGGGATATCTGTGGGCAGAGCAGGGAGGTCGTGGGATATAAATTCATCAAATGCGATTCCTACACTGGTTCCCTTGAAGGTGGGTAAAAATCTGTCGTAGTAGCCCTTGCCGTAGCCAAGGCGAAAGCCTTTGCTGTCAAAAGAGAGGGCGGGTACTACGCACAGGGAGCTTTCGGTTATAATCGGCAGGGGCGCACTGTCTGCGGGCTCATATATCCCGTAGGTCCCTTCCATTAATTCATCAAGGACAGATACCAAGCGAAAATCAAGTGTAACGGTGTCGGTGCGTGAGATCGGAAAGGCAATGCTCTTGCCCTTTTTTAATGCCACGTCCATAGCTATGAAAAGCTCGGGCTCGTTTCTCGTGGGATAAAAGAAGAGAACTGTGTCCGCACGCTCAAACTCGGGCAGCGAAATGAGCCTTTTTGAGACAGCCTCGCTCGCAACTTCAATTTGAGCCCTTGTTAAAGCGCGTCTTTTGTCTAGAAAATATTTTCGCAGCTCTTTTTTGTAGGGAGAGATATCCGCAAAGCTCATGTCAGTCTGCAATGATTGCGTGACGCAGCTTGTCAGATTTTTCTTTGCCGCAGAATATCTGGACTATCTTAAGTCCAAGCTCTTCTGCCGCGCCCATTCCTGCCGCTGTGAGTATTTTCCCATCAAAGACTACCTTGCTTTGGGAGATCTTCGCTCCCGTCAGCCTGTCCTCAAAGCCGGGGTAGCAGATAGCCTCTTTACCCCTAAGAAGCCCCATATCTCCAAGTATAGAGGGAGCGGCGCAGATAGCTGTAATATAGCTTTCGTCCTCTAACGCTTTTTTTATGGCGCTTATAACAGTGTCGCTTGCGGCAAGATTGAGAGTTCCCGGCATACCTCCGGGTAGGAATATCATATCCGCGCGCTTGTCTGCAAGTCGGTCAAATTCACAATCGCACATATCGGTCTTTACCGTTATACTGTGAGAACCGATTATTTCATTGCCGCCTATTCCCACAGTTGTAACCTCAAGTCCCGCGCGGCGCATAAGATCAAGGGGCAGGAGTGCCTCTATCTCCTCAAAGCCGCTGGCGATAAACATATATATCATAATTGCTCCCGTTCTCAGGAGAGGGCACTGACAAGGTCGGATACCGACACGGCAGCTTCCTCACGCGTTTCCAAGTTCTTTATTTTTACGGTGTTATTCTCAGCCTCGCTTGAACCCATAATGAGCACGTGGCTGTAATGACCCTTAACGGCATAGTCTATCTGCTTGCCGAATTTCTTAGAGCCGACGTAAACGCTGGCGGTTATGCCGTTCTGGCGAAGAGTGTCTGCAATAGTCAGATACCTTTCGTAGGGAACGTCATCAAAGCGGGTAATAAGCACCTTGACATCCGTTTTGTAGATATCGGGAACAAGATTGTGAGTGAAAAGGAAGTTTTCAAGTGTAACGTCACCCATTCCGTAGCCAACGCCCGATATTTTTGCGTTTTTGGCAAACATACCCACAAGATTATCATAGCGTCCGCCGCCGAACATAGCGCGGTTGTTTTCGGGAGCCTCGTCGAACACCTCAAAGACCGTACCCGTGTAATAATCAAGACCTCTTATGATGCCGAAATCGAATACGCAGTACTTGTCAAGTCCTGTTTTTTCGAGCATATCAAAGAGAGATAACAGCTCCTGTGTGCCCACAGACTCGGGGCAGAGAGCAGTAGCTTCCTTTACGCTCATAGAGTAAAGCGAGTCTATCAGAGATATCTGCTCGTCAGCTATGCCCAGCTCATTAAGCTCCTTAACGTATGACTCGCGGGGGATTTTGTTTTTCTTGTCAACTATCTTGGATACCTTTTTAGCGCCGTCGGCGTCGGTCTTACATATAGCGGCTATAACGTCGTTAAAGAAGCGGCGGTTATTTATATGCACCTTAAACATAGTTTCATCCGCGCCAAAGGAGCGCAGAACTGCTATGGCGCTTTCGATAACGTCAAGGTCTGCCTCGTAGGTGTCGCATCCGAATACGTCAACGTTGAGCTGCCAGAATTCACGAAGCCTTCCGCGCTGAGGACGCTCGTATCGGTACATATTGGGTATTGAGAACCATTTGAGCGGATAGTTGAGCTCACCCATTTTTGCCGCAACTATTCTTGCCACCGAGGGGGTCATCTCGGGGCGGATAGCAAGGCGTCTGCCGCCGCGGTCTGTGAAATTATAGGTCTGCTCGTTGGCTATCTCCTCGCCGCTCTTGGCGATATATATTTCAAGAGATTCAAGCATAGGACCGTTATATTCCTCGTAGGAGGCAAGCTCAAGGGCTTGTCTTATCTTCCCGAAGAACCAATTGCGCAGGCGCATATCGTCGGGGTAAAAATCACGTGTTCCTTTATAGGGTTGGGTTGGAAGAAGCTGTGCGCACATATCTCGAATGTCCTTTCAAACATAAATTTACTTTTATAGCAAGATACAACTCGCTATCCTACATTATATCATACCGTCGGGTCTTTGTCAATTACTCAGACCCATATAAAAAAGTTTTTATGCCGTGTGGTTATGTAATTTTTTTCAAACACTTGACTTTGTTTTTTTTGGTGGTATAATTATCTGAGAGGGTTTTCTTTTTTATATTTTACGAGGTCAAACGAATGCAAAGATTGAAAAAAACGGTGGATATGACCGAGGGACCTTTCCTCAAAAAAATGATAATATTTGCCATACCAATTGTTCTGTCGGGACTTCTGCAATGCTTTTACAATGCGGCAGACCTTATAGTTGTAGGACAGTTCAAGGGGGATATCGCCGTTGCCGCGGTAGGAAGCACGGGTTCGTTGACCAGCCTGTGTCTGGCACTGTTTCTCGGGCTTTCGGTGGGCGCGGGAGTATGTGTTGCACATCACATAGGCGCGGAGGAGCCCGAGGAAGCCCGTAAGGTGCTTCATACGTCTGTCATTCTTTCCTTGGTGCTCAGTGTGGTGATCGCTGTAATTGGATTTATACTTGCGCCATATCTTCTCAAGCTTATGGAGACTCCAAGCCAGGTACACCCATATGCTACGCTTTATCTGAGGATAATCTTTCTCGGCGTACCCGGATCGATGCTCTATAACTATCTGGCATCTATACTTCGCTCGGCGGGCGATTCAAAAAGACCTTTGATATTTTTGGGTGTATCGGGCCTTGCCAACATAGGGCTCAATCTGTTCTTTGTTATCGTCTTCGATATGGGCGTTGAGGGAGTAGCCATTGCTACCATAGTTTCGCAGTATCTTTCCGCTATAATGGCAATGATATATCTTATGCGTACCGACGGTATGCTTCACTTTTCCTTCAGGGAGCTCCGTTTGAATATGCAAAAGGTTCGCAAGATGCTCTACATAGGAATACCCTCGGGAATACAGAGCGCTCTTTTCAGCTTTTCCAACGTTATAATTCAATCCTCAATAAACAGCTTCGGCGATAACGTGGTGGCAGGCTCGGCGGCGGCATCTAACATTGAGGGCTTTATGTATATAGCTATGAACGCCATATATCACGTTACGCTCACCTTTGTGGGTCAGAACGTGGGAGCGAAGAAATTTAAGAACATACGCCGTCTTACGGTGTACAGTGCAATAATAGTTACATTCATAGGTGTTGTCAGCGGCGGGATACTGCTTATTTTCAGATATCCCATCATAGGGCTTTACGTTAGTTCGGATGCGGCTATGGAGGCAGCTCTTACGAGATTTTGGATAATAGGCTGTACGTATTTTCTCTGCGGTCTTATGGAGGTGTTCTGCGGAACTCTCAGGGCACTGGACCGCTCGGTCACCGCAATGGTCATATCACTTTGCGGTGCCTGCGGACTCAGGATACTCTGGATAGCTACTGTATTTAAGATACTGCCCATTCCCGAGATGATATACGTTTCTTATCCAATTACTTGGATAGTTACCTGTGCTTTTGACGTGATATTCATAGTTATAGCGGCAAAAAAGCTGACGAAAAATCAAGCACTGCTGCCGAAAGCATCCTGAGAAGGAATAGAACACTCAAAAAGGGAGCCGTGTCTTGATTTGAGACGCGGCTCTTCAAAAATACATACAAAGGTCAAACAATATTCAAGCGCACGACACATAAAAGTGCTATTATTAGAATGAATACGACTGTGCAGGAGGTTAAATATGAGCTTGCTTTTGGTAAAAGAGCTAAGTAAGGTGAGCGCAGATGGAGCTGTGCTTAAAAATATATCTTTTCAGATAGATGAAAAAGGCGTTTACGGCTTTCTTGGAAAGACGGGCTCGGGAAAGAGCTTGCTTTGCGGTGTGCTGGCTGGTGCTTGCGAGGCAAATGACGGAAGCGTTACCTACAAGGAGAAACAGCTTTACGTAAGGGAAAAGCAGACTGCACAGATAAAGCGAAAGATAGGATACGTTCCGCAAAAGAGCTTTTTTGATAAGGATATGACGGTATTTGAGGTGCTTGACCTTATGGGAAAAGCAAAGCGAGTATATCCCGACAAGCGTTTTCGCCAGATAAAGGAGGCGCTCGAGCTTACGGGGCTTTCGGCAAAGCGCGAGTGCTTAGTTGGAGAGCTTACACTTTCGGAGAGAAAACGCCTGAGCATTGCTGCGGCTCTTCTCGGCAATCCCGACTTTATAATTATGGACGAGCCCTTGCAATATCTTGACAGCAAGCAAGCTGACGAGGTCAAGGAGATCATCGGCATGCTCGGCAAGAAAAAGGTAATTCTTTTATTCAGCTCGCGTGCTGACTATATTGGCGGAATGAGCGACAAGGTAGGCTTTTTGCACGAGGGTGAGCTTATACTGTGGGAGGATACCCGTGGGCTTATGAAAAAGCTTGATGAAAATGCTCTTGGAACTCTTGATGACGCTCTGTGTGCGTTGACCGACAAGGCTCGGGAGGAAGAATGATGAGAATAGTATTTGAAAGAGAATTCAAAGCTCTTTTCCGTAATATAAGGGCTGTTGTGTGTATTACGCTGCTTATGGCGGCATCGGGTGTGTTTTTGCTGTTAAACAGCCTTCTGACAGGCTATTCGGGAATACAGCCGGTGTTCTCCAATATGTCATTGGCGGCGGCACTTGCTATACCTCCTGTTGCGGCTACTGCGATAAACTCCGAGAAGAAAAAAGAGACAGACCAATTTCTTTGCGCATTGCCCGTTACCCGTACTGAAGTGGTCGTGGGAAAATTCCTTGCCATACTGGCGTTCTTTATGATACCTAACGCCGTAATGGCGCTTTATCCCTTGGCGCTGGCGATTCTCGGCGCAAGCGGAGCGGCTCAGGGATACGTAATATTGCTTATGTTTATTTTCGCAGAAGCGTTTTTTATTGCGCTGTCGCTTATGCTCTCGGCATTTTTCAAGGAGCAATGGTTAGCAATGCTTATAGCTTATGCGGCAAACGTAATTTTGTTTGTGCTTGGTATGATATCCGTGCTTTTTGGCGGAGCGGTAGAGTATATACTGAAATGGATATCGCCCTTCAGACGTTTTGACCCCATAGTATTTGACCTTTTTGACCTGACCTCAATACTGTTTTATGCTTCCTTTGCAGTATTGTTTCTTGCCTTGACGGTTATGAAGATAGGCAGAAGCAATGCCTCTGTTATATGGACTAAGAAAAAGAGTATTATATGCGCCGTAATGGCTGCTATCATCCTATGTGGAAACATGGGTGCATCTATGCTTCCTATACACGCTATGCGGCTTGACGTGAGTACGAACAAGCTGTACGGCGTAAGCAAGACCACCAAGGAATATCTAAATACCCTTGACGAGGAGGTCACCGTATATCTGCTCAATCCCAGCAGTGCCGAGGAAAAGCTTCACTCCTTCATAAAGCGCTATTGCGCTCTTTCAGATAAGATAACCTTAAAGGAGATAGATACCACCAAGCAGACTGATTTTTTGAGTAAATACAGTCTGAGCACAACTCCTTCGCTTTACAGTATGATAATCGAGAGCGACAGGAGATACAAGCTTGTAGATTCCGAGGAATGCTTCGCGTATTACTATGAGGGAGATAACGAATATCTGCTTGCGTATCTGCATCAGTATTTGGGTGGTACAACTATGTCCCCCTCTCAATATATGTCCTGCGGCGCGTATTTTACACAGATGTACGATTATTATAAAGCAAACAACGCCTCGTCGCAGATGGCATCCGCTTACGAAATAATACAGTCTCTTGCCGGTGAAAGCGTATATAAGCTTAAGGCTGAAGCGCCTATAACTACGGCGATAGAGTACGTTACCGCTGACAAGATACCGACCGTATATTTGGTATCCAACCACGGTGAGAAGAGTACCTCCGCAAATCCCTTGGATATTTCTGCGGGAATACCCGAAAATGCTACGACTCTCATAATCAACGACCCTGACAGTGATTACAGCGAGGGAGAAATATCCGATATACTCAAATTCAGCGACAGAGGCGGAAGACTGCTTATTGTAACAGACAGTCAGCTCAAGGACAAAACCAATCTTAAGAGATTGATAGCTGCCTTCGGTCTTTCGGCAGAGGATGAGGTGCTGAGTATTAACGGCAGTGCTGACGTTAGCGCGGTAACGAACAGCAAAAATGCGGTGCTTGCGGAAGTGGGTACGTTGAGCGTGGCTATGTCGCAGGTCAACGCTATAATCCAGTCGGATATACAGGGTCTGGAGCTTTCGCCCTTGCTTACGGTTGCGGCGGAGAAGCAGACCGACGAAAATACCGATACAGCGCAGCAAGAGAGCGAGGAAAGCACCGACAAGGTTATCGCTATGTCGGTAACTAAGAGCACAGCTCCTAAGCTCGTGTGGTTTACGGGAGGAGACTCCTTTGTAAAGGATACCTCCGGAATGACCGAAGAGGAATTTCAAGAATATTATTATCTGCTGCTTTTGAGAAATGCTTCGCTTGAATGGCTGAAGGTAAGCTTTGCGTCCACCCTTTCCTTTGACGCGCCAAAGGAGTATACGGCACAGGTTATAGACATTAGCACGGGCGCGGCTATGTGGGCAGGGGTACTGTTTATAGGAATTATGCCCATAGCTGTACTGAGCGGCTCGCTTCTCAACAGATACGTAAGAAAGAAGAGAAGTTCGGCTGCGGAAAGCTTTGTAGAACAATAGAAAATAAGAGGTGGTGGTATGCCGCCTCTTATTTTTATTTTAACAGTAGCAATTTCTATTGATTTTACCGAGAAAATGTGTTAAAATAATTATGAATAACTTAGTATGAGAGGTGCCGTATGAACAACAGAGAAAAATTTATAGAAATATACAAGGCTTGCGTTACCAGAGAGGGCGCGGATAAGCTTCTTGATTACATTATAGAAAAGACCGATTTCTTTACAGCCCCCGCGAGCACTCGCTTTCACGGAGCGTATGAGGGCGGCTTGCTTGAGCACAGTCTTAACGTATACGAGTGCCTTTGCGATTTTGTAAAGAATTCAAGATTTTGTGAGAAGTACGGCTTCCATTTTGATGAGGAATCCTTGGCTATCGCCGCGCTGCTTCACGATATATGCAAGACCAACTTCTATAAGACCGAGATGAGAAACGTTAAAAAGAACGGAGTATGGGAGAGTGTGCCCTATTATACCATAGAGGATAATCTTCCTTACGGTCACGGCGAGAAATCCGTTTACATAATATCGGGCTTTATGAAGCTTACCAGGGACGAGGCATTTGCCATCCGTTATCATATGGGCTTTTCGGGCCCCGAGGACGCAAGTCAGGTGGGAAAAGCGCTTGAAATGTTTCCTCTTGCCTTTGCGCTTTGTATGGCTGATATGGAAGCATCGTATTATATAGAGGGAAGCCCTAAATAATCAATAAGGAGAATAGATATGGGAAAGCTTTTATATCCCACACCGCATATAAATTCCACGCCCGAAAGGATAGCCAAAACTGTGCTGATGCCGGGCGACCCTAAAAGAGCGCAGCTTGTTGCCAAGAATTTTCTCGACGGGGCGGAGCTTTTCAACGACGTAAGAGGCGTTTCGGGTTATACTGGAAGATGGAAGGGAGAGCGCGTGTCTGTAATGGCGAGCGGAATGGGAATGCCCTCTATCGGTATTTACAGCTATGAGCTTTACAACGCTTTCGGTGTTGAAAATATAATAAGGATAGGCTCGGCGGGCTCTATGCGCGAGGACGTAAGGCTTCGTGATATTGTGCTTGGAATGGGGGCTTGTACCGATTCTGCGTACGGCGAGCAATTCGGACTTGGTGGCGTCTTTGCGCCTATATGTGATTACGGGCTTTTGAGGACAGCCGCTGATATAGCCGCGGAGCAGGGCATTAACGCGCATATCGGCAATATACTTTCATCCGACGTGTACTATGATGATGACCCCGAGGGCAATATCCGATGGAGAAAGATGGGCGTACTTGCCGTTGAGATGGAGGCGGCGGCACTTTATATGAACGCGGCGCGAGCAAGCAAAAAGGCGCTTGCTATCTGCACTGTTTCAAATTCGCTTATTACGGGCGAGGAGCTTCCCGCCCAGGAGCGTGAAAGCTCCTTTGGAGAGATGATAGAGCTGGCGCTTGACGTTGCCGCGAAGGTAAAGGAAGCGTAATGAAGGATATTAAGAGAGTTTTTCTTATAGTGCTTGACAGCGTAGGCGCGGGAGAAGCTCCCGACGCTGAGCGTTTCGGCGACGTTGGCGCTCACACGCTGAGAAGCATTTGGCAGACGGGGAAGCTTAAGATAGATAATCTTTGCCGTCTTGGAATCGGGAATATTGACGGACTTTCTTTTCTCGGTACTACTGACAGCCCCGAAGCCTGCGTGGCAAGGATGCGTGAGGCATCTATGGGAAAGGACACCACTGTGGGGCATTGGGAGATAGCAGGACATATTTCAAGCACTCCGCTGCCTACCTTTCCCGAGGGATTCCCTGAGAGCATACTTGATAAAATAAGAAGAATATCGGGGCGTGAGCTCCTTTGTAACAAGCCCTATTCGGGAACGGCGGTCATAGCCGATTACGGAAAGGATGCCTTTGAGAAGAAGGCGCTCATCGTATATACGTCGGCGGACAGTGTGCTCCAGATAGCCGCGCATACCGACGCAGTTCCTCTTGACGAGCTATACCGTATTTGTGAGAAGCTGAGAGAAGAGCTTGACGGACCGGAGGAGGGAGTAGGCAGAATAATTGCCCGTCCGTTTGTCGGCGAGAACGGTGCTTTCAAGCGCACAGCCGACCGACGCGATTATTCACTGAAGCCGCCCGTAAGGCTTTTGCCCGAGGCGGTTAAGGAGATGGGCTTGGAATCCATATCGGTGGGAAAAATAAGTGATATATTTGCAGAGATTGGCTTCACACAGGTTAATAGAACACACAGCAACCGAGAGGGAATGGACATAGCCGAAAAATATATAGACGGAGATTTTCTCGGTCTTTGCTTTATAAATCTGGTGGATTTTGATATGCTCTGGGGACATAGGCGTGACGCCCTTGGCTATGCAGAGGGACTTTGCGAGTTCGATACGTGGCTTGGCAGAGTGCTGCCAAGGCTTCGGGAGGACGACCTTCTTATTATCACCGCAGACCACGGCTGTGACCCGCGCTTTATAAAGACCACCGACCATACCCGTGAATATACGCCGTTTTTGGCTTATTCAAAAAAGATAGCGCCCCAAAATTTTGGCACAAGAGATAGCTTTGCGGATATAGGCGCAACCGTGGCGAGCTTGCTTGATGTAGCTTTTGCTTGTGACGGAGAGCCAATAGAATTTAATTTTTTAAAATAGGAGTTTTATGACAAACAAAGAGCTTTTGAAAATTGCCGTAAACGCAAGGGAAAAGGCGTATGCCCCCTATTCGGATTTCTTTGTGGGAGCGGCACTGCTTTGTGATGACGGTAGCGTTTATGGGGGATGCAATATTGAAAATGCCTCATATACTCCTACCTGCTGTGCGGAGCGCGTGGCTTTATTCAAGGCTGTATCAGAGGGCAAGCGCGGTTTTAAGAAGATAGCCATTGTCGGAGGAAAGCAGGGGGATATAGCAGAGTATTGTTATCCCTGCGGAGTTTGCAGACAGGTGCTTTCGGAATTTTGTCCCGATACTTTTGAGATAATTACAGGCACACAAAACGACGCGATAAGTGTGACTTTGGGCGAGCTTTTACCCAGTGCCTTTAAAATAAACCAAAGGGAAGAATAAAATGAAAAAGAGTACTAAGCAGAAGCTTATTTATATACGTTATATACTGCCGCCAATATTGATGCTTTTGGTGTTTTTTGCAATGCTTATTCCGTCTTACCGCTACGTGGCGGGCGGAGAGATAAACGATACACTATCGGGGCTCTCGCTATTAAACAATTCCTACGACCAAGCAAGAGAGGTGCTTTTCGGAGACGGGGAGAAGACCAACGCAAATCTTCTTTTTGCCAGAATATTGCTTGCGATAGTGATAATATGCCCCGTGCTTTATCTTGTTGCCTTTGCCGCGGCGCTTTATTGCGCGGTAATCGCTATGCGGTATTTTATGAGTGATGATGAGGAAAAGACAGAGAGAAGCAGGATGCTGTTTATTACCTTTTTCCCTAATAGGATATGTCTTTGTATAGCCGAGGCTCTGATGCTGCCTACTCTTTTGATACCCTACGCTATGAATCCCATATACAAGGGAATATTCAATATGAATGTTTCTCTTATACTTACCGCTCCCGACGGATTGATATTTGGCGCGGTAGCGCTTTTGGCAATATTTGTGCTTTCGGCGGTATGCGCACCTATGGAGCGAGAGTTTGATGCGGATATTTTTAACAAGCACTATGAAAATTCGGTCAAGGAGGAGACCGAAGCAGAGGAAGAAAGCGATTATAAGCCTGTTTTCAGTACTTCCTCCGAGAGTGAGAGTGAAAAAGCTGAGCGCAACGAGCGTATAAGACAGCTTTTAAAGAAAGAAGACGAGTAATAAAAAAGGAAGTTATACTATGAACGACACACAGCTTTGCGAGCGCTATCTTTCGGCGAAGCGCAAATTGTTTGATACATATTATTCAAAGCTCAATCCCGAGCAAAGAGAAGCTGTATTTACGGCAAACGGCGCATTGCTCGTGCTTGCGGGGGCGGGAAGCGGAAAGACTACCGTTTTAGTACAAAGGATAGTTTTTCTCGTAAAATACGGTAACGCTTATTACAGCGATTACGTGCCCAATACACTTACCGAGAGCAGAGTTGAGCAGCTTGAACGGGCGGCGGGAGAAAGCCGAGAGGTGATCGGGGAGATGCTTCCCGAATTTATTTCCTCGCCCTGTCCGCCCTGGCAAATGCTTGCCATAACCTTTACCAATAAGGCGGCAAATGAAATAAAGAACAGACTTGCCATATCAATGGGTGACGCCGACGCGGCTAAAAATATCTGGGCAGGAACCTTCCACTCTGTTTGTATGCGCATATTGCGTAAGCACGGAGAGCTTATGGGATACAAGGAGGGCTTTACCGTCTATGATACCGACGACTCAAAAAAGGCTATATCGGCGGTTATGAAGAGTCTTAATATAGACGAAAAGATGCTTTCCGTAAAGTCGGTAATGAGCGAGATAAGCAGGGCTAAGGATAGCCTTATATCTGCCGAAGAATACGAGAAGGAGCACACCTACGGCGATTTTCGCAAAAAGCAGATAGCTAGGATATACAAGCTCTATGCTCAGCGGATGCTTCAGTCAAACGCCCTTGATTTTGACGATATCATTATGCAGACCGTGTTTCTTCTCCGTGAAAACGAGGACGTTAGGGAATATTATCAGAACAAGTTCAGATATGTTTCGGTAGACGAGTTTCAGGATACTAACCACGCTCAGTTTGCGCTGACAGCCCTTCTTTGTAACGGGCATAAAAACATTATGGTTGTTGGAGATGACGACCAGAGCATCTACAAATTCAGAGGCGCGGTCATTGAGAATATACTTGGCTTTGACCGAAAGTTCAAGGATACCAAGATTATAAAGCTTGAGCAGAATTACCGTTCCACAAACGTGATACTTGATGCCGCCAACGCTGTGATATCTCAGAATGAGGGCAGAAAGGGAAAGAATCTCTGGACAGACAGAAGGGGAGGAAGCAAAATAGTCCTCCGTCAGTGTGAAAATCAAAACAGCGAGGCAATATATCTGGCTGAAAGGATAAACCGACTTGCGGCGGGCGGAACGTATAAGTTTAGGGATTGTGCCATTCTTTATAGAACAAATGCTCAGTCCAACATCATAGAGCGTACCTTTGCCAAGAGCGGAATACCGTACAGAATGCTGGGCGGACTTCGCTTTAATGACCGCAAGGAAATAAGGGACGTAGTGGCTTACTTGCAATTTATAGTAAACCCCGCGGACAGCGAGAGAATGAAGCGTATAATCAACGAGCCCAGACGCGGCATAGGAAATCAAAGTGTAGAGGGCTTGCTGCTTATAGCGATGCAGACTGAGAAAAGCGTATTTGACGTTATGCTTGAGGCGGATAAATATCTTGCTCTCTCAAGAAGCGCCACAAAGCTTAAGGCCTTCGCTAATATGATAGCATCTCTCAGAGGACTGCTTTATACCGATATTACCCTTGAAGCCTTTGTCAATCAGGTCCTTGATAAGAGCGGCTACCGACAGATGCTCAAGGACGCGGGAGAGGAAGAGAAGGAAAGACTTGAAAATATCGAGGAATTTATTTCGGGCGTTATAGAGTACGAAAAAAATAATGATGAGCCTACCTTGGTAGGATTTCTCGAGGAGAACGCGCTGGTTTCCGACGTTGATAAATACGATGAGGAGGCAGACGCGGTGGTGATGATGACTATACATTCCGCAAAAGGTCTTGAATTTCCCGTAGTTTTTCTCCCCGGTATGGAGGACGGACTTTTCCCCGGTATGCAGAATATCACGGGCGGACCCGACGAGATGGAGGAGGAGCGCAGGCTTGCCTACGTAGCGATCACCAGAGCAAAGGATGCGCTGTATATGACGCACACCAGAGAGAGGATGCTCTACGGAAGAACGTCACACAATCCTATTTCGCGGTTTGCGGAGGAGATACCTGCGTCTCTCATTGAAAAGGAATCGCCATTTGCGATGTCGCGAAACGACTACCAAGCTCCCCGTACATATATAAAGGACTCGGAGAGCACGGGATATTCCTATAAGCCGAGAGCTTCCTTGGGTGCGTTTGCGCCCGAGAAGAGTGCCCCAAAGGGTGATATTACACTTAAAGAGGGCGACAGAGTTTCCCACATAACCTTTGGTGAGGGAGAGATACTTTCGGCAAGACCTATGGGCGCTGACGTGCTATACGAGGTCATTTTTGACAAGGTTGGAACAAAAAAGCTTATGGGTACTTACGCAAGGCTGAAAAAGATGGATTAACAAAAAAAGAGGGCGAAAGCCCTCTTTTGATTTGTATAATTGGAGGAGAAACGGGACGTAGGAACCCTTTTAGCGCATAAGCTTAGCGGTGAAATATATATCGGCGCGCCAAAAAATCCCACTCTTTCGGGGTGAAGGATGGGTCTGTCTGTAATATCATAAA
Organism: uncultured Clostridia bacterium; assembly: GCA_904501715.1. Classification (GTDB taxonomy): domain Bacteria; phylum Bacillota; class Clostridia; order Oscillospirales; family CAG-272; genus HGM12713. Next base: position 20,043 of record CAJGCD010000011.1, read on the forward strand.
AAATTAGGAGATACCAAACGGTATCTCCTAATTTTTGGTGCGAGAAACGGGACTTGAACCCGTACGGTGTAACCACACGCCCCTCAAACGTGCGCGTCTGCCAGTTCCGCCACTCTCGCATATTAAATCATATCGCTTGCGCAACATTGATATTATACTACAACAAAACTAAAAAGTCAATAGCTTTTTTGAAAAAAATTAAAAAACATTAAACTTTTATTTTTGAGTTGCCTTTATTTTGTAGAGGAAAAGTTGCTTTTTTCACTGTTTTGTGCTATAATGTTTTCAATGAGGTTAAAGAGGTCTTTATGAAGACAAAAATACATAATATTGGAATACTTTGAGCTCTTTTGGCGGCGGCGCTCTATGCGCTGAATTCTCCCTTTTCAAAATTACTGCTTGATTTTATGCCTCCTACGCTGATGGCAGGCTTCCTTTACCTTGGGGCAGGGCTCGGAATGGGAATCATAGCCTTGGTGCGCAGGGCGAGAACATCGGAGAAAAAAGAAGAGGTATTGACTAAAGCGGAGCTGACATACACTGTAGGAATAGTATTGCTGGATATAGTCGCTCCCATATGCCTTTTAATAGGCTTGAAATATACTACCGCCGCAAACGCGGCACTGCTGAACAATTTTGAGATAGTAGCTACGGCTATTATCGCTTTGATGATATTCAAGGAGAGAATAAGTGCGCGTCTGTGGAGCGGTATAATATTTGTCGTGCTGTCCTGCGTATTACATTCCTTCGAAGATATAAGCAGTCTGCAATTCTCCTACGGCTCGTTGTTTATCCTGCTTGCCTGCGTCTGCTGGGGATTTGAGAACAACTGTACCAGAAAAATATCCTCCAAGGACCATCTGGAAATAGTGCTTATAAAGGGTATATGCTCGGGTCTTGGTTCGGTTATCATAGGCTTGTGCATAGGTGAGCGCGTGACTGTTCCGTGGAGCCTTCCCGCGGTTCTGTGCGTGGGCTTCATTGCCCACGGATTAAGCATATTTACGCTCAAAGATTGCTTGGGGTGGCAAGAACAAGCGCGTATTATGCCATAGCTCCTTTTATAGGTACGCTTTTGTCGCTTGCTATATTCAGAGAGATACCAAGCTATACCTACTTTATAGCGTTGGGCGCTATGATAATAGGCGGATGGCTGTGTGCCAAGGATGAGCCGATATTTCGCAAAAGAACAAAGTGAAAAGGAGTCGATACTATGAAAATTATTGACCTTTTAAGAGAAGAAAAAATGTCCCTTTCCTTCGAGGTATTTCCTCCCAAGACAGAGAGCGGATATGACAGCGTGAAGCATGCCACCGAGGAGATAGCAAAGCTCGGTCCGTCGTTTATGAGCGTTACCTACGGGGCAGGCGGGGGAACAAGCAAATATACTCTTGATATAGCGAAGAATATAAAGGAGCGTTACGGAGTTCCCAGCATAGCCCACCTTACCTGTGTTTCCTCCACGAAGGACACAGTTCATCGGCGTATAGAGGATATTATGGCGGCGGGGATAGAAAACGTAATGGCTCTTCGCGGCGATATCCCCGCTGATATGGCGGATGCCGACCGCTCGCTTTGGGATTACGAGCACGCTGTTGAGCTTGTTCGTGAGCTTAAGGCTTCGGGTGCGGAGCTTTGTATAGGCGGTGCCTGCTATCCCGAGATACACCCCGAAAGCCCCGACAGAAGGGAAGATATAAAATATTTGAAGGAGAAGGTAGACGCAGGCTGTGATTTCCTTACTACCCAGATGTTTTTTGATAATAATCTTCTGTACAGCTTCCTTTATAAGATAAGAGAGGCGGGAATAACCGTTCCCGTTATTCCCGGTATTATGCCTATTACAAATGCCAATCAGGTAGAAAGAGCTATGAAGCTTTCGGGGTCCTTTATGCCTCAGCGCTTTAAGAGTCTTGTAGATAAATTCGGTCACGATAGTGCGGCTATGAAGCAGGCGGGAATAGCCTATGCTACCGACCAGATAATAGACCTTTATGCCAACGGTATAACTCACGTACACGTTTATTCCATGAATAAGCCCGAGGTGGCTCAAAGGATAATGTATAATCTTTCGGATATTCTTGGAAAATGAGTACAGTTTATACAAGAGCCTTTGAGGCTCCGCCATTTAATAAAAGAGAAATGCTGAGGTATGCGGGATGCAGAAGCGCCGATAGCGCAATAGAAGAGCTTATGTATGATGCTATCCGTGAAGCCTCCGAAAAGCTGTCTTATAACGTGTGCTTTTGCATTGTTCCCGTAGTTATAAGGGATGATGTCTGTGATTTTGGCAGCTTTTGCCTTGCTTCATCAAAGCTTGCGAAAAATCTTACGGGATGCAAGCGCGCACTTTTGTTTGGCGCTACCCTTGGAATTGGCATAGACAGATTGATATCGAAATATGGGTTTACTGCTCCGTCCAAGGCGGTAATGCTTCAAGCTGTGGGAGCGGAGCGAATAGAAGCACTCTGTGACCGCTTTTGCGCCGAGTATGAAATTGAAAATAAGGTAAAGCTTCGTCCCAGATACAGCGCGGGATACGGAGACCTTAGTCTTGAGGCGCAGAAAGATATATTTTCTATGCTTGACTGTCACCGAAAAATAGGACTTACGCTTACAGACAGCCTGCTTATGGCTCCTTCAAAATCTGTTACCGCTATCGTTGGAATTGAGGAAGAGTTATGAATTTTAAAGAGTTTTTGAAAAACAATATAGTCTATCTTGACGGAGGTATGGGAACTTTGCTCCAGCAGCGGGGCTTGCAGCCAGGAGAGCATCCCGAAGCGTGGAATATAACTCATCCCGATGTTATAGTAGACATACAGCGGAGTTACTTTGAGGCGGGGAGTAACGTGGTCTGCTCAAACACCTTTGGCGCTAATTCGCTTAAATTCGAAGAGAAAGAGCTTGAGGCTGTAATAAAAGCGGCGCTTGACAATGCAAGGACCGCAAGAGCGCACAGCGCAGGAGAGCATCAGAAATTTATCGCCCTTGATATAGGTCCTACGGGAAAGCTTCTTAAGCCCTTGGGCGACCTTGACTTTGAGGAAGCGGTGGCGGTATTTGCCAAGACTGTAAGGCTTGGTGTCAAGCACGGTGCCGAGCTTATAGTTATAGAAACGATGAATGACTCTTATGAGACAAAGGCGGCGGTGCTGGCGGCGAAGGAGAACAGCGAGCTTCCCGTTATAGTTACCAACGCATACGGCGCTGACGGAAAGCTTATGACGGGGGCAACACCCGCTGCTATGGTAGCTATGCTTGAGGGAATGGGCGTTGACGCGTTGGGTGCTAACTGCTCTTTAGGACCAAAGCAGCTTGCGTCGGTAGCGGAGGAGCTTGTAGGTGCAGCCTCTGTTCCCGTGGTTCTAAAGCCTAATGCGGGGTTGCCCAGGGCAGAGGCGGAAAAGACGGTCTTTGACGTGCTTCCCAAGGAATTTTCAGAGGATTTGGCAGCCCTTGTGAAAAAGGGTGTGCGACTGGTGGGCGGATGCTGCGGCACTACTCCCGAATATATCAGGGCATTAGTGAAAAGCACAGCCGACTTGACACCTGTACCTGTTTTCGATAAGGAGCTTACGGTAGTTTCTTCCTACACTCACGCGGTTAAGTTTGGCGACAAGCCGTTGCTTATAGGTGAGCGTATAAATCCTACGGGTAAAAAGCGTTTCAAGCAAGCCTTGATTGAAGGGGATATTGATTATATTCTTGCTGAGGGTGTAAAGCAGCAGGACAAGGGAGTTCATATACTTGACGTTAACGTGGGTATTCCCGACATTGATGAGGCGGAGATGCTTAAAAATTGCGTTTGCCAATTGCAGGCTGTAACCGACCTCCCGTTGCAGATAGACACCTCAGACCCCATAGCTATGGAGGCGGCTCTGAGGCACTACAACGGCAAGGCTATGATAAATTCTGTCAACGGTAAAGAGGAGAGTATGAGAGCTGTATTTCCTCTGGTGAAAAAGTACAGCGGAGTGGTAGTTGCTCTTACCTTAGATGAAAGCGGTATTCCCGATACGGCAGAGGGTAGATTGGCAATAGCTGAAAAAATATTGAACACTGCCAAGGAATACGGCATAGATAGAAAGGACATTGTGTTTGATACTCTTGCTATGGCGGTAAGCGCGGATACGTCGGCGGCTAAGGTGACCCTTGAGTCATTATACCGCATAAGGACAGAGCTGCACTGTCATACCTCCTTAGGTGTGTCAAATATTTCCTTTGGGCTTCCCAATAGAGATGCGGTCAACGGAACCTTTTTTGCTCTTGCTTTGGGAAAGGGGCTTTCTGCCGCAATAATGAATCCCTATTCTACCGATATGATGAAGACCTATTATACCTATAACACGCTGACGGGGCTTGATGAAAACTGCCGAGAGTATATAGGTGTTGCCGATAGCTTTACCGTATCGTCAACCGCAACACTCAGCGAGACAGGCTTGAAGCCCTCCGATTTCGGTTCTGAGCTTCAGGATTCAATAATAAGAGGCTTTAAGGATAAGGCGGGAGAGATTACCCGCGAGCTTCTTGCGTCTGTAAAGCCGCTTGACATAGTAAACAATGATATAATTCCCGCGCTTGACAAGGTAGGCAGAGGCTTTGAGAGCAAGACGGTATATCTGCCTCAGCTGTTGATGAGCGCAGAGGCCGCAAAGAGCGCCTTTGAAGGTATAAAGAGTGCTATGTCAGTGTCGGGAGGCAGCTCTGTGGCAAAGGCTACCTTTGTAATAGCTACTGTCCACGGGGATATACACGACATAGGCAAAAACATAGTAAAGCTTTTGCTGGAAAATTACGGATTTCACGTTATAGACCTTGGAAAAGACGTTCCTCCCGAAGCAATAGTCCACAAGACTGTCAGCGTGCACGCTGATTTTGTTGGACTGTCAGCGCTTATGACTACGACCGTTCCCGCAATGGAGGAAACCATAAAGCAGCTCAGAGAGAATGCTCCTTGGGTGAAGATATTTGTGGGAGGTGCCGTTATGACACGCGAATATGCGGACAAGATAGGAGCAGACGTGTACGCCAAGGATGCTATGGAGGCGGTGCGCTTCGCGGAGGAATTGCTCTTAAGTTAAATAAAAAACACCTTTTGTTTCAAAAGGTGTTTTTTGCTTGCTTTCTGCGTTCAGCCTCCAATTTTGAGAACTCACATCCGCAGTAGTCCTGACGGTAGAGACCGTATATCTCCGATAGCTGGCAGGAGCGCTTGTAGCCGTTCTTTTTCTTGAAGTCGGAGAAAAGATAGCTTATTCCCAGCCTTTCGCCCTCTTCTGCTCCTATGGTATTGAGCCATTCGGCATTTTTGTAGGGACTTATGGAGAGCGTGGTGGTGAAGTAATCAAAGCTGCCTTCCTTAGCGACCTTTGCCGTTTCGGCAAGGCGCATACGGTAGCAATTTTTGCACCGTGAGCCACCCTCGGGTAAATCCTCCAGCCCTTTTGCCATCTTCCCGAATTCCTCGGGGCAATATCTTCCCGATATGAGCTTTACCGAGGAGGGAAGCGGCATATCGCCTATAAGGCGCGACAGCTCTCTTTTTCGAAATTCGTACTCGCTTTCGGGCGATATGTTTGGGTTGAAGAAAAACAGAGTTATATCGAAAAGCTCCGACAAATATTCAAGAACGTAGCTGGAGCAGGGGGCACAGCAGGCGTGAAGCAAGAGAAAAGGCTTTGTGCCGCTTTTTTTGATATCCGCGATAGTTTGCTCCAATAAAATAGAATAGTTCTGTTTTTGCATATATCGTCCTCTACATAAAGGGATTCAGCTCGTAGCGTGAATCCTTATAAATGACCAGCTTCCTCTGGCTCAGCTTTTCTGCCTTGCGATTTATGGCGTTGATATGTACAGCCACGTTTCCTCGGCTGACTCCCTCGGGAAGAATAGAAGAAAGATGATTTATATCTGTCTTTCCGCCCTCCGCAATGGCGCGCAGCAGCCGCTCCTCGGTGGGAGAGAGCTTAAGCTTGTAGCCAAGTAGAAATATGCCGTCTCGCTCAAGGCTTAAAAATCTTACCTGCATTACTTTTGAGCGTGAAATTCAAGGGCTTTGCGGTATCCATCAAAGCCCATACCGCAGATGGTCTTCTTTGCTACCATGGAAACGTAGGAGTGCTTACGGAATTCCTCTCTGGTGTTGATATCCGAGAGGTGCACCTCGACGGTGGGGATGCCCACCGCCTTAAGAGCGTCAAGTATAGCTACGCTGGTGTGTGTATAGGCGGCGGGATTTATTACTATTCCGTCAAAAACGCCGTAGGCAGACTGGATGATATCTACTATCTCCCCCTCGTGATTTGATTGGAAAAGCGCGACCTCAAGAAAAAGCTCATTTGCCCATTCACGTATTGAGCGCTCAAGAGAGGCAAAATCCTGCTTGCCGTATATGTCTGGCTCGCGGATGCCAAGCATATTAAGATTTGGACCGTTTATAACAAGAATTTTCATGTTTTATCTTCTTTCAATTTTCAATGATTTTTGAATACGCAGGTATAGTCGTACTCCGACAGCGCCTGCTTTATAGCCTCGACAGTTTTTTCGGGGACCTCGGTGCTTTCCACACGAAGGTCGGCAAAGCGTATATAGGAGTCTATGCGCTTATGGTAAAGCTCCTTAAGAGAGCCCTTCTGCGAGAGCGGTCTGCCGTTTGTGGGTAGCTTGTCAAGCTCGCGTTCAAGAAATACTATAACGCCGTTCTGGTGCAAGGGCGCATAGTTGTATTCCTTGGTGACAGCGCCGCCGCCCGTGGCGATAACCGCTCCGCTCTTTTTGCCGAGCTGGCACAGCGTCTGGTTTTCCATAAGGCGGAATTGCTCCTCACCAAGAGTATTGATTGCCTCGGCGGGTGTGATTTTGTGCATAGATGTAAATTCATCGTCAGCGTCGAAAAAATCACGCCCGAGAGAGCTTGCCAAAAGCTTGCCCACAGTGCTTTTGCCGCAACCCGGCATGCCGACGAGTATAATATTTCTCGTATTCCGGCTTATAGTTGAGATTATTCTCTCAATGTAACCCTCCTCATACCTATCGCCCGTAAAATGCTCAAAGCCCTTTGCCGCCTGAGCGACAAGCATAGAAAGACCGCTTACGGCTACGATGCCGCGCCTCTCTGCCTCGAGCACCAGCTCGGTGCGGGCGGGGTTGTAGACTACGTCAAGTACAGCCTCGCATTGGGGGAATAGGGCAAGGTCAACGGGGGACTTCCCGTTATGGGGATACATTCCCACGGGAGTGGCATTTATTACTATTTCGGCATCGGCGTGCTTTGCTATATTTTCGGGAGTGTTGTCCTCAATACCGATAACGGCGAGCTCACGCACGTTTTTGTCGCGAAGCACCGTGCAAACGGTAAGTGAGGCACCGCCCGTTCCAAAAACTATTGCCTTTTTGCCCGTTACGTTTACTCCCGCCGCCTCTATCATATAGTCGAAGCCAAAATAATCGGTGTTATAGCCGTAAAGCTTGTTTTTCTCTCCGCGTACGACCACGTTTACCGCGCCGATTGCCTTTGCTTCGGGGGATATCTCCTCAAGATAGGGTATAACATCCTTTTTGTAGGGAATGGTCACGCAAAAGGCGTCAAGCTCATCGCTCCTGAGAAATTCGCCAAGCTTGTCCTTTTCCACCTCGCGGAGCACGAATGAATAATCGGCAAGCTGATTATGTATAAGGGTTGAAAAGCTGTGTCCAAGCTTTTCGCCGATGAGTCCGCATTTCATATTTGTATATCCGCACTTCATTATATTACCTCCGAGTAAGAGCCGAGGTAGGTGAATTTGTCACATTCCTTTTCAAGCTCGGCAAGAAGCTGAGCAAGCTTGGGAGAGTATACGGGAGCTTCAAGGTCAAAGTAGAACATAAACTCAAAATCTCTGTCGGGGATAGGTCTCGACTCAAGCTTGAGCAGGTTTATTCCCAGAGCGTTGAAGCGCGAAAGTATGCTGTATAGCGCACCGGGCTTGTGAGGCGTTACGAGCATAAGTGAGGTGCGGTCGGCACCCGGATATATTTCGGTTTTATTGGTTATACAGATAAAGCGTGTATGATTGTTTCCGTTGTCCTGAACGGCACTTGCAAGCGTCGTAAGCCCATAAAGAGCTGCGCAGGAGCGAGAGGAAAGAGAGGCAACGTCGCTTCTGTCGAATCTCGCAACCATTTCAGCGGCAAGAGCGGTGTTCTCAACTCGGGTTATCTTCACGTCGGGACCCAAGGTAGAGAGGAAGGACGCGCACTGGCTGATAGCCTGCTCGTGAGAATATATTTCCTTCACGTCAGAAAGCTTAGTGCCCGATTTCGCAAGCAGGCAGTGGTCTATCTTAATGCGTACGGTGCGAACTATCTTGAAATTTCTGCTTACCATAAGGTCGTATACCTTTTTTACCGAGCCTGCCGTGCTGTTTTCTATGGGGATGACTCCGTATCGGCACATTCCCGACTCGATAGCGGAGAATACCTTTTCCCAATTGGAGAAAAAGACGATGTTAGGAGCCTTGAACAGACGCTCGGCGGCTATCTGCGAGTAAGCGCCCTCAACGCCCTGACAAGCTACCATAGCTCGGTCGGGAAAGAGCTTTGGCGTTTTCTCGATAGCCTCGTTTATTACGTTGTAAAGCCGGCTGGTCTCGCCCAGACGCGTGTGCTGATAAGAGCGTGAAAGAGAAAGGATGGTGGAATAAAGCGTTCTCGCGTAGTCCTCAAAATCCTCACCCGCAAGCTCTGATATCTTGTTCAGGAGCGCCCTCTCTCTCGAAGCATCCAGCACGGGCATACCGTGCTCGCGCTTATATTCGGCTACCTCGGCAGAGCAGTTCATCCTTTTGATAAAGAGAGAGACAAGTTCCTTGTCGATAGAGTCTATCTCTTCTCTCATCTTTTGAAGTTCCATTGCTTTTCAGTTCCTTTTAGATGTTTTTATTTGTTTTCCTTGCACGTCTCGTTAAGAGAATTACAAAGGGGATAAGCACAAGTATTATGATAGGGAATACGGCAGATACCAAGAAGGATATCTGAAGGTCATCCCCGAAAAATTCAGCTACCGTTCCCGCCAGTGACGGACCTACTATACAGCCCGTATCTCCCGCAAGTGCCAGAAGAGCGAACATACGTACGCCGCCGAAATCTATTCTCGCGGTGGCAAGGCTGTACGTGCCTGGCCACATGATACCTACCGACAGACCGCAAAGGGCGCAGCCAAGCAGTGAAAGTATGGGTATATGCGAAAGCGCGGTTATAAGGTAGGACAGGGTGCAGAGTATGGCAGATACGGTAAAGAATGCCGTCAGCTTTATCCTCTTACCCATAAAGGCGTAGAAAACACGCGCAAGTCCCATAAATATGGCAAAGGCGCAGGGTCCGAGAAGGTCGCCTATGGTCTTGTTGACCCCAAGCCCACTTTCCGCAAAGCTGGAAGCCCATTGGCTCATAGCCATCTCAGCGGCTCCCGCGCAGAACATAATAACGAAGAATATCCAGAAGAGCCCCGACCTTGTCAGAGAGCGCCCCTTGGCTTTTTCTCTGCCTTCCTCGGTGTCGGCATCAAGCTCGTATATTGGCACGAAGGCGAACATAAGAGCACCCACGGCGGGTACTATTGCCCAAAGGCAGGAGAGTATGCGCCAATTTTCAATGCCCGCTGTGGCAAAGAAAAGGGTTGACAGCAATATGGTAGCCGCCGAGCCCCAAGAGTAGAAGGAGTGAAGAAGGCTCATAGCCGCGCTCTTTTCAGTGGTAGGGCATGCCTCCACGATAGGGCTTATAAACACCTCGATGACTCCGCCGCCAATAGCGGCGAGCACTGTGGAGATGACCAGACCTACGTACGGGTCGGGCAGAAACTCGGGGAGCAGCGCGAAGGATATCATACCCAGCACCGCGCATATGTGTCCCGCCACTACCGTTCCTCGGGTGTCCAGCCTTGAGGAGAATTTAGCCGCCAAAGCGTCTATTGTGAATTGGGCTATAAAGGATATAGCAATGAGAAGCCCTATCTTACCGATAGAAATTCCGTAAGTGTTTTCAAAGGTTATAAAGAGCAGAGGGGCAAAATTTATGACCAGCGCCTGAGTGGCGTAGCCAACGTATCCCGCCGCTACGGTGTGCTTAGCAGAAAGCTTCATCGGATCACCTCACACAAAATATGTATCGATCCGAAATTTAGTCAAGGAGCATATCGCAAACCGCGATAGCCGCAGCAGCCTCGAAAACGGGAACTGCTCTTGTCACTACGCAGGGGTCGTGTCTGCCCTTGATATTGAGCTTCACGGGGGTCATAGATACCATATCCACGCTGTCCTGCTCTCTAAAAATAGAGGGAGTAGGCTTCATAGCTGCGCGGAATACGAGGGGCATACCGTTTGTCATCCCCCCAAGGATACCTCCGCAGTTATTTGTCATAGTATATATATCCTTTCCGTCGGTGACGAAGGGGTCGTTGTTCTGCGAGCCGAAAAGAGATGCGCACTCAAAGCCATTTCCAAACTCGATAGCCTTTACAGCGGGTATGCCGAATACTATTCCCGAAATTCTGTTTTCAACTCCGTCGAATATATGCTCGCCCAGTCCCGCGGGAAGCCCGATTACGGCACATTCCACGATACCGCCTACCGAATCCCCCGCCTCACGGGCGAGTGAGATCCGCTCCTTCATTTTATCACCCGCCTCTGCGTTGAGAACAGGGAAGTCGGAGCGCGATTGAAGAAGGGCAAAGTCCTTGGCATTCACCGACACTAAATCAAAGGGAGTGTCCTTGACGCCGCCCACGGAGTAAAGGTGAGCCGCTATATGAATGTTTTTGGATTTCAGATATTGAAGACAGATGCCTCCGATTATGCACATAGGAGCGGTCAGACGGCCCGAAAAGTGTCCTCCTCCCCTTAGGTCTACGCCATCACCGTACTTTTTGCGCGCGGCAAAGTCTGCGTGGGAGGGGCGGGGAACGAAGGAAAGATTTGAATAATCCGAGGAGCGCTGCGATGTGTTCCTGATTATGGCGTGAAGCTCGCTTCCGTCAAGAGTGAGCTTTCCGTCGGTCTCGTTCACACCCGAAAGAAAAACGGGAGTGTCAGCTTCCTTTCTTGAGGTGGAGAGCTTATTCTGCCCCGGCGCTCTTCGTGCCATAAATGCCGCAAGCTCTGCCGTGTCAACGCAAAATCCCTTGGGAAGCCCCGAGGCGATGACTCCGATCTGCTCGTCGTGGGAGCCTCCGTATATAGATATATTAAGATTTTTTCCGTATGAAGTGGACATAGTGAGCGCCTTTCATATCTTTGTGTAAATAAATCAACTTATATTTTACAATATTTTTGAGATTTTTTCAATAGCTTATTGGTAATCTTCGGTCTTTATTCCAAGAGAATTTATATCCCGCCAGAAGGAGGGATAGGATTTTGAGGTAGCTTCCGCGCCGTCAATGACTACGGCGTCGGTGCAGACCGATGCCGCCACAGCGGCGGACATAGCTATCCTATGGTCATTATATGAGCTTACCTTGCCACCCGTGAGGCAGGGCTTACCTTTTATTATCAGCCCGTCCTCGGTATTGCGTATATCCGCGCCGAGAGCAGAGAGAAGGGCGCAAACGCTTTCAAGCCTGTCACTTTCCTTAAGCCGCAGACGTGCCGCTCCGTATATTCTTGTCTCTCCCTCCGCCACAGAGGCGAGAGTAGCAAGGATCGGAACAAGGTCCGGTATCTGCACGGCGTCGATATCGATTCCGTGAAGCCTCGAGCTCTCGGCAAGGTATCCGCCGTCTATGGCGGTAAGCTTGCCGCCGAAGCGTTTTATAAGCTCGATTATCCTTGCGTCACCTTGAGAAGAGGCGGTATTCAAGCCCGTAACTTCTACCGAGCCCTTTCCCATAATTCCAAGGCAGAGTGGGAAGGCGGCGTTTGACCAGTCGCCCTCAACGTCTATGCTTTCGGGAGAGAGCAGGCGGCGCTTTGCGGTTACCTTGTAGATATTCTTATCCACCTGGGGTCTTACTCCAAACAGCGAAAGCGCGTCGGTGGTGATGTTTATGTAGGGTGCGGATTCTATGCTTCCCGTTACGGTCAGTGTAACCTCGTGAGGAAGCAGAGAAAGCGCGAAGAGCAGACCGCTTATAAACTGCGAGGAAACGTTTC
>CAJGCD010000012.1 GCA_904501715.1 uncultured Clostridia bacterium
CGGGTGTACTCTATGTATTGCTTAGCTTTTGGAAAGCAATACAGCATAGAGTCTTGCCCGTTAATAATATCAAATCCCGTTCTCCTCATCCGTCACTCCTTGCGTCGTGACACCTTCCCCGCTGGGGAAGGCTTACGCGAGTGGACGCACAATGTGCGCCCATACTGGTAGAAAATTCCACGAGGTTTCTCGCAAACCCGTAGGGAAGGGGCTTGCTCCTCCCGCCTTTTTATGACCTTTATTTCAAGCGCGAGCACCAAGGCGCTCCTCTACCGCACGAAAGAAGAATATGCAAACATAGGTTTTGCGCCATTTGTCCCCCCATTGGGGAAGGATTCCGGTCATTACAGGATTGTTGTTTTTAAAATATTCCTTTTTTAAGCTGTTTATTTATAGCCACGCTGTGGTGATATGCCTCGGCGAGGGCTTTCTTCTTTAATCTGAAGGCTGAGCTTCTTGATATTCCCAAAAGCTCGGCGCAGCGCTCTATGGGGTCGCATCTTATGTAATGGTGGTAAAGAAGCAGCTTGCCGTTGCCGTTCTTCAGTCCCAGAATAAAATGCCGTATCTCGTACATTTTGGCTTTTGCCACCGTGAACTCCACGGGAGATTCGCTCTCCCATACCATAGTGTCAAAATATTTATCCTCATAATTTTTCATTGCCATCAGCCTGCTGCAAAAGCGATAGGTCTTAAGATAGTTTTCTATAAGCTCTTGTTCCTCTTGGGTTATTTCTTTTTTTTCGGTCATTTTTTCCTTTCCGTCTTTTTGACTTATTATTCCTCGCTCTCCCCGCAAAGCTCACAGAGGAGAGATCTGCCTTTTTCAAAATATATATCCTCGGCGTATATGTACTCCCCGCACTCGTCACAGCGACCTATGGGTCTGCCGTTCACAAGGCTTATTCCCTCGTAAGACGGACATGCGGGCGGGCATATATACATCCTGCAAATTTCACACAAGTTTTTATATTCACCTCCTTTTTAATACGGATTTTCAAATTATTCTTGACAAATGGTTTTCTTTGATATATAATAAAAGTACCTGAATGTATTATAACGGATTTCCGAACTATTGTCAAGTCTTATTTCGCATTTCCGTAATATTTGTATAAATGCACAAAAGGAGGACTGTATGGACTACAAATTTTTTGATAAATTATTGAAAGCTAACAATACCACAGTGTACAGAGTTTCAAAAAGCACGGGGATATCAGCCTCTACCTTTACCGACTGGAAAAACGGCAGGTCGGTGCCAAAAATAGACAAAATAAAGCTCATTGCCGATTATTTCGGAGTGCCGATTGAATATATGATGAGCGGAGGCATCGGCGGCTTGGATGCGGGAAGCTCCCCCTTGCTTGAGGGGAATCTTGTTCCCATAATCGGAGAGATACGCGCGGGCTCGCCTATAATCACCAACGAGAGCGTTGAGGGCTACGAGCGGGCGGAGGTAGCCGATACCGACGAGTATTTCTATCTTCGCGTTAAGGGCGACAGTATGAAGAATATCGGAATGGTCGAGGGCTCGCTGGTGCTTTTCCACAAGCAGCAATATGCCGAGGAGGGTGACGTGGTAGCCTGTCTTGTGGGCGGAGAATGCGCTACGGTAAAGCGCTTCAGCCGTTCTAAAAAAACGGTATATCTTCTGCCCGAGAATGAGGAATACGAGCCTATAAAGCTCAGCACCGACGATTTTGAGTCGGGGGACGCGCGGATTCTTGGCGTGGCGTGTGAGATAAAGATAAAGCTGTAAGGTACGCGCGGAGATTGGCGCAAGATAGTGTTAATTTTTATCAATATACCGCATTGACACAGGGGTGGAAATCTATATAATATTAAGATGGTGTTAGAGCTTGTCTAATAAGGAAAGACGGGCGGAACGGCGTGGCACAAATAAACGAACAGCGCACCTTCCTAAAGGCTTCCCCAGCGGGGAAGCTGTCGAGCGTACATTTGCGTAGCAAATAGCGAGACTGATGAGGAGAACACGGGTGTAGCCTATGTTCGCGTTCATTTGTTGGGGAAGATATAAGTTCCCTCAAAGCGAGCAATACACAGTGCTCCCAGAGCTCTCCTCATCCGTCTTGCCTTGCGGCAAGCCACCTTCCCCGCTGGGGAAGGCTAATGTGTCAGCGAACACCCCTCTTAATAAAACCCCTTTTCAAGTTCTTTTGGTTCTTTTCTTCCAAGAAAAGAACAGAAAAAACGTTTATAATTCTAACTATTCTAACTATAAGGACCGTATATGATAGCAATAACCGTAGATGGGCTTTCGCTTGCCTTTGGCACGAAGGTCATACTTGAAAACGTATCATTTTCTCTTGACGAAGCCGACAGGCTTGGCATTATCGGAGTGAACGGCTGTGGAAAATCCACTCTGTTCAAGCTGATAACGGGCGAGCTGACCTCGGACAGCGGAGAGGTATACATATCCAAGGATAAAAGTGTGGGCATACTCCGTCAGGACGACGCATTTCTCGACTTTTCGGGTGTGGACGGAGAGGCATCGGCTCTTGAGGTGATGTATCACTCATTCCCCCACCTGCTTCGTGCCGAGGAGCGCCTTGGGATACTTGAAAAAAAGCTCTCCTCGGGAGATGAGAGCGCGGTAGCCGAATATTCGGCTCTCAACGAGCGCTTTATACGTGACGGCGGTCTTGAATTTCGGGGCAGATGCGCCTCCACTCTGCTGAAGATGGGCTTTTCTCCCGAGGAGCAGAGCCGTCCCATATCGGCGTTCAGCGGGGGACAGCGCACCCGTCTTGCTCTATCCCGCGAGCTTTGCAGAGAGCCCGATATTCTTATGCTTGATGAGCCTACCAACCACCTTGATATGGAAACGCTGGGGTGGCTTGAGAGCTTTCTCTCCTCCTACAAAAAGTGCGTTATGGTGATATCCCACGACCGATATTTTCTGGATAAGGTAACAAACAAGACTCTGTGCATTGAAAATCACAAGGCGAAGCTCTATAACGGCGGCTACACCAAGAGTATGGAGCAGAGGAGAATAGACCGCGAGATAGAGGAGCGCCACTATAAAAATCAGCAAAAGGAGATAGCCAGACAGGAGGCGTATATCGCTCAGCAAAGGGCGTGGAACAGAGAGCGGAACATTATTGCCGCCGAGAGTCGCTTGAAGCTTCTTGCAAAAATGGAGCGTGTGGAACGCCCCGAAAACGCTCCCAAGAGCATCCGTATGAGCTTTGCGGAGGCGGGCGCCAGCGGAAACGAGGTGCTCAACGTAAGAGGACTTTCCTTTTCCTATGGGGCAAAGGAGATTATCCGAGGAATGGATTTCACCGTACGCCGAGGGGACAGACTCTTTCTCGTAGGACCTAACGGATGCGGAAAATCCACACTTATAAAGCTTCTTATGGGCAGACTTTCCCCCTCCTCGGGATATGCCGAGTGGGGCTATAACGTAAAGTCGGGCTATTACGACCAGGAGAACCAGAATCTTACTCCCTCCAACACCGTTATCGACGAGCTTTGGAACGCATACAGAGGAATGACCGAGACCGAGATACGCAACACTCTCGCTCTTTTCCGCTTTGTTGGGGACGACGTATATAAGCTTGTGGGTGACCTTAGCGGAGGCGAGAGGGCGAGGCTGACCCTCTCAAAGCTCATTCTTGCGGACACAAATCTGCTTATTCTGGACGAGCCCACAAACCACCTTGACATATCCTCAAGAGAGGTGCTTGAGGGCGCTCTCTCGGAATATGACGGAACGGTGGTTATCGTATCCCACGACCGATATTTTATTGAAAAATTGGCAACGCGGCTCATAGATATGACACCCGTGAGCGAGGGCGGCGGCTTTTACGATATTACCGTACCCAAGGAGGGAGAGGGCTACGCCGAGCTTTGCCGTGAGCGTGAGCGCAGACAGACGGCGCGCGCTGTAAGCGGCGGGGGAGGAGAAGCGGCTGTAAGCTCAAACAAGGAGCTTTATCTGAAAAACAAAAAGGAAACGGCAGATAAAAGAAACGCCGAAAAGCGTCTGGAAAGACTGCGCAAGGAGGCGGAGAAGATAGAAGCCGAGATAGATGCCATAGATACCGAAATGAACGGGGAGGCGGCAACCGATTATACCCGTCTTGCCGAGCTTGACCAAAAGAAAAACGCTCTTGAGGAGCGTCTGCTTGAAATTTACGGAGAGATATAAAGGAGAAGAAATGACCGGAATAATAGGAGCAATGAGAGTTGAGGTGGAAGCCCTCAAGGCGAAAATAGAAAATCCGAAAAGAGAAAATATAAGCGGAATAGATTTCGTAAGCGGTACTATCTGCGGAGCAGAGGTAGTTGTGGCACAGTGCGGAATAGGCAAGGTCTTTGCCGCCGTTTGCGCCCAGACCATGATACTCAGATACGGAGTAAAGAAAATAATAAATACGGGAGTTGCGGGAACGCTTACAGAGCGTATAGGAATACTTGACTTTGCGGTATCCTCCGCCGTGGTGCAGCACGATATGGATACCACTGCCATAGGCGATGCCCCCGGACTTATTTCGGGAATAAATATTGTAGAAATTCCCGCGGCAAAGACTCTCGCGGCGCTTGCGCAGGATTGCGCCGAGTCGCTTGGCTACAAGAGCCTTGAGGGTGTGATAGCCTCGGGGGACCAGTTCATAAACAATGCCGAGCGCAAGGCGTTTATACGCGACACCTTCGGCGCTATCGCCTGCGAGATGGAGGGGGCATCCATAGGTCACGTATGTTATCTGTCGGGAGTGGATTTCGTCATAATAAGGTGCATTTCTGACAACGCTTCGGGAGAAGCCGAGATGGAATATCCCGAAATGGTAAGCAAAGCCGCTGTACGCTCTCAGGCGTTAGTCGAGGCAATGCTCAGGGGCTTGGAGGGCTGATATGGAAAACGTAAGAAGAATAACCAGCTTTTCTGTTGACCACGATTTTATAGAAACGGGAATATACGTGTCGCGCATTGACGGCGACGTTACCACCTACGATATGCGCACCCGCAAGCCCAACGCGGGGGATTATATGGACAATATCACTATGCACTCGGTGGAGCATATGTTTGCCACGCTTGTGAGAAACAGCGAGATAGGGGGCGACGTGGTGTACTTCGGACCTATGGGCTGTCGAACCGGATTTTATCTTCTGGTGAGAAACGCAGATAACGCCCGCGTGCTGGCGGTTGTCAAGGAGGTCCTCAGGCAGATAGCCGAGGACGCCGCACAGATGTTCGGTGCCACCAGAAAGGAATGCGGAAATTACAGGGAGCTCTCCTTGGAGAGCGCAAAAGCGGAGGCGGGAAGATATCTTGCCGAGCTTTGCGCAAGGGAGCAGAGCTTTGAATACAAGCAATTGTAAGCATAGCCTGTTCCTGCACGGTGTGATAAAATTGTAGGTGAACCCCGCTTACGGGTAGCAAGTAAGTAATTGCGAGGCTATGGCGCACTTATGCTCAGCCGATAATATTAGGGCTTTGCCCTAAAATGAAATACCACCCGCTATTGAACAAGTCCGTTTTTAACGGACTTGTTCAAATCGGGGGTGTTTTTATATTACACATCAGGAACGTGGGCGGACGCACAATGTGCGCACCTACGGGCTTACATCGGGCGCACATTGTGCGTCCGCACGCGTAAGCCTTCTCCTGTGGGAGAAGGTGGCAGCCGAAGGCTGACGGATGAGGAGTTGATTTGCGTTACGAACACCTCATCAGTCGCTAACGCGACAGCTTCTCCCACTGGAGAAGCCTTTGGGTAAGATGTTCTCGGGCTTACATCTCACCCGTAGGGGTCGGCGCCCACGACGACCCTTAAATCCAACGTAAGATGTTTTGCAATAAAGGCTCCCCTCGGGGGGAGCTGTCAGCAATGCTGACTGAGAGGGGCTAAAGAAAAGGGAGGTTACCCCTCTCCGTCGGCTACGCCGCCACCTCCCCCCAAGGGGAGGCTTTGGTTAAGCGGCATTCTCGGGCTTACATCTCACCCGTAGGGGCGCACATTGTGCGTCCTTTTGCTTTTTTATTTTCTGACCAGATATTTTCTCATATCTATGGCGCAGGCGACCAGAATGATAAGACCCTTGATGATATACTGCATATTGGAATCTATGCCGAGGAATGTGAGTCCAACGAAGATTATTCTCAGGAGAACAACGCCCGTGATGACTCCGCGTATTTTTCCTATACCGCCTACAAAGGAAACTCCTCCGATAACGCAGGCGGCAATAGCGTCAAGCTCGTAGTTAAGTCCCGTTGCCGCGCTGTTGGAGCCTATTCGTGCCGATTCTATAAAGCCTGTGATACCGTACATTATGCCCGCCAGAACAAAGACCCAGATTATGGTCCTTGTGACCGACACTCCCGATACGTTTGCCGCCTCGGGGTTTGAGCCTACGGCAAACATATTCTTTCCAAAGGCGGTCTTGTTCCATATAAACCACATTATTACCGTAATGCCGAGGGCGTAAAATATATAGTTTGGTATTGCCACTCCGCCTATTTTGAACATGCTTCCCGTGATAAAGTTTGAATAGGATGGGTCAAGTCCCGAGATGGACTGACCGTTGTTAGTGCCCTGCATAAGATATATAAGGAGAGCACCGTAGGTTATGAGCTGGGTGGCGAGGGTAACAATAAAGGGATGGAGCTTGAATTTTGCCGTGCAAAATCCGTTGATAAAGCCCACCAGCGCGCCGATAAGAAGTATTATTATAAGCACAGCCCATATAGGGAGCGTAGGCAGATTTGGGAACATTTTATTAGCGTAGCCGCTTGCCTGAAGCAGAGATGCCGCCACGCAGGCAGTAAGTCCCACGATACGTCCTGCCGAGAGGTCAGTTCCGGTGAGGATGATACACCCCGCGATACCAAGGGCGATAGGCAGATTTGCCGCTGAAAGCGAGATTATATTTACAACAGAGGAAAGAGAGAGAAAGCGTGAGTCGTATATCTGGATACCGATTATGGCGGCAAAAAGTAAGATATAGAGCAAATTATTTATAAAAAATTCTTTTATCGCCCTCCATTTTTCCTCGGAGGGCTTTTCTTTAAAATCCCTGAATTTATTTATTGGATTAAAATTCGCAAGGACAGACCTTTTATTACTCATGAAAATTACTCCTTATACATATTTTGCCGCCAGAGCCATAATGTCCTCCTGAGTGGCGGAGGATGCGTCCACCTCTCCCGCAAGGCGACCGCCTGACATAACCAGTATTCTGTCGCATACACCCAGCAGCTCGGGCATTTCACTTGAAACCATCAGTACGCATTTGCCCTTGGAGGCAAGGTCGATTATGAGCTGATATATCTCGTATTTCGCTCCCACGTCGATACCTCTTGTGGGCTCGTCCAAAAGAAGTACTTCAGGGTCGGTGAGAAGCCAGCGCCCAAGTATTACCTTCTGCTGGTTTCCTCCCGAGAGAGAGCGGATTTTGGTGCGGTGAGAGGGGGTCTTTATTCTCATGGATTTTATTGACCATTGGGTATCACGCTTCATTTTTTTGTCGCTGAGAAGCAGACCGCCCACGCGGTATTTTGGAAGCCCCGAGATGACCGTATTTTCGGTGATATCAAGTATGCCGAAGATGCCCGTAGAGCGCCGTTCCTCGGTAAGGAGGGCAAAGCCGTTTTTCTTTGCCTCTCGCGGCGTGCGGTTGAGCGCCTTTTTGCCGTGAAGGGAGATGCTTCCCCCTGTGCGCTCAAGCAGTCCGAAGATGCTCTCCAGCAGCTCGGTACGCCCCGCGCCTCCAAGCCCCGCCACGCCTACTATCTCGCCCTGACGGACCTTAAAGGACACGTCCCGTATGGGGGCGTATCGCGTGGAAAGCCCCTTGACCTCAAGAGCCACGCCGCCTATTTTGTTGGTTTTGGGAGGGAAGCGCTCGGTAAGCTCTCGCCCAACCATAAGCTTGATTATTTTATCCATAGTAAGCTTTGAGGCAGGCTCGGTAGCTATGTGCTTTCCGTCCCGCATGACCGTCACGTCGTCGGATATGCGAAGAATTTCCTCCATCTTGTGAGAGATATAGATTATGCCGCAGCCCTGCGCCTTCAGCTTTTCGATTATGCGGAATAGATGCTCTACCTCGCGGTCGTTGAGTGAGGAGGTAGGCTCGTCAAGGACGATTATCCCCGAATTGTAGGACACCGCCTTGGCTATTTCTACCATCTGCCGCTCTGATACCGACATAGTGCTCATAATGCGGTCGGGGGATATGTCAATGTCCAGAGATGAAAATATCTCGCGGGTCTTTTGGCGCATTTTTCCCTCAAGGGTTACAAAGCCCAGAGCGGTGGGGTATCTGCCAAGCCAGATATTGTCCGATACGCTTCGCTTGAGCGCTTGATTAAGCTCCTGATGCACCATAGCCACGCCGTTTTCAAGGGCATCCTTGGGGTTTTTAAAGGAAACGGGCTTCCCGTCAAGATATATCTCGCCGCTGTCCATAGAATAGATGCCGAAAAGGCACTTCATAAGAGTGGACTTTCCCGCGCCGTTCTCGCCCATAAGAGCGTGGACGGTGCCGCGGCGCACAGAGAGAGAAACACCGTCAAGAGCCTTGACACTGGGGAAGCTCTTGGATATGTTTTTCATTTCGAGTAAAATATTTTGTTCCATAATATATCCTTTGAGGAGCGATTTTTTGTTCTTTTCTTGAAAGAAAAGAACCAAAAGAACTTCAAATGGGGGATTTAATATTGATTTCGGTTTGTGTGCTGACGGAGATTACCGTGTAGCACACAATATTGTAGGAGTTGCCGTCACCCTCCTTCCCATTAGCCTTCCCCAGCGGGGAAGGCTAATGTTAGGGGCGAACTGTGTTCGCCCTCGCGAAAGAAAAGATACACAAAACACCATCTTCAAAAAGGTCTTTGCGCCATTTTTCCTTGTATGGGAGGCTTTCCTGTTTTACTGCTCCTCCTCACCCAGATAGACCGCATAAGGGATTCTAAGCTTGGCTACGTCCTTGTCTATATTCTGCATTTCCATACCGTCGAATATTTTGTTGCCGTTAAGACCGTTTTGCACACTTGCCAGTATTGCCTTTGCCATGCCCTCGGCATCCTGCTTGATGGTTCCCGCCATCTTGCCCGCCTTGATAAGCTCCTTCGCCGCAGAGGTAGCGTCAACGCCGAATACGGGAATAGTAGTGCTGTCTTTTCCCGTGTTATAGCCTGCGGAATTGAGAGCCGAAATAGCACCCTCTGCCATTCCGTCGTTGTTGCATATAATAAGCTCTACCATATTTTTATTGGCGACGCTGTGGGAGGAGAGCAGGGTAGTCATATACTCGTTTGCCGCCTGAGCTGACCATTTGCCCTCGCGGTCAAGGAGATATTTGTCCTTGTTTGCGGCATCGTAAAAAACGAGAGCGGGCTTGCCTGCTGCCTTGAGCTTGGCGTCGGCGTTCTCTACCGAGTAGCGGGTCCTGTATATAGCCTCATTGTTACCCTTTTCGCCCATAAAGAGAACGTAGGATATTTTTCCGTCGCCGTTAAGGTCTACGCTGTTATAGTTTTGCACTATATAATCACCTATCATATCCCCCTGAAGCTTGCCCGCCTCGGTGGCGTCTGTGCCGATAAAGACACATTTGTCGTAGCTGTTTACTACCGAGTCCGACACCTCGCGGTTGAAGAATATAACGGGAATTCCCGCCTCCTTGGCAAGAGCGACAATGCCGTTGGCAGCGTCATCCGAGCCCGTGGTGACTATATTTACCACAAGGAGCTTTGCTCCCTTGGTGATAGCGGTCTGTACCTGCTCGGTCTGGGTGGTCTGGTTGTTGTTGGAATCGTGGTCCTGATAGCTGACTCCAGCGTTTTTCAGCGCTTTATCGAGGGAGGCGCGGACGGTGGAGATATAGGTGTCGCTGTAAGTGTAATAAAAAACGTGAACGTCCGCGTTCTCGCGGGAGCCGCAGGAGATAAAAAGAGGAAGAACGAGAGATAAGGCAAGAAGTAAAACTATAAGCTTCTTTGAGTTTTTCATATGGGCCTCCTTTAGTAAAAATTGTTTTCTGTAATTCATTTTTCCTCGCTGCCGCCGTTTCTATGCGGAAAAGCTTTATTTTTTTAAAATACTTGACAGGGGGGAAAAATAAGCTGTATAATTATGATAAGAACAGACGATGACAAAAAAGTGATATTTTCCGACAAAAATATTATAGCCCGCGGGGCGCGCGGGTGCTATAATTGTATTGGTAGAAATTTAAAAATAAAAACATAAAGGAGTGTTTTTTATGAAAAACCTGAGAATAGGTATTATAGGTTGCGGCGGTATCGCCAACGGCAAGCATATGCCCTCTCTTAAGGAAGCGGGCGGATGCGAGATGGTAGCTTTCTGCGATATTATCGTTGAAAGAGCAGAGAAGGCTGCAAAGCAGTTTGGTACTCCCGACGCAAAGGTCTATGAGGATTACAAGGAGCTGCTTAAGGACGAGAGCATTGACGTTGTTCACGTATGTACTCCTAACCGCTCCCACAGCTTTATTACGGTAGACGCTCTTGAGGCAGGCAAGCACGTAATGTGCGAAAAGCCCATGGCAATAAACTCCGCGGAGGCACAGAAGATGCTTGACGCGGCTGAGCGTACGGGCAAGAAGCTGACTATCGGATATCAGAGCCGTTTCCGCGACGATTCTCAGTACCTCAAGGCAGAGGCAGAGGCAGGCACCTTCGGTGATATATACTACGCTAAGGCAACGGCTATACGTCGCAGAGCGGTTCCCACATGGGGCGTTTTCCTTAACGAGTACGAGCAGGGAGGCGGTCCTCTTATAGATATCGGAACACACGCTCTTGACCTTACACTCTGGACCATGAACAACTACAAGCCCAAGTACTGTGTAGGAACCACCTTCCACAAGCTTAACAACGACACCGATCAGGGTAACGCTTGGGGCAACTGGGATCCCGAGAAGTTCAGCGTAGAGGATTCCGCCTTCGGATTTATCGTAATGGAGAACGGAGCTACTATCGTTCTTGAGTCCTCCTGGGCGCTCAACTCTCTTGACGTGCGCGAGGCTGTTACTACCATCTGCGGAACCAAGGCAGGCGCTGATATGAACGACGGACTTCGCATCAACGGAGTGCGCAACGACAGACAGTACGTAATGAAGCCCAGCTTCGCGGCTGGCGGAGTTGCCTTCAACGACGGAGCAAAGGGCGACAATATGGCTATAAGAGAGGCAAAGGCTTGGCTCAATGCTATCCGTGAGGACAAGGCTCCCGTTACTCTCCCCGAGCAGGCATTCTGCGTAACCAGAATTCTTGAGGGTATATACGAATCCGCAAAGAGCGGCAAGCCCTACTATTTTAACTAATAGAATAATATTTACCGCCGTGACCAAGGTCACGGCGGTTTTTTGTACGGTGATGCTTTTGGGAGGAGCAAGCCCTTCCCCAACGGGTAAGATGTAATTCCGAGAGCATCACTAAACCAAAGCCTCCCTTTTGGGGGAGGTGGCGGCGTAGCCGACGGAGAGGGGTAACCTATCTTTTTTCTTGCCCCTCTCAGTCAGCATTGCTGACAGCTCCCCCAAAGGGGAGCCTTCACGCGAAACGTCTTATGTTGGATTTAGGGTCGTCTGTCGCTTGCGACGTGAACGCACGCCCTACGGTATGTAATAGGCGTTTCGATGCTGTTCTGTCTTTTTTTGTTTTGAATGTGTTTATTTGCTAAAACGGAAAATAAAAGTTACAAAAAAAATCAAACAAACCATAAAATAAAGAAAAATTCCGTTTTTGGAAAAATATTTTTAAAAAGCTATTGACATAGAGCGCAAAAGGGTGTATAATGGTCACGTAAGATACAGTGAATTTTATTTGTGAGGTATTTTATGGCTACTGCTCAGAAAAAGAAGATAGAATTGATGGCACCTCCCGGAAGCGATGCCGAGGCTAAAAAGAAGGCGCTGAAGACCGCGCTCTCCCAGATAGAGAAAAAGCATGGAACTGGCTCCGTAATGCGCCTTGGCGATAATGCGCAGATGGAGGTTCAGGCAGTAAGCACGGGCTCTATATCCCTTGACCTTGCTCTTGGTATAGGCGGAGTTCCCCGCGGAAGAATAATCGAGATATTCGGACCCGAATCCTCGGGTAAAACTACAGTTGCGCTTCACATAGTAGCAGAGGTTCAGAAGGCGGGGGGAGAAGCGGCGTTTATCGACGCTGAGCACGCTCTTGACCCTGTGTACGCAAAGGCTCTTGGAGTAGATACCAATAATCTTCTCGTTTCTCAGCCCGATTGCGGTGAGGATGCCCTTAACATAACCGAGCAACTGGTGCGCTCGGGAGCCATAGATATCGTGGTGGTCGACTCTGTTGCGGCTCTTGTTCCCCGTCAGGAGATAGAGGGAGATATGGGTGCGGCTACCGTGGGCGTTCAGGCAAGACTTATGTCACAGGCTATGAGAAAGCTGTCGGCTATTATCTCAAAGAGCAACAGTATAGTAGTATTTATAAACCAGCTTCGTGAGAAGGTGGGTGTTATGTACGGAAATCCCGAAACCACACCGGGCGGCCGTGCGCTTAAGTTCTATTCCTCTGTGCGTATTGACGTGCGCAAGGGCGAGCCACTCAAGAACGGCAATGATATTTACGGCAGCCGCGTGCGCTGTAAGATAGTAAAGAACAAGGTAGCGCCTCCCTTTAAGACGGCTGAATTCGATATACTTTACGGCAAGGGAATATCCCGCTCGGGCGAGATAATAGACTATGCCATAACGCTGGATATAATCAAGAAGAGCGGCTCATGGTTCTCCTATAACGGAGAGAGAATCGGACAGGGAAAGGACAACGTGCGCAAGTACATAGAGTCTAATCCCGAATTCCTTGCCGAGCTTGACGCTAAGATAAGGTCGCTGAAGGACCAGCTTCCCGAGACTTCGGATGAGTTCGAGCTGGACGAGGAGGATGACGAATTCGATATCCGCACCATGGATGAGGAGCTTTGATGCGTATATCCATAGTATCGCTCAAGGCGGGGGGAAGCGACGAGATATGGGTAGGCTTTGAGCTTGCCGAGGGTGATAATATATGCAGAGAGAGCTTCCTTATATCCACTCTCGCTTATACCGAGCTTGGGCTTCTCAAGGGTGAGAGCGACCAAGAGGTATACAGTGCTGTGGAGCGTGAGTCAAATATATATTCCGCCTTCAAGAAGGGAATGTATATGCTGGGCTTTGGGGCTTGCTCAAGTAATATGCTTGTGTCAAAGCTGCGTGCCAAGGGCTTTTCCACGGACGTTTCCCGCGCGGCGGTTGAGCGCATAAGCTTGAAGGGCTTTCTCGACGAGAATGAAAATGCCCGAAGAGAAGCGGAAAGGTGTTGCCAAAAGCTTTGGGGAGAGAGCCGTATCAGGGCTAAGCTTTGTGAGGGGAGGTATTCTCACGAGGCGGTAGAGCAGGCACTTTTCTTCCTTGAGGACTCGGGTGTGGATTTTGACGCTAACTGCAAAAGTCTTATCGACAGGCGATATCTCGTGATACCTACCGACCGAGGCGAGATGCAGAAGCTTATAGCTGCCGTATGCAGACAGGGCTACACGGTATCTCAGATAAAATCCGCATGCGGCAAGCTTGCTGCTGAGAGAAAGCGGAATAGTATATTTGAATGAATAAAGCGGAGACTGAGAGCGACCTGCTATATGGTAAGTAGCGATAGCGAACATTCATAACTTTAATAGCAAAACTATCGGGCAACACGAGCAAAAGGCTCCCTTTACACAAGGGAGGCTCTCGTTACTCCCCGTTAGTATACTAAAAAAGGCACTTGCGGCAATTTTGCCGCAAGTGCCTTTGCGTTACTTTTGTCATTCCTTTCGGAAGGTAAGTTTCGTATATTTTTGCTTTACTTCGTTATCGGAGCTTATCTTAAAGCAGGTCGCTCTCGGTCTCCGCTTTTCTATTAGTAATTTTAGCTAAATATTAATTTTTAAATTATCCAATCTGTCAAAAATGGGGGGCAGGGGGCAATATTCCTTGACAAAAATAAAAAAATCGTTTAAACTAAAGAAAGAGTTATATTAAGGAGGGATAATAATGAAAAAAACTTGGCGCTTTTTTTGGCTGCGGCTTTTGTGGTGCTTTCACTTTTGTCAGCGCTCTCCCCCGCAACCCTTGCCTTTACCCTTGAAGCCGCTCCCTCCGACGAAGAACGCTTTCCCGCGGAGGATGGCTGGATAGCTATAAAGGAGCCCGCAGATTGGGCGAAAATGACGGCGGGCGGCAAATATTATCTTGCTCAGAATATAACCTTTGGAACACAAAAATATACGCCAAGCAGTGAAAATTCGGTTGGGCTTACCATAGACGGAAATTATCACACGGTGACTATATCTCAAAATCAAGCGGCTCTTTTTGACAACGTTGACAGCCTTACTATGCGGAATATAACGTTGGAGGGCGACCTTTATTTTGGTGATGGGGGAGGAATGAACTCTCCCATAGCGCGATGGAGCAATAAAGGAGCAACCATTCTTACCGACGTTACCTCGCGTGTGAACTATAAGGCAATCAATGCCACTTCCAAGTATCAGAATGTTTCGGGATTAGCCGTAAGCGCCGAGGAGGGCTCCATGTTCCGAAACGTCATATATTCGGGAGAGATATTGGTGGAGCTGGGGGCGCGTTACATAAGCGTGGCGGGAATAGTCGGCACCAGCAAGGGAGCCACCTTTGAAAATTGCGTAAACAATTCCAAAATAGTTGTCAAGGGTCCTATCAGCATAGGAGCGCCGGGACGCTCGTATTTTGCGGTGGGCGGTATCGCGGCAGTTACCTCGGAAAATTCCACCTTTTCGCGCTGCTCCAATATGGGACAAATAATTTACAGCGCTCTTCCGCGAACCGACGAGGCAAACGTCATCTTAGGACAGGCGTTTATCGGAGGGATAGTGGGCTATGCCAGCGGCGGCGTAACTATGGATAAATGTCAGAACGTGGGTGATATAACCGTAGATGACTTCTATGCCGAATCGGGCGGAGGCTCTGTGGGCGGTGTGCTTGGTTACAGCGAGGTAGCGTCAAAGCTGACCGAATGCTCTAATAAGGGAGATATTATCTGCCGCGAGGATAAGTTTAATCTTGGCGGAATAGTTGGAAGCTCCTGCGGAATTGAGCTGGAGTCGTGTATAAACGACGGAAGTATAGAGTCGGTGAGCGAGCAAACCGTAATAGGAGGGATATTGGCGTACTCCGATAACGGAACCACCGGTGCGGAGCTTTGCGCAAACAACGGACGGCTGATCTTGGGTGAAAAAGCGGGTTCCTCGGTAGCTGGCGGCATTTTGGGGCAGACCTACGCTTCGAAAAACACCAAGGCAAGCTTGTGGATAGAGAAGTGTAGCAATAAAGGAAGTATATCCACACAAGCCACCAATCCAAGCGTCTTTATGGGCGGAATTGTAGGAAAGACCGAAGGAACGCCATATCTTTATCTTTATCACTCGCAAAACGCGGGGGAGATAAGCAATGGGGTAGCCTACGGCGAATGGGCAGCAACGGGGGGAATCGTGGGAGCCTTGACCTCTGTGGGCACCGCAAAGGATGGGTATACCGAGGCGGTATATGAAATAACCAACTGTATAAATTCGGGCAACCTGATGGGATGCGACCGCGTAGGCGGCATAGTAGGAGCAAACTACCAATTCCTGCTTGGTGAGATGCGGTATACTATCGCGCGTTGCAGCAACCGCGGAGTAATAAGCGCGGTAAAGAGCGGCGGCGGTATCCTCGGCGTCTTTAACGAGAGAGGCTATGCCTCGGATGGGTCACATAGCGACACGGGAATTACCCTCAGTGAATGTGATAATTCGGGGATGATCAACGGCGACGGCATATCGGGCGGCATCGTGGGAAGGGTATATCAGCTGAAAACGACACCCTCCATCTTTCTTAGCTCCTGTACCAACGCGGCGAAGGTGGGCTTTAAGAACGAGATGTTTGCATCCAAGCAGAGCGGAGGTCTGGTGGGATACTCACCCGTTCCCGTTTTGATAAATAACAGCGTCAGCTCGGGAGAGCTTTTGGGAGAGCAGCGTCACCCCTTCGTTCTAGGTGCGTTTTCGGGAGAAGAAAATATTTTTGTACTGCAGGCGGGTGTAGATAACATAGAGGGCGCGTCAGCAACAGACGTAGCGGGGGCATTGCTTGCCCGAGGTCAGAGGGAGGTGCTGGCTTATGACAGGAGCGCCCTTGAAGCCCTTTGCGCTGAGTGTGAAAAAATGTCCCTCAGCGGATATCTTGCGCTTACCCAAGCCAAATTTAAAGAGGAAAGCATAAAGGCACGGGAGCTTTTGCGTATGGGAGATACCGAGCTTACACAAAAGGCGGTAAACGACTCCTACGCGGCGCTTCTGGCAGCCAAGGAGGGCTTGACCGTAAGAGCGGAGAATTCCACCACTCAAGCAAGCACAGCAGCCGCTTCAGGTGGCTGCGGCTCATCACTCAGCGCGGCGGGAGCTGTCATAATAATCACCGTGGCGGCGTTTGGTGTTGCGTTGAGACCAAGGAAAGAGGATTGAAATTATTTCGAAAATTACAAAATCGGTAGGGTCGTTGCCCTACCGATTTTTGCGTTGCAGTATGTTCGCATATTCTTCTTTCGTGCGGTAGGGGAGCGCCTTGGTGCTCCCGTTGGTTAAGCGATATTCTCGGGTTAATTATAGGCTCCCTGCGGAGGGAGCTCCCGCGAAGCGGGTGAGGGAGAGTGCGTGCAGTCGGGCAATATATTTCTACGGAAAAGAGCGCTATCCTTTTAGTCGCGCAGGCTCCTTCAGTCGCTAACGCGACAGCTTCCTCTCGGAGGAAGCCTTGGGTTAAGCGGTATTCTCGGGTTTATATCTCATCCGTAGGGGCGCACATTGTGCGTCCGTCCACGTAAGCCTTCCCCAGCGGGGAAGGGGGACCGCTTGCGGTGGATGAGGAGAACGAGATTTGATATTATTGACGGGCAAGGCTCTATGCTGTATTGCTTTTCAAAAGCTAAGCAATACATAGAGTACACCCGAGCTCTCCTCATCAGTCTCGCTATTTGCTGCGCAAATATACGCTCGACAGCTTCTCCGCTGGAGAAGCCTTTGGGTAAGATGTATTCTCGGGTTTACGAGGAATCGACCCCTACCAGAGAAACGCTGTCACACGTAATAAGAAAACACCCCGTGGGGTGTTTTCGTTTTTTTAGGTAACAGCCATTTATTTATCAGCTTCTCCGTATTCCGAGATATCTATTTTTTGCAGGTCGGCGGGGGATATCCTACCCTTTGTTTTTTCATAGTATGCCACGTTATTGCGTACCATAAAAGCAAACTGGGCGTTTGGATTGCGCTTTTCCTTTTCGCACACGAAGAGGAATTTGCGCAGGAGCTCCTCGGAGACCTTCAGCTCAAGTTCAAGATTGTTTTTCATAAGCCGTCCTTATTTTTTCTTTTTGCCGGTCGTATTCTTGCGCACTGTGGAGGAATTCTTATTCTGCTTCCTGTCGGCACGCATAAGCAGGAAGGCGGCTACGCATACGCCTATTATTACCACGCCGAAGATGCAAAGGGCGATTACAGTGCCAAGTCCCGCTCCTTCGCTCTTTTCTCCCTCGTCGGTGGCGGGAGTCGTTTCCTCGGGGGGGTCGGTGGCTATCTCCTCATTCTTTTTATAGGTAAAGGTGAAGTCAAGCTTTTCCTCGCCAAGAACGGTGCCCGTATAGCTTTCACTGCCGTAAACAGTGTATCCGTCTATTGCGGCGGCTACTACCGAGTAGCTGTCGCCAAGGCTCTTGGTCTCGGGGGTGCGGGGCTCCTTGACAGTATTTCCTGCGTCATCCACGTAGTATACGTTAATGACGGTGGGCTCCAGTGTCTTGATGACTTTTACCTTGTCGGCGCTTATTGCGGCATCCTCAAGGGCATCCTCGGCAAAGATTACCTCGGGAAGGGTAGCGAGGGTGGAGAGCTTCTCGCACTCCTTGAAGCACCAGCTTCCTATACCCGTTTCGGGCTTGCAGGGGATAATTACAGTCTCAAGAGTACGGCAGAAGGCAAAGGTACGCTCACCCAGTGCGGTAACCGTGGTGGGAAGCTTTACGCTCTTAAGAGCGCGACAGCCCTCAAAGGCGCTGATGCCTATGGACGTGACTCCCTCGGGTATGGATACGCTTGCAAGAGAGGAGCAGAAGGAGAATGCGTAATTTCCTATGCTCTGTGTGTTTGAGGAGAGCTTTACGCTCTCAAGGGCGGTCATTCCGTAAAAGGCGTAGTCGCCTATGCTTGAGATGGTATCGCTTACGGTGACAGTCTTTACGCTGGTGCGTATTGCCGCCCAGCCTATGCTGTCGGCGCTGTCGGCATTTTTCATAACGCCCGTACCGTTAAGAGTGAGAGTTTGTCCGTCCTTTTTGTACTCCCATGCTATGCCTTCCCAGCTTCCCGAGGCATCGTCTGCTATTTTTTCTCCCGAGCCGCAGGAGGCAAAGGAGACGGTGAGGGTAAGGGCGAGCGCTAAGAGGAGAATGAGCTTAAATATCTTGTTTTTCATTGGGCAGTCCTTCTTTTTATGTTATTTTTTATCGTGGCAGTGGTCGGTAAAGAAGCCTTCAAGGTCTACCGTGAAGCTTCCGTCCTCCTGCTCCTTAAAGCCAACGGCTTTGATAAGTCTTTGTGTCTGCTCGTCGGCGGCTGTGCCGAGGAAGCTTGCCTTATGTACTCCGCAGAGGTCAATAAAGTTGAGTGTGCCTCGCCCGAGGACGAATAGTGCCTCGAAATCGAAGCTATCCTTTACGGGGGAGAGGTCGTATAAAAGACCGCCCTTGTCGGTGAGCTTGAATTGGCAGACCCCCGCCAGAATGTCGTCAACTGTGGCGGAATAAGCCAGCAGGTCGGGGTCGTATTTAACGCCGCAGGCAAGACATATCTTTTCCTGCTCCGCTTTTGTTTGTATAGGTAGGACCTTGAGCATTTTTTCTTCCTTTCATTTATTGGCGTTGCCCTTGAGGTAGTCTACCTCCTCGGGGGTAAGATGACGCCATTTTCCCGTTTGCAGCGAGCCCAGAGCGATATCTCCCAGAGCCACGCGGCAGAGTCGAGTTATCTTCAGCTTATGTGCCTCGCACATCTTGCGTATCTGCCTGTTTCTGCCCTCGTAGAGAGTCATCTCAAGGGTAGTGGAGGTGTCGGATGCCGCGAGTATTCGTGTTTTGACGGGCAATATCTCATATCCGTCGATGACCATAGGGGAGGAAAGAGAGGCAAGTGTGGTGCCGCTCACCGAGCCCGAGACCGTCACGTGATATATCTTGGGTATCTCGTGGCGGGGGTGTGTCAGACGGTTTGTCAGCGCGCCGTCGTTGGTCAGCAAAAGAAGTCCGTCCGAGTCCATATCCAGCCTGCCCACGGGGTAGACGCGAGTGCCGATATCACCGATAAGCTCGGTGACGGTCTTGCGTCCCTTCTCGTCGGAGAGGGTGGTCACGTATCCTCTTGGCTTGTTGAGCAGTATGTAGACACGCTCATCCTCCAAGGGCAGAACTCTTTTGCCTTTATATTCGACTTTGTCGGTGCCGGGCAGTATTCGCTGTCCCAGCTCGGCTACCTCGCCGTTTACCCTGACAAGTCCTTTTTTTATCTCCTCCTCGGCGGCGCGTCTTGACATTACGCCGCAATCCGAGAAGTATTTCTGGAGCTTTATAGGTTCCATAAATTCCTCAGCTTATTTTTTATGTGTTGCCTCGACCCCGTATGCGGCTATGAGTGGGGAGCTTGCGCCCTTGCCCTCTACGTAAACAGTGAGGGTTGCCAGCTCCTTGCCCTTTTGAACGGGAGCGAACTCAAAATGCCTGTAAGAGGTCACCGAGAGCCTTGCTTTTTTTCTTTCCTTGGGCAGGGTCAGGGTCAAAGCCTCGGCGTTTGTGAGAGTAACGTAGCTCTCCTTGCCGCCCGTAAGTGGATAGGAGCAGGTAAACTCTCCCGCACTGTAAAGCGTTGCGCGCTCATAGAGTGAGAAGCCGTAGTCAAGCATTCCCGAATGGTCATTCCAATCGTCGGGAGCATTGAGAGTTACGGAAATAAGGGTAAGACCGTCGCGCTCGGCGGCGCTCACAAGACACCTTCCCGTAGCCTTTGTAAAGCCTGTTTTCAGTCCGATAGCCCCATCATAGAGGCTTAGCATCTTGTTATGGTTATAAAGATAGCGTGTGGAAGTCCCCTCGCTTTGTTCTGCGGTCACCCCCTGAGGGATAGTAGTCTTTTTTGTGGATGCTATCCGTATTACGGTGGGGTGGCTCAGCGCCTCCGCGGAGATGATTGCCAAATCGTAGGCCGTGGTGTAATGCTCCTCGTCGTAAAGCCCGTGGGGGTTTGTAAAATGAGTATCCGACAGCCCAAGGGACATAGCCTTTTCGTTCATTTTGTGAGCGAATGCCGCCACACTTCCCGCCGCGGCTATGGCAAGCGCCGTTGCGGCGTCGTTTGCCGAGGACAGGAGAAGGGCACAGAGCAGCTCCTCTAC
Source organism: uncultured Clostridia bacterium (assembly GCA_904501715.1). Taxonomy (GTDB): domain Bacteria; phylum Bacillota; class Clostridia; order Oscillospirales; family CAG-272; genus HGM12713. Next base: position 20,482 of record CAJGCD010000012.1, read on the forward strand.
CGTCAGCAGCTCGCCCTCGCAAAGATATACCGACGAGCCCTCCACGTTTACCGCCTCGGGGGGGATGGCTACAATTTTGTCCAGAGGCAAAAGCTCACAGACCACAAGGGCGGTCATTATCTTTGTGGTGCTTGCCATACCCATACGCTGTCGGGCGTTCTTTTCGTAGATGACCGTTTTGTCAGAGAAATCTATAAGAACAGCCGATTGCGCCGATACCGTGGGGACGGAGAGAGCCGCCGAGGGCAGGGGCAGGCAGAGTATAAGAGCGCAGCACAAAAGAAGTGCCACTGTATTGCGGCAGAGCCGTGGGAGAGGGGAGAGCATCATTATTTACCTCAAATTTGCGTTTTCTATATTTATATGGATAGAATTACGCAAAAATGACCGAATATCAGTCCTGAGGCTCTTCCTTGTCCTTTGCGAAAAGGTCCTTTATTTTTGCTATGATATCGGGAGTTCTCTCAACGAAATCGGCTATCTGGTCAACGGGGTCGGGCTTGCCCTTGGAGGCTACGTTGAGAAATTCAACGTCTCCGCTCTTGTCACAGACAAGGAAGCCTACGGGAACTACGGTCATTCCCGTTCCGCCGCCACCGCCGAAGTTCTGGGGACGGGGCTGGTTCTCCTTCTTGGAATTGTAGTCAACGCCGCCCGAGGCAATGCCTACGGATATCTTGGAAATAGGAATGATTACTGTTCCTCCCGTTACGCTGATAGGGTCGCCTACGATGGTGTTGGCATCTACCATAGAGCGGATATTCTCCATAGAGGAGCGGATTATTTCCGGTATCTTGTGTTCGTTTGCCATAATATTGTTCCTTTCATATATATAATGAAGTTTTTTCAAAATTAAAGGGATTTACTGCTTCTCCGCCTTTCTTTTTTGCGCCTTGAAGAAATGCTTTATCAGCTGTCCAAGTGCCGCGAAGGCTACGTGAAAGAGATGCCACACGCGCAATGAAAAGGAGATGCAGATGTCTATCTCGCTTTCCTCGGCGGTGAAGTCGGGGGTGATGTCTATCTGGTCGCCCCTCGGAAATTTTACCTGCTTTACGCTCTCAAGCAGAGGGAAGAGCACGTTTATGCTCTGGGTCACTGCCCCGTAGGTCAGGGCGGTCATTGCCGCATCTCCCGTGCCTATTCTCAGGCGTATGCGGGTCAGTTTTATACGAAGATGTCCGAAAAACTTTCCCACTACCTGCTTTACCAGATTGGATACCAAGGAGATGATGTCAAGTATCTCCGCGGGGGTCTTTTTTTCTTTTTTGACCTCTCCCCGCGCAAGAGCCTGCTTTTTCTCGTCCTTCTGCCGTTTCTTTTCGGCTTTCTTAGCTCGCTTTTTTTGATCCTTTTTTTCGAGCTTTGCCTTGAGCCTTGCCGCCTTTTTGGCACTCATTGAGTGGGAATATTTTTTCTCCTTGGAGGGCAGCACTCTTATTTTTATAAACAGCACACGCACGAAGAGGGCGACCTCGCCGCTGTACTCTACCGTAACGGTTGCCTTCAGCGTAAGGAGAAATATGAGAAACAGAAGGATACATCCGAAAATTACCATATCTTCCTCCTTTCGCTTTTACTCATTTTAGTATTTGTTTCCCCGTAAAAATTATTCCTCGTCGGGGGAGCCTTCTCCCGCGGAGGTGTCATCGTCCATAGAGAGCTGACCGTCCTCCTCTAAGATGGGCGCGTCCTCCTTGGGAGGAAGCATTATCTCGGTCTCGGGAAGCTCGGTAAGCGAGCGCAGACCGAAGACACGGAGAAATTTTTCGGTGGTTGCGTAGAGCATAGGTCTGCCAGGGGCGTCAAGCCTACCGCAGGCTTCGATAAGCGCCTTGTCTATAAGCGAGTTTACGGCATAGGAGCTGTCAACTCCGCGCACTTGGTCGATAAAGCTGCGGGTAACGGGCTGATTGTAAGCCACGATGGCAAGGACCTCCATTGACGACGCCGACAGATTTCCGCCGCGGCGGATTCCCAGCGCCTCTCTTATGTAGGGCGCGTATTGCTCCTTGGTACAGAACTGGCAGGTGTCGTCGAAGGTAAGCAGAGCTATACCACGCTTACTTCCCTCGGAATTGTATTCCTCGCTCATATGCTTGATGAGGGTCTTGGTGTTGCGGAGGTCAAGCCCCAGCACCTCGGCTATTTTTTCATATTTTACGGGATAGCCCGCGGCGTAGAGTATCGCCTCGATAGCGCCCTCTATGCTTTTTATCTGCTCCATGCCGTTAGTGTCGGCGGGAGCCTTTACTGTTTTTTCGTCAGCCATATTTTTTACCTTTCTGAGGATGCGTTTTTCTGTTCTTTTCTTGAAAGAAAAGAACCAAAAGAACTTGCAAAGTATAAGTTATGATTAGACTAAGCTTGCGCGTTGACTTTAGTTAACCTCATGCCTCTATTGTCAGCTGTTCCTCCTGCTTAGTATCAAGCAGGTACTCGCTTTCCTCAATATCCTCGGCGTTGGCGTTAAGAATAAATCTTGTGGACGCTCCCAGAAGCGCGTTCTCACCGTCCCACTCGCCCTCCGCGCTGTCGGATACCAACAGCTTACGAACCTTGATAAGCTCAAGCACTCCAAGGAAGGAGGCTATCATATCGGGAAGCGTGGCTTCGCTCATAAGCAGCTCCTCAAGGGATGCCGCCCCCTGACTCTCCACCCTCTTGATAATGGAAACTATTTTTATCTCAACGGGAATGATAGGCTTGCTTATCATAGGCTTGAAGGTGGTGGTCGCCGCCTTCTCCATTGCGTTGTTGTAGGCTATGATACGGCGTACCGCCGCGCAAAGGGCGGTCACGTCCTGGTCGTGCACGTAGGTCTTGTCCACCGATATCTCGTCGGTGTCCTTTACCATTCGCCCACTGTAAAAGGCGTACATAGGCGTGAGCTTCTGCACTGCCTCCTTTGCCTGAGAGTAGCGAAGCAGAGCATCCGTAAGAGTGGCTCTTGGGTCCTCGCCGTTCTCCTCGGGCTTGGGCAGCAGCATCTTGCTCTTTATAAGCATTAGCTCGCTCGCCATCACGATAAACTCCGAGGCGACCTCCATATCAAGCTCCTGCGCTCTTGTGATGTATTCCACGTACTGGTCGCAGATGAGAGCTATGGGGATATCGGTGATGCTCACTTTATTCTTTTGTATAAGTGTCAGGAGCAGGTCAAGAGGACCCTCAAACTGCTCAAGCTTGTAGGTAAGCTCGTTCATAATACCTCGGAAGATTTTTTATCAATAGTATAGCAGGAAAAATATATTCATCCAATCCTTTTGGGAAATTCCGAAAATGAAGTAGAACAGGTCAAGTATATATCCCGAAATAAAGGAAAGTACGGGGGTGATAACGCCCAATGCCAGAAGCGCCAGCAGGGCGAAGTAGATGTAGCGCTCGTACTGCACTATCTTGAAGTAGAGATTGGGGGGCAGGAACATATACATTACCTTCGAGCCGTCAAGAGGCGGGATGGGGAGCAGATTGAATATCGCCAAGCCCACGTTGAGCTGTATTCCCGCGCTGAGCAGAAGGTAGACGAAGGAAAATATATTCTTTACGAAGGTGTCCGAAAGCAGAGCCGTGTTAGCTCCCAGAACAAGGCAGAACACCTTTAGCAGCCCCGTGAATATGAGCGCCAGCAGAAGATTTGAGGCGGGTCCCGCTACGGCGGTTATAGCCATATCCCGACGAGGCTTCTTGAAATATCTTGTATTTATGGGAACGGGCTTTGCCCAGCCGAAGCCGAAGCAGAGCATACATAAAAAGCCGATAGGGTCAAGATGCTTTATGGGATTGAGGGTGAGTCTGCCAAGGCTCTGTGCCGTGGGGTCGCCAAGCTTGTTGGCGGCGTATCCGTGAGCCGTTTCGTGAACACAGAGCGCCAGCAGTATTATAGGCAGAGCAAGCAGGACGCTTGCCACAGCCCATTTTATGGTTTCCGCGTCGCCTTGTCTGAAGGCGGAAAAAAGGTCAAGTAACATAATTTTCTCCCAAATATAAAGAGTTCATTAAAGAACGTCGTTTCTTATAATGTCCTCGTAGCTCTCTCGGCGAACCGCCACGCGAGCCTTGCCGTCCTTTACCATTATTACGGGGGGGCGGGGAAGTCTGTTGTAGTTTGACGCCATAGAGTAGTTGTACGCCCCCGTTACGAGCACAGCGAGAACGTCGCCGCGACAGGGCTTCTGTATAAGCATATTTTCGCCCAGCAGGTCGCCCGACTCGCAGCATCTGCCCGCAAGGGTAGCGCGGTAGTCGCGGGGCGCGTCTGCCTTGCTTGCGACAATGGCGGTGTATTGGGATTGATAGAGGGCGTATCTCGGGTTGTCGGGCATACCGCCGTCCACGGACACGTAATTGCGAAATCCGGGTATCTCCTTCACCGAGCCTACGGTGTAGAGTGTAGCCCCCGCCGCCGCTACAAGCGAGCGTCCGGGCTCAAGGATAACGCGGGGCATTCTGATGCCGTGCTCAGCGCAGTAGCCGCGCACTATCTTGGCGATATCGGCAATAGCACTGCCGTAATCTATCTCTCTGTCGTCCTCGGTGTAGCGAACCCCAAGTCCGCCCCCGAGATTAAGCTCTCTTATCTCAAAGCCGCACTCTGCTTTTATATCGGCTATAAAACGTACCATTATGTCGGCGGCATCGGCGAAGGGTTCTATATCAAATATCTGCGAGCCTATGTGGCAGTGCAGACCTATAAGCTCAACTCCCTTGGTGGAGAGAGCCTTTTTTACTATGTCCATAGCCTGACCTGTAACGATAGCCGAACCGAATTTTGAGTCAACGTTGCCCGTAACTATGGCTCTGTGAGTATGGGGGTCTATGCCGGGAGTGATGCGCAAAAGGATGCCCTGAGTGATGCCTCTGCGTACCGCTTCTGCGGAAACCGCGGTAAGCTCGTCAAGGTTGTCCACAACAAATCTGCCTACACCCATATCCATAGCGTCACGGATGTCGCGGTCGGTCTTGTTGTTTCCGTGGAAATATATGCGCTCCGCGGGGAAGCCTGCCGCCTTGGCGGTATAAAGCTCGCCTCCGGATACGCAGTCAACGCCCATCCCCTCCTCTGCGGCTATCTTATAAATACCCGTGAAGCAGAGAGCCTTTGAGGCGTAGAGAGGGAGCGCGTCGGCACCGAACTCCTCGGTAGCGGCGCGAAGATACTCGCGGCAGTTTGCTCTTATTACGTTTTCGTCAAGTATATAGGCGGGAGTGCCAAACTCGCGCGCCAGCTCGACGGCATCAGCACCGCCGATGGAGAGATGTCCTTTTTCGTTTACGTCAAAATGGCTGTGTATTATCATGATTTTACCTTGGTATATGTTTATTTTATTTTTACGTCGCTCAGCTTAGTGGGAACCGCGGTCACGAGTGATGGGTCGAGATGGTCAACTATATCGACTCTGACGGGAGTGATCACTCCATTCTCGTACTCAAAAATATTTATAGCCGAGTTGCGGACGAACTGTACGTCGCCTATGCGCTCCGCGCCCCATCCCCGAGAAAAGCAGTCGATGGCTCTTACGGGAGTTGCGTGGCTTGCGAGCAGGATCGTTTTTTTGTCGTTTTCTTTTGCCAGACGACAAACGAAATCAACTATTCTTGCATAAAGCTCGGCAACCGATTCGCCATTGGTGCATCTGGCGTTTGCAATGTCCATTCTCCACGTGGTGAATGCTTCTGTGTATCGCTCGTATATATCCTCTACCTTCATCGCCTCCCAGCTTCCCGCATATATCTCACGAAGTCCTTCGGTGTCGTTTATGGGCAGACCGAATTCCTTTGCTATGGGCTCTGCGGTGCTATGAGCGCGCAAAAGGTCGCTCGAATATATGACGTCGGGCTTCTCACCTATCTTACGCAGATATTTTGCGGCACACTCCGCTTGCTGTCTGCCAAGGTCGGTAAGCTCAAAATTGCTGTGCCCCGCAAATCGGCTTTGAAAGTTTGCCGCGCTTTGTCCGTGGCGTATCATTATAAGTCTTGTCATATTTTAGTATGGCGGAAGATGGTCTTCCACAGCTCCTCCTTGCCTTCTCCCTTGAGTGCGGAGAAGGGAATTACGGGCGCGCCCTTCACTAAGGGGTGAGCAGCTATCGCCTCAAGATTTTTCTTCTTCTCGGTAGCGTTCAGCTTGTCGGTCTTTGTTGCCACCACCACGAAGGGAAGCTCTGCCGCGGCGAGGTAATCAAGCATCATCTCGTCATCCTTTGTTGGACCTATGCGGCTGTCGATGAGCTGAATTACAAGCTCCAAGCGGTCGATATTTTTGTTGGAGGTGAAATATCCGTCGGTAAGTGCCGACCACTGCTTTTTGTCCTCAAGAGTGCGCTTGGCAAAGCCGTAGCCGGGCAGATCCACGAGAAAGAGCTTCTTGTCTACCTCGTAGAAGTTGATGGTTATGGTCTTTCCCGGCGCGGAGCTGACACGCGCCAGACTCTTTCTGCCCAGCAGAGTATTTATAAGAGAGCTTTTGCCCACGTTTGAACGACCCGAAAAGGCTACCTGAGGTATAGGGTCGCTGGGTATCTGGCGGGGCTGCCCCGCGCTTATTTTGAGGACGACATTCTGTGTGTTTAATGCCATTGTTGCCTCCGTTTTAGTTAGAATTATAAACGATTTTTCTGTTCTTTTCTTGAAAGAAAAGAACCAAAAGAACTTCCGAAGGGGGAGTGTTTTATTGTAAGCCTTTTTGTTTGTGCGCTGACACATTAGCCTTCCCCAGCGGGGAAGGGGGACCGCGACAGCGGTGGATGAGGAGGACAAAATTATATATTATTTGCTGGTGATAGCAGATATTTTTGTGCTTTATAGGAGCAAAGATTTACATAGACTATACCCGCGCTCTCCTCATCCGTCACTCCTTGCGTCGTGCCACCTTCCCCGCTGGGGAAGGCTTACGTTACATTTTATTAAAATAGAATTTTTCTTGGTTTTTTATCTTTTTTTCGCTCTGGCGGGAACGCTATGCTCTGTATGGATACGGGGTGCTGCAAATTCGCTCTTTTTCTCCTCTTCCTTTACGCTCTCTGTCTTTGCCTTAAGCTGGGGGCAGAGGGCGTGGCGGAGCACGTCGCTTGCCTTGCGGCAGGGAATGAAATTCAGTCCCTCTATGACTGCCTTGTCGAGCTCGTGGAGATTTCGCATATTATCCTCGGGAATGAGCACGTCGCGGACTCCGTAGGTGAGCGCCGCCATAGTTTTTTCCTTAAGTCCTCCTATGGCGAGGACGTTACCGCGGAGCGATATCTCGCCCGTCATTGCCACGTCGCGCCTTACAGCTCTTCCGCTCAGGGCGCTGACAAGGGCTGTCAGCATAGTAACGCCCGCGGAGGGTCCGTCCTTGGGAACCGCTCCCTCGGGGAAGTGTATGTGTATATCCTTGGTCTTGTGGAAATCCTGCTCGATGCCGTATTCGGCGGCTATGGAGCGCACGTAGCTTACGGCAATTTTTGCCGATTCCTTCATTACGTCACCAAGAGAGCCAGTAAGCTCCAGCTTACCGCTTCCATCAAGCACCGCTACCTCTACCTTGAGCACGTCACCGCCCGATTCTGTATAGGCAAGTCCGTTGACCGCTCCTATCTCGTCGGTGTCCGAAATGCGCTCGGGGATGAGCTTGCGGGGTCCTAAGTATTCGGAAATATTTTCTGCCTTTATCTTTATGCTCTTGAGCTCGCTGTCCTCAACGAAGCGCTTCGCTCCCTTGCGGGCAAGCTCCGCTATGCGGCGCTCAAGACTGCGCACGCCCGACTCGCGGGTGTAATAGTCTATTATCTCACCTATGGCAGAGTCGCTTATGCTAAGCATCCTGCGGTCAAGTCCGTGGCGCTTAAGCTGCTTAGGTATAAGGTGATGCTTGGCGATAGCCGTTTTTTCGGTCTTTGTGTAGGTCTTAAGCTCGATTATCTCCATTCTGTCAAGCAGGGGCTTGGGAACGGTGTCCAGCGTATTCGCGGTTGCTATAAACAGACAGTCCGAGAGGTCAACGGGAAGCTCCACGAAATGGTCGCGGAACGCGTGGTTCTGCTCTCCGTCAAGCACCTCCAAGAGGGCGGAGGAGGGGTCGCCGTGGGAATCACGGGTCAGCTTGTCTATCTCGTCGAGGAGCATCAAGGGGTTCTTGACCTTAGCCTGAGTGAGGGCGTTGACTATTCTACCCGGCATAGAGCCTATGTAGGTCTTGCGGTGTCCGCGGATGTCAGCCTCGTCACGCACGCCGCCAAGAGAAACACGCACGTATTTGCGCTTCATAGCTCTTGCTATGGACGCGGCGATAGATGTCTTACCCACACCCGGAGGGCCTACAAGGCAGAGTATCTGGTTTTTCAGCTCGGGATTGAGCTGCTTTACCGCCAAAAATTCAAGTATTCTGTCCTTGACCTTATCAAGCCCGTCGTGGTCGGCGTCAAGTATTTTTTTCGCCGCCTTGATGTCAAGTCTGTCCTTGGTGGAGGCGCTCCACGGTATCTCAAGACAGGTGTCAAGGTAGGAGCGGATGACCGTAGCCTCGGAGGAGCCGTAGGGAGTTTTCTGCATTCTCTCGGCTTCCTTGAGCAGCTTCTCGCGCACCTCGTCGGAGCATTTGAGCGCCATTATCCTGTCGTAATATTCGTCAGCCTCGTCGCTCTCGCCAAGCTCCTCGCGGATAACGCGTATCTGCTCGCGGAGGTAATATTCCTTCTGGTTCTGGTTGAGGTTGGAGCGCACCTTTTTGTGTATCTTCATCTCGCAGTCAAGAAGCTCGGCTTCCTCTCTTATAAGAGAGATAAGCAGCTCTATGCGGCGAAGGGGATCGAAGCATTCAAGCACCTTTTGCTTGTCGGTATGCTTGACCAGAATATTAGAGGCTATAAAGTCGGCAAGGAGGGCAGGGTTCTTTATGGAACGGGCGGTGGAGAGCATATCGTCGCTTACCGAGGGGAGGTTAGCCGTAAGGTGCTCCGCCTCGCTGAGCATAGCTCTGCAATACGCCTGACTCTTGACCGAATCCTCGTCCGAGAGGGATATGGATTTGCATATAGCCTCGGCGCAGATATAGTTAGCAAACTGATGAAATTCGGTGACCGCCGCGCGGGAGTAGCCCTCGGTGATGATGCGCATATTTCCCTCGGGGGTCTTGACCGACTGCTTTATTTTGGATACCGCGCCCACACGGAAGAGGGCGGAGGGTGTAATTTTGCTTGCCGATAGGTCGGAGACCGAGCAGATAAGAACGGGGGAGTCGGTCTCAAATGCCGCCTCGGCGGCGTGCACGCAGAGTTCGTCGCTAAGCTCGAAGCTCAGTGTTACACCGGGGAAAGCCACAGCGCCCTTGAGCGCGATGACGGGCAGGGTTATCTGTTCTATTTTTTCTATGTATTTAGCCATTTATAATTCCTTTCAAGGGGAGTATATGCCCAAAAATGGACAGACTTTTCAATATATTATATATTATAGCACAAATCCATATAAATTTCTACTATTTTAATAAATATTTCACATTTGTCTACGCGCTATGTTCGCACAGCACCAAATTTTTAAAGTTTAGGTCGAGCGCTTGGCTACGTACAGTATCCAATAGTTTTAAAGTTTTGGTCGAGCTTTTTCAAAAGCTCGCGGGTACTTAGGGCGGCGCCCTAAGTCGCTGACTGCGGTCAGCGAAATACTCTTTTGGTGTTTCTTTTTTGTTTCTTTTTTCTTTGCACCTTTAGCGTCAAAGAAAAAAGATAAAGACGCAAAGCGGCTTCTTTAATCACGTATAGGTGTTCCGTCCTTTGACATCGATGGACCAAAACCTTCTGACTGTTGCGAACATAGTGCGCTAAAAAATATTTTTCATCCGCTCACCCTGACATTTGTATGACATTTTTGTTTTTTTATGTTCAAAAATCACAAAAAGCTTTTATTGGTCCGTGGCTTTTTTCTATTGTGTAGCTTTTTCGACGAATTTTTCAGTAAAAAATCGTATAATTTTCACTATTTACAAATCGTTTCCGTTGGTGTATAATACGAATGCTGTCGGCGGCACCAACTCCACAGCGTCACGCACAACTGCATTCTCCGATGCGGAATATCAATCTTATGATATCAACACGATCGGCAGAGTCCACGGTTGTGCTTTTTTTAAAAAAATTTTCAAAAAACCCTTGACAAAGGGGCAGAGGTGTGGTAAAATAACTCGACAAAGAAGCAGAACTCTCCGTTCTCACCGTATCGCAAGAGGCGCATCACGGTTCAATATGCAAGCTCGCTCCCGCAGTGTCGGGGGTGTATTGTGTGCGGAGATTCTCTTCGCGCAATTTTTTTGCTTTTTCGCAAAAATGGAGGTGTATTTAGTATTAGCGCAAAAGATATGTTGGTCAATGAGGAGATCAAGCTGAAGGAAGTAAGGGTCATCGGTGTTGATGGCGAGGCAATCGGCATAATGAGCTCCGACGACGCACTCAGGCTCGCTTATGACAAGGGCTACGATCTGGTCCTTATGGCTGCTCAGGCTCAGCCCCCCGTATGCCGTATAATGGATTACGGTAAATATCGCTTTGAACGCGATAAGAAGGAAAAGGAAGCCAAGAAGAAGCAGACTATCGAGCTTAAGGAAATTCAGCTTTCCTGCAGAATAGACACTCACGACTTTGAAACAAAGGTAAGACACGCTCAGAAATTCCTTGAGAGCGGTAACAAGGTCAGGGTAGTAATGCGCTTTAAGGGACGCGAAATGAGCCACATGGCAATAGGTCAGGAGATAATGCAGAGATTTCAGGACGCATGCTCCGAGCTTGGCAATGTGGATAAGGCACCCGTTCTCGACGGACGTCTGCTCTCAATGGTAATAGGTCCCGCAAAACAGAAATAATTTTGTTCATAATCAACGGAAGACCGTTATTTTATGATAGATGGGCGAAAGCCCCAGTCTGAATGAAAAAAAGGAGTAAACTTAAAATGGGAAAGATCAAGACACATAAAGCATCTGCTAAAAGATTCTCTGTTACCGCTTCGGGTAAGGTAAAGATGGGACACTGCCATCACAGACATAACACAGGTCTTAAGACCGCGAAGAGAAAGAGACATCTTCGTTCCAGCGCAATCCTCAGCGAGTCTATGACCGCTAACATCAGAACACTTATCCAGAAATAATCGAGAGTAACATAGGAGGGAATTTAAAATGGCAAGAATCAAGGGCGCTATGATGACGCGCAAGAGAAGAAATAAAGTACTCAAGGCTGCGAAGGGCTACTGGGGCGCAAAGTCCAAGCACTTCAAGATGGCTAAGCAAGCCGTTCTCAAGAGCGGAAACTATGCTTTCGCAGGCA
>CAJGCD010000013.1 GCA_904501715.1 uncultured Clostridia bacterium
AATATTTCGCTGTATATTGATATTTCAAAAAAGAAGAATATTATGTAGAATATTGAGCATGAAAACTCCGCTTCAATTTGAAAGACGCACTCGAATTGTAGGGACAGGCGTTCTCGACTGTCCGTGAAGCACAGACCTCATTTCCGCAACCAAACGAAAAAACCACCCGATTGAGTGGTTTTTTTGTTTGTGTTATCTTGACAAAATAGATGCCAATTCTGTTTAATTTAATTTTTTGAAATTCTCTACGATATATGTGATATGGCTGATTTGTTCTTCGGTTAATTTTGAAACCTCAATAACCCTTCTTTCACTCCTTCCAAGCAAATAATCGGTACTTACTCCAAAAAAGGTGGCAATTTTACATAACATTTCTACTGAAGGAACTACATTATCATTTTCCCAGTTTGAAACGCATTGCTTTGTAACTCCAAGTGCTTTTGCAAATTCAACTTGGTTCATATTTTTGGATAGTCTGAACGTTTTTATATTTTCATTTAGCATCATAAGTATATTCTCCTACTTTGGTCAAATTTTACAATACCATTATAAAACAAATACTTGACAAACAAAAAATACTATGGTATACTAATAATTGACCAAAAATCATTATATAAAACGTATAATACAAAAACAACCGTCAGGAGAGTGTTAAATTATGAGAAAAAATCGTATCTTATTTGTTGTTATTCCAATACTATTGATAGCTTTATTGTCTTTGAGTTCATGTGATAATACTACAATAGAAACAGATGAATCTGGAAACATTGTTACCGAAGTTTCCACTACAGAAACATCTATCACTGGAAGTGGCGAAGTTGAAAGTAACGAAGCTGAAAATATACTGTCACAGAACACGTACACTATCATATGGGAAAACTACGACGGCACGGTTCTTGAAATCGATGAAAACGTAGTGCATGGAACTACACCGAGCTATGACGGAGCAATTCCCGAAAGAGCGGCAACGGCAGAATTCACATATACCTTTATTGGATGGACACCTGATATTAGTACAGTGAGCGGAAATATTACGTACACTGCACAGTATACTTCAACAACGAATGTTTACACAGTAATATGGAAGAATTATGACGGTGCAGTTCTTGAAACCGATGAGAATGTAGTATTTGGAACTATACCGAGTTACGATGGAGCTACACCCGAAAGGGCGGCAACGGAGGAGTTCACTTATGCGTTTATTGGATGGACACCTGAGGTTAGTGCGGTGAACGGCAATATTACGTATACTACTCAATTTCGGGAACAGAGTCTGTTTGAATATTCAGAAACCAGAGATGGATATTCTATTGATGCATACTATGGGAACAGCACGAGAGTAGTTTTTCCGTCTCAATATAATGGAAAAGATATTGTTGAAATCGGAGATTATGTTTTGACCAATAACAACAAGCTTTTGGAAGTAATCCTTCCAGACTCCATCAAAAAAATAGGTGATGCTTCATTTTCAGAGTGTCCTCGTCTATACAAAATTAATATTCCGCGCAAATGTACAACCATTGGCAACTATGTAATGATGAACACTGATATTGAAGAAATTACACTTCCGGCATCGATTAGCCAAATAGGTGCTCAATGGCTATTCAACTCTCCTATTAAAAAAATACGTTTTGAAGGAACACCAACGCAATTTGTAGGAAATTATTTTGGACGGGTTAACGGCACCATTAGCTTGACAACATCCGGAAACTATCTTGAAGATCATTTTGAGCGTACGCACGAAGAAAGCACAGAAACAGTTAAGGTTGGAGTTAGTTATCTTCCCAAATATTATTACAGGCGGTGGGCTCTAAAAGACACTAACCGTTGGTTTGATGGCTCTGTTAATGGTGTATCCGTGAAGATATTTGCAAATGGAAATAATACTGACTATTATTATTATGAAACATTGGAACGCACAGAGAGTAAAGATGGAGGGAGAACAGTTTATTGGTACACGTATACCCATATGCAAGGAACTTTTGCACTTTTGCCTACAACCTTAGAAACGATTGAAATATCGAGAAACGCAGGAGTGAATAAATCAGTTTTAATAGGATATGCAAGTTTCTTAACAGTATCCTATTATGATTAAATATGATATTGATAAAAAAGAACACAGACCATTTGGTCTGTGTTCTTTTTTGGTATGATCTGCCCACTCGAAAATATTTTGAAGCTCACGACCTTCCACGGCAGCCGCATAGTCGTCTGCCGTCGCCTCGACGCTTTGCTTACACTCGGCTTGGCACACTCCTTGCTTTGTGCCGTCAACCGTCATCAAAACGATATTCAATCGTTTTGACTTAGGTTGCAAGTTATTCGCCCGACATTCCGCCAAGGCGGAGGTCGGACTCACACAGGAGGTCGTGAAGCACAGACCTCATTTCCGCAACCAACGCAAAAAGGACACCTTTTGGTGTCCTTTGCGTTGGTTGCGGGGGTGGGATTTGAACCTCACGACCTCCGGGTTATGAGCCCGACGAGCTACCAAGCTGCTCTACCCCGCGATATTGATTTTCTTATTCGCAGAGAGTATTATATCACATACTCCGTTATTTGTCAACCCCTTTTTTCTTTTTTGCTGAAATTTTGTATCTCTCATATCTATTATACTCTCTTTTTTCTGATTTATTCCCTCTATACAAAAAGAAGTGCCTCGGCTATACGCCGAGGCTGGTGCCGGTAACCGGGGTCGAACCGGTACGATACTCACGTATCACGGGATTTTAAGTCCCGGGCGTCTGCCAATTCCGCCACACCGGCGAGTATCTTTTTGCAAGGGTCATTATATCACATTCTTTCCCTTTTGTCAAGAAATATTTGTGCCTATGCAAAGGATTTTTCCACACTCGGGCTTTGTTTTGCTCCAATAATTATTCTCCTTTATATGAAAACCGCCAAAGCTCCCTTTCTGGGCGGTTGACAAATTCTTTTCATTATGTTATAATTATCCTGTTCGGCATATAATGACATTACACTGCCGAACCAAGAAGGGAACGACTTTTTATGATATGTGATACAATTTTGGATGCCATAGGTAATACGCCTATAATCCGTCTGCGCCACATGCCAGACCCAGACAGCGCTGAAGTACTTGTGAAATTTGAGGGACTCAACGTAGGCGGCTCTATAAAGACTCGTACTGCTCTGAATATGATAAGTGAAGCTGAAAAAGAGGGAAAGATTCACCCTGACACTATAATCGTTGAGCCTACAAGCGGTAATCAGGGAATAGGTCTTGCTCTTATCGGCGCAGTGCGCGGATATAAGGTGAAGATAATTATGCCCGACTCGGTCAGCGAGGAGCGCAGAAAGCTTGTTGAGCATTACGGCGCGGAGGTAATTCTGGTGCATGACGAGGGCAATATTGGGCTCTGTATTGAGGAATGTCTGCGTCTGGCTCTCCGTATGCGTGACGAGGACCCCAACGTGTTCGTGCCTCAGCAATTTGAAAACCCCGCGAATCCCGCGGTGCAGCGCTCGGTGACGGCTATGGAGATAGTGGAGCAGGTGGGCAAGGAAATACACGGCTTCTGCTCGGGCATCGGCACGGGCGGCACTATAACGGGCATTGGAGAGACGCTGAAAAAATACAATCCCAATATGACCATATGGGCGGTAGAGCCCGAGAACGCGGCGATCCTTTCGGGCGGCGCTATCGGCACTCATATACAGATGGGTATTGGAGACGGAGTTATTCCCGCAGTGCTTAATCAGGAGATATACGACGGAGTTTGCATTATAAACGACGACGAGGCACTCCAGACCGCGAGAGATCTTGCGTCCAAGGAGGGCATTATGTGCGGTATCAGCAGCGGAACCAACGTTGCGGCGGCGCTGAAGCTTGCAAAGAAGCTGGGCAAGGGCAAGACGGTAGTGACCGTGCTTCCAGACACGGCGGAGCGTTATTTTTCTACACCGCTTTTTGATTGATAATATCTACTGAGCCGTCGGCTTTCGCCGACGGCTTTTTTTGCGGATTTAGAGTCGTCTGTCGCTTGCGACATGGACGCACGACCCCTAACTGAGAGAGTTTTTTCTCTTTTTGTCGGACTCCACTAACGGTAGATAAGAATGTAAAAATATGGTCCAAAATGTCAAAGTTCTCCCATCCGTGGGTTTACACTGGCAAAAAATTGTGCTATAATGACCTTGTAACAAAAAATTGGAGGTGCGTATGGACAGTAAGACAATAGGAACGACCATCGCTAAGCTGAGAAAAAAGAACGGTATGACTCAGAGCGCATTAGCGCAAAAGCTGGGTGTCAGTGACAAGGCGGTAAGCAAATGGGAGAGTGGTATGGGATATCCCGATATCACTATTTTTCCCGTTCTTGCTGAGATATTTGGAGTATCTGTTGATTACCTTATGATAGGCGAGGAGAAGGGAATAACCATAGCGGGAAATATGATAATGGATATCATTCACGATATTCCCGAATACCCTAAAGCGGGAATGTTGGTGGATATAGGAAATATTACCCGTTCTGCGGGGGGATGTCTTCCTAATACTGCCATAGACCTTGCCAAGATAGACAAGCGTATTCCTATCAATGCCATAGGGAAGGTGGGAACGGATGAAAACGGACGCTATATGGTGTCCGCTATGCAGAAGTACGGAATCAATGTCAGCAGGATATGCTATTCCTCGGATGTCCCCACCAGCTTCTGCAACGTAATGAGTGTGCCCTCGGGAGAGCGTACCTTTTTCCACAAGAGAGGAGCAAATGCCGAGTTTGCTCCCGAGGATATAGATATATCTACTCTTAATTGCAATATCTTCCATATTGGATACATCCTTCTTCTGGATAAATTCGACGAGGAGGATAAGCAGTACGGAACGGCTATGGCTCGCTTTTTGCACAAGGTACAGAAGGCGGGTATAAAGACTTCGGTGGACGTGGTAAGCGATAGCTCGGGTAACTTTGAAAAGAAGGTGATCCCCGCGCTGAAATACTGCAACTACGTTATAATAAACGAGGTGGAGTGCTGCGGTATATGGCATCTTGACGCGAGGACCGAGGACGACCGACCTCATATTGAGAACATAAGACTGGCAATGGAAAAGACGCTGGCGGCGGGTGTCAAGGACAAGGTGGTCGTTCATTGCAAGGAGGCGTGCTTCGCTATGGATACCAAGGGCAACTTTACTGTGCGCCCCTCGCTCAAGGTTCCCAAGGAGGATATCAAGGGTACTGTGGGAGCGGGTGATGCATTCTGCGCGGGCTGTCTTTATGCCATATATAACGGATACAGCGACGCTCAGATGCTTGAATTTGCCTCAGCCGCGGCGGCTTGCAACCTTCTTGAGGCAAATGCTGTGGACGGAATGAAGGACAGAAACGGTATCCTTCAGCTTGAAGAAAAATACGGACGGCTTGAAATATAAACGAAAAGGAGAATGAAAAATGTTAGTTAATCTTAACGAGGTGCTGCTTGACGCACAGAAGAATCATTACGGTGTAGGACTTTTCAACACTATTGACACGGATATGCTGGAGGCGGTAATATCGGCGGCGGAGGAGCTTCGCTCTCCCGTCATCATAGGAACGGCGGAGGTGCTGCTCCCTTACGGCGATCTCAGCCTTATCGCTCCCTCTTTTGTAGAGGCGGCAAAGAGGGCGAGCGTTCCCGTTGTGCTTCATTACGACCACGGAGTAACCTTTGAAAAATGTGTAGAGGCGCTCAAGCTTGGCTTTTCAAGCGTAATGTTTGACGGCTCAGCGTCGGAGGTTGAGGAAAATCTCAAAAGGACTCGAGAGATAGTTCGCATAGCTCACGCTATGGGAGCAACGGTCGAGGGTGAGATAGGTCACGTGGGACAGGCTGACACCGCCGATAACGAGGTGAGTGATATGTACACTACTCCCGAGGAGGCTGTGGCGTTTGTGGAGGCTACGGGAGTTGATGCTTTAGCTATTGCCATCGGTACGGCTCACGGAGCTTATAAATCCAAGCCCAAGCTTGACATGGAGCGTCTGTGTAAAATAAGAAGCGCCCTTGATACCCCCCTTGTTCTCCACGGTGGCTCGGGACTGTCGGACGATGATTTCAGAAATACCATAAAGAACGGAATCTCCAAGGTCAATATCTTTACCGACCTCTGCTTCGCGGGTGAGCTTGCTATGAGAGCCAATGCGACCAATGCCGAAAGAGGTATGTACGGATATCTTGATACCCGCAACGCAAAGGTCAAGGCTATGAAGGAAGCCACTATGAAGAAGATGCTCCTTTTCGGCTCTGACGGAAGAGTGTAATATTGGCAAAGTGCACAAAACAAATTATCTTTTTGTACAGAATGTGCATTGAACTTTCTGCAAGTATATGATAAAATATACATATATACGGAATTGTCCGACAATAAAGATAAAAAGGAGAGTTTTTATGAAAAGAGTAATTTCGCTTATTCTTGTTTTCTGCTTTATAGCGCTTGCTTTGGTTGCCTGCGGAAACAAGAAGGGTAATGAAACCTCAGCCTCAAGCTCTTCCACTTCCGGAACCAAGGCTACCAACAAGTACGGCGAAGAGGTGCTTGATGAGACCATTAACTGGGATGAAGTAGACTGCGAGGGTGAGACTGTTAACATTCTCTGACGTACAGGCTATGAGTACGAAAGAGAGTTCGGTCTTGAGGAGGTCGACGAGGCTGACGAGGTCGATATGAAGATACTTGCCAGAAACGACATCGTTACCTCTGAGCTTAACGTTAATTTCAACGTTTACAAGGAGACCGCAAACGACTACGACGCGCTGAGAGACCACTTTGTTAATCTCGTACAGACCGACTATCTTGAGCAGACACATACCTATGACGTCGTTGCTCACTTCGCTTACGTTGCGCCTCAGTCCACTATCCGTGAATGTAACGCAAATCTTCTTGACAAGGATACCTTTCCCTACTTTGATTTTGACCTTGCTTGCTGGAACCAGAGCATCGTTCAGAATGCAAAGATAAACGACAAGCTTTACTTTGTTGCGGGTAATATGAACCTTTCTACCTTTAACAACGCTATCGTAATGTGGCACAATATGAGCCTTTACGACAGTATAAAGGCAAATATCCCCAACGCTCCCGATGGACTTCAGGACCTTGCGGTAAAGGGCGAGTGGACCTACTCTATGCTCTACAATCTTGCTAACTACTATGCAAATGATTCCGCAGACTCCGAGTGCGGAGATACCTACGGACTTTTCCTCGCGGGCGGCAAACGCGGTAAGCCTGTACCGATAGATGCTATTCCTTACGCATGGGATCTTGAACTGATAACCACCGATCCTCAGACAGGAGCTCACAAGTATAACATTATCGGTAATACCAAGCTTCAGGATGCTATAAATAAGTACAAAGCCCTCTTTGAGTACAAGGGTAATGCTTACACCGCGCTTTATCCAGATTATACTAACGCTATATGTGGTCATAACCATTTTGTAGAGGGTGATATACTCTTCCTTGCAGAGAAGATATACCAAAGTAAAGCTATCAACCTTGCTATGCGTGGAATGAAGGACGATTTCGCACTTCTTCCCCTTCCCAAGCTTGAGAATACACAGGGCGCATACTGCACCACAGCGGCTGACAGCTATACCTTGATGATAGCTATCGACCACTCCAAGGCTCCCGTTCCCACCAAGGGTAAGGCAGTAAGTGCTTTCCTTCAGTACTCCACCGAGAAGTCCTATGAGGACGTATATCTCTACTACCTCAAGGAGATCGTAGAGCCTACGTGGTTCGGTGTTGCCAGCGATGAGGAGGACCAGAAGCGTATAGATAAGTCTATCGCGATCCTTAATGAGCTCCTTATTAACCTCAAGTTTAATTTTTGGACTATTTACAGTCCTCTCATAGGCGACGCAGTTCACCTCTTTAGAGACGCGTGCGCAGAGGGTAAGCAGATAGACGCTGTTTACAGAGAGACACAGGATATCTTTGACAAAGCTATAAAGGACAACGACATCTGGCTCGGTCTTGTTAGCTGATAAAAAGGTTACGATTACTAAATAAGTCAAAAGCACCTGCGGCATTGCCGCAGGTGCTTTGTAGTTATATTTCACGTTGGAAATATCCTTTAAGGGATACGGGGTTTTTGGCGGTATGCTCTATCTCACCAAGGGTCAATTCTACGATAGCCCGTTGAGTGCTTTCGCAAGCTGAAAAAGCGTTGATATACGTTTTAAGGAACGGAAGCTCATATAGCTTGT
This sequence comes from uncultured Clostridia bacterium, assembly GCA_904501715.1. GTDB lineage: Bacteria > Bacillota > Clostridia > Oscillospirales > CAG-272 > HGM12713. The sequence goes on from CAJGCD010000013.1 coordinate 8,203, forward strand.
ACGGGTCGCCGCAGGAAACGAAAACAAGATTTGGATGGCGGAGAATATAGCCGCGCCAGAAGGTCATAATGCCGTCTCGCCACCCGAGTCTGAGAGAGCCGCCGTAGAAGTCCTCACTGCTGACCTTGCAGTTCACAAATACAGCCGCGTAGTCATCAAGGATTTCATTTATTTTGTTGTGGTGTATCTTGTGATACGCATCCACCTCATAGCCTCTCTTGCGAAGCTCTGCTTCCATAACCTTGAATTCGGTGTTTTCCTCCGAGAACTGCCCCTGAGGCTCAAGGTAAAGATTGACAAGCAATACTCTGTCACCCCTTTTAAGCTTAAGGGGGAGAACCCCGTTTTGGTCGCGCACTATTTTTACGCTTCTCCGCGCTATCTCAAGGGAGAGCTCGGCAAGCTTTTCCTCCAGGTTATCCTCTATGGAAGCGAGAACCTCTGCTTCGTCCTCGAAAAGACGTGCCTTTTTCTTCAGCTCTATAATGCGGCGCGCCGCGTCTACAGCTCTTTCGCGGGATATCTTTCCGCTTCTGAGGGCATCCAAAAGGTAAGAATGGTCTTTTTTTGAGGGGAAGAGAACCATATCTCCGCCTGCGTTTATAAATCCGGGAGCCATATCCTCAAGAGGGCAGAAGGAGCAAGCGCCTATCATACTCATAGCGTCCGAAATAATACAGCCATCAAATGCGAGCTTTCCCTTAAGCAGATCTGTCATAAGCTCGGAGCTGAATATAGCGGGAGTCATTTCATCCCCGTTTTGATATGCGGGAAGCGATATGTGGGCTGCCATTACGGCGCTTACACCTGATTTTATACTTTCGCGGTAGACCTCACCGAAGGTGGAGTCCCACTTTTCCATTATAAGACTGTTTACAGTGGTACAGTAATGCTGATTTCTGTCATCAACGCCGTCACCGGGAAAGTGCTTTGCGGTACAAACCGTAAAGCCGTCCTTCTGAAGCCCCTTGATATGGGCAGAGGCAAGTCTTGCCACCGTTGGGGCGTGGTCGGATATTGCTCTTATGTTTACAACGGGATTGTTGGGGTTCATATTTATATCGACCAGCGGAGAGAGCGTGAAGTTTATTCCGTTCTTGCGGAGTATCTGTGCCGTGAGCTCTCCCACGCGCTCTATAAGCCCCTCGTCACCGCAGGCTGCCCAAGCCATAGGATAGGGAAGCTCACAGCAGTGCTTGAATACAGAGCCGGGCCCATTTTCGCCGTCTGCCACTACAAGCACAGGATATTTACATACGCTGTTGGCAAAGTCGGTATATTCCTTTATTTTTTCCACGGGCATTCCGTGAACGAACATTCCGCCGGGTTTGCTGTCAAGTATAAGCTTTTTTATTTTTTCGTCGTCGCAATGATATGTGGTCAGGTCGGGGCAGAGAAGCTGACCGCAAAGCTCCTCGTCGCTAAGACGTGAAAGGTCGAAGATCTCTTTCTCCATAAGCTGTTTCCTCCTATAAAAAAGGGCAATCGTACGATTGCCCTACTTTTTATTTAATTGTCAAACTCCATTTTTACCTGAGTGTCGTGCTCCTGCTTGTGCTTGTCAACGATAGCGTGTATCTTCTTGACGGGGTTGAGCAGGTCGCTCAGAGAATCGTCGTGATTGAGGGTATCTATAATGTAAGCTACGTACTTACACATATTTACCGATACGTGCCAATCTCTGTTAAGTATCTCGGGAGAGGTGTAGGTGAGGTTGGTGGTAAACACCTTGTCTATGATGCCTTCCTTATAAGCCTTGTCGAACTTTTCGGGTCCGCTTGTGAAAAGACCGAATGTGGAGAACGCGAAAATTCTCTTTGCTCCTCTTTCCTTGAGCTGAAGTCCTACGTCAAGCATAGACTCACCCGAGGATATCATATCGTCAACTACGATAACGTCCATTCCCGTAAGGTCCTTGCCAAGGTACTCGTGAGCCTCGATGGGGTTTCTGCCGTTTACGACTATGGAGTAGTTACGGCGCTTGTAGAACATACCCGTGTCGATACCGAGAACCGAGGAGAAGTAGACCGATCGGCCCATTGCGCCCTCGTCGGGGGATATCATCATAAGAGAGTCCTTGCTTATCTGCACGTCGGGAACAGCGCGCAGAAGAGCCTTTATCATCTGATAAGAAGGTCTTACGTTATCAAAGCCCGAAAGGGGGATAGCGTTCTGAACTCTGGGGTCGTGAGCGTCAAATGTAATGATGTTGGTAACGCCTATATTTACCAGCTCCTGAAGCATAAGAGCACAGTCGAGAGATTCGCGACTGGAGCGCTTGTGCTGTCTGCCCTCGTAAAGCATAGGCATAATTACCGTAATTCTTCTTGCCTTACCAGCGTTGGCTGCGATTATACGCTTAAGGTCTGCGTAGTGGTCATCGGGGCTCATAGGAACCTCTCTGCCGTACATCTTGTAGGTGACGCTGTAGTTGAACACGTCCGAGATAATGTAAAGGTCGTGTCCGCGAAGCGACTCGTGGAGGAGTCCCTTTCCCTCACCCGTGCCGAATCTGGGGCATTCCGCGCTTACCAAAAAGGTACTGTCACCGCTGTTGCGCCAATCCTTCAAATAGTAGTCTACCTGTGAAGCGAAGTCCTCACATCCGCGCATTCCTATAACGCTAAGCTTTGCAAATTCTGCTTCCCTCATAATAACCTTCCTCTCTGTCAATTTTCAATTGTACTTTATTATAACATATTTTTTCGGTTTTGGGAAGAGTTTTGTCCGATTTTCGACAAAAAATTTTATAATTGTAAGGTTGCACGAAAAAAGGGTGGGAATCGGGTGTGAAAGCCGACTATTTTATCTCTACGACGGTCACTCCGCCGTCTCCCTCACCGAACTGTCCTATTCTGAAGGTGGAAACTCGGCTGTCTTTCTTGAGATATTCCCAAAGAGCCTTCTTAAGTGCCCCCGTGCCCTTGCCGTGGATAAGGCGGAGGGTATGGAAGCCCGCGATGGCTGCCTCGTCAAAATATTTATCTACCGCGCTCCACGCCTCATCCCCCGTCATTCCGCGCAGGTCTATCTCGTCCTTGAAATCGCGGCTTACGGTCATTCGGTAGGAGCCTGTACTCTTCTTTTGACCTCCAGAAACTACCTTTGCTTCCTCTTCCGCCAAGCGCAGGTCATCAAGTGCCGCCTTGGTCTTGATTATACCCGCTTGTACGCTTACCTTACCCCCACGGTCGGGTGTTTCTATAACGGTAGCCTTTTTGCCAAGACTTACTATGATGACCTCGTCGCCCTTGCGCAGAGGTCGGGGAAGAACGTAGTTCTCGTCCTTGCGTATCTCTATGGGGTCGTAGCTGTCGGAATTTACGCGCAGATGCTCACGGATATCTCTTCTCGCGCGTGCCAGCTCGTCGGCAAGCCGCTCACTCTCGCGAGCCTTGCGGAGCTTATCCATTTCTTCCATTATATATTCGGCAGAGCGCTTGGCGCTCTCCACCATTGTCTGCGCCTTGTTCCTCGCGTTGTTGAGCTCACGCTCGGAGGCTTGGAGCTTTTCCGCGAGGGTCTTTTCGGCGTCAGCGCGGAAGGACTCGTACTCACGGCGCATTCTTGCCGCCTCGTCACGCTCGCGCTCGGCACTCTGCCTTGCCGCCTCCAGCTCACCGAGAATTCTTTCCATAGCGCGGTTTTCCGAGGCAACGTAGCTTCCCGCCCGCTCTACTATGGAGGAGGGAAGTCCCAGCTTTTCGGAGATGGCAAAGGCGTTGGACTTACCCGGCGCGCCTATTATGAGCTTATATGTGGGTCGCAGAGTTTCCACGTCGAACTCGCAGGAGGCGTTACACACGCCCTCTGTATCCATAGCGTAGGTCTTAAGCTCGGTGTAGTGGGTCGTAGCCGCGCAGAGCGCTCCCGCGCCGCGTATATCCTCAATTACGGCTACCGCAAGTGCCGCACCCTCTACGGGGTCGGTGCCCGCTCCAAGCTCGTCGAAGAGCACCAAGGAGCGGTCGTTGCGTTCCTTGACTATGGAAACGATAGTTACCATGTGGGAGGAGAAGGTGGAGAGGGATTGCTCTATGCTCTGCTCGTCCCCAAGGTCAACGAGTATCTTTTCAAAGACGCACAGACTGCTGCCCTCATCAAGGGGCAGATGCAGACCCGCCTGCGCCATAAGGGCGAAAAGCCCCAGAGTTTTCAGTGTGACCGTTTTACCTCCCGTATTAGGTCCTGTGATTATGAGGGTGTCAAAGTCCTTGCCCAGATGAACGGTTATGGGTACTACCGAGTCCTTATCTATAAGCGGATGTCTTGCCTTTATGAGCTTACAGGCTCTTTTTTCTGTAAGGAGAGGCTCGCGTGCATCCATCTTCTCGGAGAGCGAAGCACAGCCGAAGACGAAGGCAAGCTCGGTTATATTTTGGTAGTTAAGAAGCAGAGAAGGGGCAAAGCCCGCGATGCTTGCGGAAAGCTCGGAGAGTATGCGCTCTATCTCGTGCTGCTCCTTGGATTCAAGCATACGAAGCTCGTTGTTTGCCTCCACCACAGCCATAGGCTCAACGAATACGGTAGCCCCCGAGGATGAGGTGTCGTGAATAAGACCCTTGACCTCGTTGCGGTATTCTATTTTGACGGGAACTACGTAGCGTCCGCTTCTCTGGGTCACTATATTTTCCTGAAGATACTTGGAGTAGGAGCCGCTGATATATCTTGCCAGAGTCTCCTTTATTCTTGAGTTGGATGACCTTATCTTGCGTCTGATATCGGCAAGAGCCGAGCTTGCCTCATCGGACACCATATCCTCGGAGATTATGGAGCGGTATATCCTGTCCTCCAACGCTCTGTTGGGAAGCAGCCGCTCAAATATCTCGTCGATAGAGGTATCGAAGAGTTTGTTGGCTCTTATATAGTCAAGCAAGGAGCGCGCCGAGCGCATAAGCGCCGCGGCGTCAAGCAGCTCGCGCTGTGTAAGCACCGCACCCTTGAGAGCGCGCTCACAGATGTCGGACATATCCACCACGCTTCCGAAGGGGGGCATACCCTTGGCATCAAGCAGACGGCGGGCGTCGGTGGTGCGTCTTTGCTTGCGTACTATTATTTCTATGCGGTCGTCGGGGACCAGGGTCAATGCCTCGTCAGCCGCTCCCTTGGTGGGGCAAACGGAGGCGAGAATTGCGCGTATCTTGTCAAATTCAAGCGTTGTAAGCGTTTTTTCTTTTACGTTCATTTTTCTTCCTTGATAGAATTATAAAAATGGAGAGTGTCGAAATCTCTTTCGAGATGATTTAGCAGATAGGTCTCTGCCGCTCTGCAAAACAGGGACATACTGCGTTCTACGGTGAGCCCGAAGGCGAATATTCGCTGGGGCGGGGCAGAGGTAACGTATCTCATAGCCTCAAGAGCCGAAGCGTCGAGAGGAACAAGAATATTCCGCGTTTCAAAGCTGTCTGTATCGGGGAGGGGAAGTCCGCCGCTCCGCTTTTCAAGGCACTGACGGCAAAGCACTGTGCCGTTCATAACGTCAAGCCAGAGCTCGCCGTCGGGTGAAAAATCGGATTTTGAGCAGTCGGGACACGCCTCAAGATTTGGCATAAAGCCCGATATATTTGCGGCGAAAAGCTCGTAGGTTGCCTTTATCTGCGGGTAGGGCTTGAGCTTTTTCTCTATGGCATAGAGAGTGTTCAGAGTCATTCTGAGCACCTCCTCCGCGCCCATTTCCTCGCCGCTTATCTCATCGGCAAGCTGAAGCACGTAGGAGGCGAGGGAAAAGCCGACGATATCGCCGTTGATTCCCGAGAAGCTGTTATTTATAGAGCCCCCCGACAGCCATCTGCAGCCGTTTTTTTCGTACAGCTCCAAATTGGCGTAGGTAAAGATACGGCAGAGAGACGCGACCTTGCTTTTAGTGCTTCGCGCGCCCTTTGCTGTTATCCACATTTTTCCCTCGTCCGCGGTGAGGATAAGTATGCGGCGGTCGTTATCCCCCGTCTTTATCTCACGCAGCACAAGTCCGTCCAACGCCTTTTTCATTGCCACTCTCCGTTAATCAGTCTTCCTCTCTGTAACCGAAGTTTCCAACGGTACGGGCGCTCTCGCGCCAGTTTTCCTTGACCTTTACCCAAAGATTTAGATATACCTTTGCTCCAAAGAGCTTTTCAAGGTCCTCGCGGGCGTAAGTGCCTATAAGCTTCAGCGCCGCTCCGTTCTTGCCTACGATTATACCCTTGTGGGATGCCTTCTCGCAGAATATCTCGGCACGGATGCGCAGAAGCGAGCCCTCGTCCTTGAATTCCTCGATGACTACCGCAGTTCCGTGGGGTATCTCCTTGTTAAGTGTGCGGAGTATCTTCTCGCGGATTATCTCGGCGGCTATCTGACGCTCGGGCTGGTCGGTGACCATATCCTCGGGGAAGAACCACTCGGACTCGGAAAGAAATTTGGAGCATTCAGCCATAAGCTCGTCCATGTTCTTGCCCTTCTTTGCGCTCATGGGAACGAAGGCGCAGAAATCGTGCTTCTCGGCGTATTTTGTTATAGTCTGTGCCAATACCTCGCGGTCGTACATATCTATTTTGTTAAGAGCGAGGATCGCGGGAATACCGCTCCTCTTGAGGTAGGAGATAACGTTTTCCTCTACCGAGGTTATATCCTTGCCCGTGTCTACTACGAGAACAACGGCGTCGGCATCCTTCATAGAGCTGTCGGCGGCGCGTACCATGAATTCTCCAAGGCTGTTTTTGGGTGAGTGCATACCCGGGGTGTCAAGAAAAACGTACTGCTCCTCGCCCTTGGTATATATACCCGTTATTCTGTTTCTTGTGGTCTGAGGCTTGCTTGATACTATTGCTACCTTCTCTCCGAGAATCGCGTTAAGAAGGGTGGATTTTCCTACGTTAGGTCTGCCTACTATGGCTATAAAAGCTGTCTTTTTCATTTTCTGTTCCTTTATGTTTATTATTTTATCTTAAGTCCCATTCCCTCGAGTATCTCGCGCTGTCTTCGGCGCATATCCGCATCCTCCTCCTCGCTGTTTACGTGGTCGTAGCCCAGAAGATGGAGCATTGAATGTACCGTAAGAAAGGCTACCTCGCGCTCAAAGCTGTGACCGAATTCCTCTGCCTGCTCAGCGGCGCGTTCAAGAGAGATAACTATGTCCCCAAGGCTTGCCTCGGGCTCGTCTATGGGCAGATAGGTGTGGGAGTAGTCGGTCAAGGGAAAGGACAGCACGTCGGTGGGCTTGTCTATGTGGCGAAAATCACGGTTGAGAGCCTGTATTCCGTCGTTATCGGTGAAGGTCACCGATACCTCGGCGCTGTTGCGAAAGCCCTCGTATTCAAGGGTGGATACCACAGCTCTGCGCACAAGCATCTTAAGCTTATAGGTGATGGGAAAGCTGCCTTGGTCGTTCATAAAATATATCATTGTTTTTTTCATTTTCTATCTCCTGCCGTTCCTCGGTTGGCTCTGTATTTCTTTGCGCTCTCACGGGATTTTTCAGCCTCGGCGCGCTGCTTGTTCTCATATTTTTCGTAGGCGAGGATTATCTTCTGCACCAGCTTGTGGCGTACCACGTCCTTGTCCGAGAAGGCGTGGATGGCTATGTCCTCAACACCGTCAAGTATCTTTACTGCCGCCGCAAGACCGCTCTTCTGACCGCTTGGCAGGTCGGTCTGGGTCAGGTCGCCCGTGATTATCGCCTTTGAGTTGAAGCCCAGACGGGTCAGGAACATCTTCATCTGCTCGGGAGTGGCGTTCTGTGCCTCGTCAAGGATTATAAAGCTGTCGTCAAGTGTGCGTCCTCTCATATAGGCAAGAGGCGCTATCTCAATGCTGCCCTTTTCAAGGAGCCTCTGATAGTTTTCAGCTCCCATCATCTCGAACATAGCGTCGTACAGCGGACGGAGATAGGGGTCTATTTTGCTTTGCAGGTCACCGGGTAGAAAGCCGAGCTTCTCCCCCGCCTCAATAGCGGGACGGGTCAGGATTATGCGGCTGACCTGCTTCTGGCGCAGAGCGCGCACCGCCATTGCCACCGCAAGAAAGGTCTTTCCCGTACCCGCGGGTCCGATGCCGAAAACAATTGTGTTTTTTGTTATAGCCTCCACGTAGCGCCGCTGACCTACGGTCTTTGCCTTGATTGGCTTACCGCGGGTGGTGATGCATATACACTCGCCGTCAAGGTCGCCAAGCTCCTCGTCCTTGCCGTCGCTTATCATGCTTATGACGTAGCCCACCTGCTGCTCGGTCAGGGTCTCGTTTGAGCGAGCCAGCTTTTTAAGATACTCAAGAGCCGAGGCGGCGCGCTCCACGCCCTCTCTGTCCTCTCCCGATACTATTACCGCGTCGCCCTCCTCGCCGTTCCTGTTTTTGATGCTGACGCCAAAGGCGCGCTCCAGCATACGGGTATTGATATCGAAGCTTCCGAAAAGTCTGGCGGTAAGCTCGCTGTTTTCTATCCTGACTGTTTTCTGTTCCATAGATTTCTCCCTTCTTAAGGCAGTACTTCTACAATTTTACTTTTGGCAATATCCTTTACGCAGACCACTCTGCAAAGGAGGGTGTATCCCTCATCTCCGAGAGTGAATTGCGAATATTTCCGAAGCAGGTCGGCGTCACTCAGTTCCTTAGCAAGGGTGAGTGACATTCTGTACTCGGCAAGAGCAGACAGCTCACTGTCGCTCCGCTCTGCTTCCTCGCAGACGTATTCCATATACTTGACCGTGCGTATTCCTACGGGCAGGTCGTCACCGCCGGGGGACGGGAAATACTCTACCGTATCTATTTTATCATAACTTGTATATAAATTTCCACAGTTTGAGAAAAATTTTATCTCATTTTTAAAAAAAATAAGATATTTTTCGCATTTTACCCGTCCCGTGTACACCTTTTTCTCATATTTTCTGGGTATCTCAAGTGAAAAGCTGTCCTCGCACTCGGCATAGACCCTGCCCTTGGCGGCAGTATATTTGATGCCCGTTTCCTCGTCCCCGTATATTCCTCCCACCAGAAGCTGTCCCTCACTTACGCTATCTCCCACGCTTACCGCTATATTGCCTCTGATATCCTCAAGTCGGGTGATAACTCCTCCCCGCTCGGCGACCAGATTTACCGTGCCGCTCTCCTCCTGTGCCTCGGGACGGGGAACGAGCTCCCGTATCTCCACGTTGGCTACCGTGCCCCGCATATTTATGCTTATCCAGGAGATGTCGTCGGAGAGGATGAGAACTCTGTTCTCTATCACGTCTATGTCGAGTGAGGATTTACGTACGCCTAAGCTAAGTCCGCATTGGTCTAAGGTATGTATCACTTCTTCCTCCGTAAGCCGCTTCTCTCCGTCTATCCTCACGTCCCAGACCACGGTTCCCGACAGCACTGTAAGAAGAATGCCCAGAAGCGCCCCGATAAACAGCCCCACTCTGCCCCTGTGCTTTACCGCGAGAGCGGGAATACCCCCCGAGCGCTCCACCCTCGCCGAAAGCCCCGCGCTCTCGGCTTTTTTTATGAGTCGCGAGGCGCCGAAGAAAGGAACGCAAAGGTATGCCTCTGCTTCCTCTGCCGCTACGCTGTGATAGCTTATCTGCTCTCTGATGCAGAGATTGAGAAAGGGCTCCAGCTCCTCACGCGGCACGCGAAGCCGTTTGTAGCCAAGGAGAAAGAGCAGGGGGTGGAATCCTAGGTGAAAGCCTCTCTTATCCTTCATTACAGCTCTCCTCAAAGGCTACCGAGCATATCCGTCCCTCAATTCCCACCGCCCCCATATTGTAGGAGGAGCAGCTAAGGGCGTAGCCCTTGACCGATATATGCTCGTCTTGATGGCCGAGAGATATGCGTATTTCATCGGGAGAATACAGAGTTATAGCTCCGCCCCCCACTATTTTCACAAGATTTCTTCCGTGTATCTCCACGGCGGTACTGTGAGGCAGTGCCTCGGCGGGAATATCAAGAGCGCGGAAAATGCGCTGAGAAATAGGCTCTTTATCTTTTGCTTTCATAATAGCTCCTTGCATATTTTTGTGATAATTACTGTAATATTTAGGGGATGCAATTTATTTTATGCCTACGGAGGGGCAGTAATGACCAAAGGAGAAAAAAGCCAAGCATCAAAAACGCGTTTATCGCGGGGGCAGACACTTTTCTGCATAATGAGCGCGATGGCAATGTTTATAACCTTTAAGCTGTCGGACGTGGCGATAGAGGCAATGACACAGGGGATGCGGCTGTGCGTAAGCACGGTCATACCCGCCTTGTTTCCATTTATGGTGTTTTCCGAGCTGTTTATAGCCTCTGGGGCGGCGCAGGCCATGGGAAAGTATCTCGCCGCGCCTCTCTCAAAGCTGTTTGATATATCAAGAGAGGGCGCGGCGGCACTGCTCCTGGGCTTCCTCTGCGGATTTCCCATAGGGAGCAAGAGTGCCGTATCCCTCTACGAGCGCGGACGGATAAGCAGAGGGGAGCTTGAGCATATCCTTACCTTTTGCAACAATCCAAGCTCGGCTTTTCTTATAAGCGCGGTGGGAGTCAGCCTTTTCGGCTCTCGTCAGCTTGGGGTGCTGCTTTGCGCCTCACATATAATTTCGGCTTTCGCCGTAGGACTTGTGAGTCGAGCCTATTTTTCTGAGAAGAAAAAAGAGAGGGAATATTCTGCCGTGCAAAAGGGAACTGGTGACAAAAGAGAGAGCTTTACCGCCGCGCTTACGGGGGCTGTGAGCAATTCGGCGGGGAGTATGCTTCTTATATGCGCCTTTGTGGTGTTCTTTTCTGCGGTAGTTGGATATCTCCGCTTTTTTGCCGCCCGCGGCAATATGCCCGAATGGGCGATGGCTCTTACTTTCGGATTTTTTGAAATGACGGGAGGAGTCAGCGCGGCGGCAGAGCTTCCCTTGGAGGTGGCTGTGCCAATGGCGGCAGCACTCACGGGATGGTCGGGGCTTTCGGTTGCCTTTCAGTTCGTGGGACTGTGCAAGGAGCACCGAGTGTCCTTGCGACCCTATTTTTTCTCAAAGATAGCAAGCGCACTGATGAACGCTCTCTTAGTGTGGAGCTTTATGAGGCTTTTCGGGGATAGGATAGCTTTCGGCGACGGTGGCAGCGTTTCGTCACTTTTGCTTTTTTCGGGGAGTCCAATCGCCCTCCTGTCGGTAGCTTTTTTCGTAGGCGGCTGCACGGTCCTTGCGGGAGGGATGAGGAAAAGGTAATATTAGGGATGCTTACGCGAGCGGACGCCAATGTGCGCCCTTACGGATGAGACGTAACCCGAAAATCCTCGCGGAATAGTCAAAAATCACGAAAGGCGGGTCGGAAAAACAAAAAAACATCTCTTATGGCGGTCAAAATATCCAAAAAATAAAAATAATTTTGTAAAAAATACCGATTTTTATGGGAAATGTCACAAATTGCCTTGCAATACTTGACTTTTTTGGCGAAATGTTATAGAATTTATTATGAAGTGTTGCCCCTATGATAAAAAAACGCTCCCCTAAGAGAGCAAATATAAAGACTATCAATCGCGGCTTTACAATTCAAATCTACATACAAAACAAAAGGAGAAAAAAGTATGAAAAAGACGTTATCAATCATTTTGATAATCACCATGCTTTTGTCGCTGGTCGTTGCGGCTGTTCCCGTAGGAGCTACTACGGTTCAAAACGCGGGACTCATAGGACAGACGTCGGGAGGCGTAAATATCGTTATGCCCGAGCTGCCTAACAAGGGTGTTACCAACCCCGCGACAGGAGCGAGTGCCGTAACGAAGCCTACTTACGACGAGAGTAAGTTGGGTAACTATATGGCAAATTCCTCGGCACAGGAAAAGGCAGATTACCTCGCCGAGATAAACGCCGCGCTCAAGGAGGCGACGGGCGACCCTAACGCAGAGTATATTCCTGTTGTTAACAGTAAGAGAGACGGTGTAACACCTGCCAATGCCGTTTTGTTCACAGAGATAAACGACGACGGACATTACTACCTGTGGGAAAATATCACTTGGAATAAATCACGTGGTGCTTCTGGTGATCCGATTAACGGAAGCGGAGAAGGAGAGGATGCCGCGAAATACAGTGCCATAGGCGCGGACCCCGCAATCTATATTGACGATACGGTCATTGATGGCTGCGGACATACCATAACAATGGCCTCATACGAGCTTTTTCACCGCACCTATAATATCACGCTGAAGAACGTGACCGTTAAGAGAGATACGGTTATAGACAACAACGATTTAAAGGTTCTCCATATATTGCAGCGATGGGAGAGCCGCGGATATACAAAGGTATATAACCTCACTATTGACGTGGACTATAACATCACTGGTAACAACGATAATTCCAAGGCTACGGGTACTCTTATTTACGGGGCAAGAGCCAACTCGGAAATACACAACGTGCTCAATACGTCTACCATAACCCTTGATACTGGCGTTACGAAGATGGATCAGATAGGCGGTCTTGTTGGCTTTACCGAAGGAAAGGTCTCGGTAAAGAACGTAGTTAACAGAGGCGCTATCGTTATTAAATCCACAGCCTTGACCAGAACCGAGAGCGTGGGCGGTATCGTGGGCAGCGCGTCTAAGGACACCAGTTTTGAAAACTGCTTTAACGAAATGGATATCACCGTTGCAAACGGTGCCGTTCTGAGCGGAGCTCCCCAGATAGGCGGTATCGCAGGTAAGTCAGGAAACGGAACTACCTTTAAGAACTGTGTTAACAGCGGTGACATCACCGTCGGTGAAGCAAAGACTACCGCGTTTGACCCCAAGATAAAGAGCATAGGCGGTATCGTAGGTGAGGTAACGGGCAATGCCGTTATCAACTCTGACGTAAACAACGCGGCAAATACGTATACCTTTGATACCTGCTACAACACAGGAAAGATATGGATAAGGTCTGACGTGGCTGTTGTCGCTGTTGGCGATGTTGATGTTAAACAGGGTGTGGCGGGAATAGTCGGACGTGTAAGCGGAACTACCGCATTAAGAAACTGTGTAAATGCCGCGGATATCATTTCCGACGGTGCGATGCTGAGATGCTTCGGCGGTATCGCGGGCGCAGGTCAGGGAACCGCTATCTCCTTCAATAACTGTATAAACGGCGTAGATAGGACTAACGTTCCTGCGGGTGATACCGACACAGTGGACGGCGACGTTAAGGTGTTCCAGCACGGTTGTACCATAAGCGACGGCGCTGCTGCGGGCGGAATACTGGGATATTCGTATGCCAGCAATACTACCTCTATATCATTCTACAACTGTACGAACAACGGAGATATCGTTGACCTTACTACTACTGAAAGCGCTCCTTTAGCAGATGATAAGCTGGTTAAGGGCGGTATCGCGGCAAACATAAGAGGCGCTAAGGAGGTCCTTTTCTCCAACTGTATAAACAACGGTGACGTAGTCGCGGGCGCTATCACCAACATCGCTTATTCCGCGGGTATGCTTGGACGCTACGGAACAGTAGGCACATGGATGGGCTGGAAGAACGACGATACGACTCTTACCTTTGACAGATGTACCAACAACGGAGCTATATCGGCGCGTAACGGCGCGGGCGGTATATTCGCTGCCACCGACAGCGAGGTACAGGACGGTAATAAGACGGGTCTTGTAGTCAGATACTTCACTTTCAGAGAGTGTCTTAACAACGGTACCGTTAACAGAATAGGCGGCGGAAACGCGGGCGGTATCGCGGGTAACGTTCAGGCGAGGGGCACCAAGCTGTCGGTCGTATTTGAGCGTTGTGAAAATACCAAGGCTATCACCTCTACGGGAAGCACGGGCGGTATCGCGGGTGCTTTGAATGCCTATACTGATGCTAATGCCGGATTTTCTACCACTTACGCTCCCAAGTTCTACCTTAAGGACTGTGAGAACACGGGTGCTGTAAGCGGCGGCAGTAATGTCGGAGGTATGACAGGCTATCTTAACACGTCTGCTACCAATACGGACGGTATTGATACAACAAACGATTACAAGCCCGGCCTTACGGTTGACGGCTGTATAAACAACGCGGATATTACGAGTTCCGGTAAAATAGTGGGCGGTGTCGTAGCGATGATCGAAGGCGACGACGGAACGACTGCAAATATAAGCGACTGCTACAATCTTAAAAATATAACTAATAATTCGAGCGGCGGCGGTTACACCGCGGGTATCTGCGCGAAGGTAGATAATGACGCAATCTTTACCAACTGCCACAACTACGGCTCTATGAGCTACGGAAAGGATGCTTACTACGACACAAGCAACGGCGGAAACGGAAGTATAGGCGGTGTTGTAGGAAGCATAAGACTTGCTATTACCGTAAGCCTTACGAACTGCTCTAACAACGGAACGATAGCTTTGACAAGCGGAGCAAAGAACGCTTGTATCGGCGGTGTTGCCGCATCGGCATGGAACGGCTCCACAGTAACCTTTACCAACTGCGTTAACAACGGTGTCGTAAGCGTTACCGCAGACGGAAACAACGGCTTTGACCAGAACCAGCTTGGCGCGGGCGGTATCCTTGGAGTTGCGGGAAGACACGGCGTGGCTTCTACCGTATACTTCTACGGATGTGTTAACAACGCTTCCGTAACCCTGGAGCAGGGTACGGCAAAGTATAACGTAGGCGGTATACTCGGTGTTCTTACCAAAGGAAGCGCAACCTTTGGCAAGTATGATAACGGAACCCCCGACAACGCGGATGACGATATAAAGACAGCCAACTTCGGTACTATTACCACCGAGGCTACAGGCGCGGAGCTGATGGGCGCGGGCGGTATTCTCGGTGCAGCGGGACATAACACCCAGGATGCAACGGTAAGCTTCAGCTACTGTGAAAACCACGGCGTTGTAAGCTCTACCAACAGTGCGGCAACCTTTAACCTTGGCGGTATCGCGGGTGTTCTTGTGAAGACAAACGCAACCTTTAACTACTGTAAGAACACAAAGAATATCACCGATAACTGCGGAACTCGCGGAAGCAGGCAGGGTATCGCGGGTATGGTAGGCTTTGCATTCGGCTACGGCGGAGAGGCATCGCTTGCCATTGATATGGACGACTGTGTCAACACAGGCGCTCTTACGGGTAAGGACAGACTTGGCGGTATGATAGGAAGCGTTACGGGTAGAAACCAGAACGGTCTTTCGGTTATCGACATAGACATCGACAGATGCGTTAACGACGCGGACATCACCGGAAGCGGCAAATACGGCGCAGGTATGGTAGGATACGTTGAGTCCACTCAGTATGCCGATGACCAGAAGAAGGACGCTATTACTGTTGATATCAACGACTGTCTCAACCTCGGTAATATCGAGATGCAGGGTGACGCTGCGGCAGGTATTGTAGGATCTATCTCCAACTCCTCCGACGCGCTCTGGGTAAGAATAAACGACTCCGTAAATATGGGTAATATCACCTGCGGCTTTGGCGCTGCGGGCGGTAACGCGGGCGGTATCTTCGGTGTCGCATCCGTAGGTTACTCGCACATCTACATTGACGGATGTATCAACTACGGTACTATATCCACAAACAACTACAACTGCCACGGTATCTACGGACAGAACTGGGGTAGCAAGGAGACTCCTCAGGCATTCGATTCCAAGGTAACGAATACCATAAACTTCGGTAAGCTCAACAGCTCTGTTGAGGGAAGCTCCAAGGAGGAGCCCATAGGACCCGGCTCTACGCAGAGCAGCTGCTACTATTACAGCGGCTCCGTAGACAGCGGAAAGGTATATGGAAACGCAGCTGTGATCATGAAGCTTGACCAGGCGTTTATGGTAGCTATGGAATACGTTAATTCCGATATGGCATTCAGCTTCGAGAATCTTGAGGCTGCTATGAAGAAGGCTGAGCCCTACTTCGCAAGCCCCGACAAGTATGCTGAGGACACTCTCATCAATCTCCAGAACGTATATGACGCTTCCGAGGATATGGTGAACGCAGGCTTCTACGCAATAAACGACGAGGGAACAGTAGAATTTATAGCACAGAGCACTATCGAGGATCAGACCGAGGCTATGCTTAAGGCTGTTGAGGATACCTACCTCAAGTCGGCAATGCCTATACTCCTTGAGAGCACCATCATTAACGCTGAGAAGTTTATGGCTGAAAATACTAACCTCTATAAGGCGGCTCCTTGGAACGAGTTCACCTCGGCTCTTAAGGCGGCTAAGGATCTTTACGCACGAGAGGATCTCTTTGAGCTGAACTACTCGGTGATCTACCCCGTAGCTAACAGACTTAAGGTTGCTCTTGAGGCACTTGAGGAGGATGCGTCCACTCTCGGCGGAGATATCCTTACGGCAGAGGACCTCGCACGCATCGCGGGTCAGAAGGGTGAATTCACTCTTAAGAACGATATAACCATCTCGGCTCCCGTTAAGAACTTCAAGGGAACGCTGAACGGAAACGGATACACTATCACTCTTGACGGATGCGCTCTCTTTGAGGACGCAAACGGAATTACGGTTACCAACCTCACCATAAATGGTGACGCAGGCGAGGCTAAGTCGGTATTCGGCAAGGCTAAGGGTGAGGTAAGAATGGATAACATCCTCATAGACGTTGAGGGCGAGCTTGAGGCTGCTCTCTTTGGAGAGGTCGACAAGAACGCGGATATTGCTATCAGTAAGGTAATAAGCTATACCGACGCGAGCGTTGCAGCTCTCGTTGCAGGCGATTGCAAGATAGCTGTTGAGGCAGCTCTCGTACTCGCTAAGGCTCCCGCTCTTGTAACTGCTGAGAATGCTGACGTAACTCTCTCCTACGTTGACGGTACTGTATACTACAACGCAGAGGGTGAGTCCTCCACCGACGCAGACGTATTTGCAAGCGGTGAGGTTGCTTACGTTATGAATCAGGCAATGTTCGGCGGTTACGATAACCTCGTTCAGCGCATCGGCAAGGATGCTCTTCCCAGAATAGGCGTAGCGCTTGTTGACGGAAGCAACCTTGTAAGATTTGAGGACGGTAAGTACGTTAACCTTGGTCAGAAGATCGAGGTCGAGGTAGACACCACTCCCAAGCCCATTCCTCCCGCAGCTCCTGTATACTCCGAGCTCGAGAAGGCTATCGCAAGAGCTGAGGCTCTTGTTGAGGGCGATTACACTGCTGAATCCTTCAAGGCAGTAGCTGACGCTCTGGCTGCCGCTAAGGCACTCCAGACAGAGGTTCAGGACGATATCGACGCGGCTGTGGCTGCAATCGACCTTGCAATGGCAGCTCTTGACCTTAAGCCCGCTGAGGTGGCTTCTGTTGACTACTCCAAGCTCGCAGAGGCTATCACAAAGGCAGAGGCTCTTAACGTCAACGATTACACCATGGCAAGCTGGACGTCTGTACAGGTAATGCTTTCGGCTGCTAAGAAGGCTAAGCTTGCTGCTACTCAGGCTGAGGTAGACGCGGCGATCGCGGCGCTCAACGGCGCTGTTGCAAGTCTTGTTAAGGCTCCCGCAGAGAGCGATGCTCCCGCGGCTGACGACAAGGACGATACCAACGCAACCGAGCCCGCTGAGGAAGAGGGATGCGGAAGCGTTATAGGCGGCGCGGCAGTAATTCTTACGGCTGTTCTCGCACTTGGCGCAGGCGTTTCCTTTAAGAAAAAGGAAGACTAATTGAATATTAAATCCGCTCCCCTCGGGGAGCGGATTTTTTAGATAAGAGATAAAAGAGAATAGATAATAGAGAATAGAGAATAGGAGGTAGGGGAGCGCCTTGGTGCTCCCGTTTGAAATAAAGATTATAAAAAAGGCGTGAGGAGCAAGCCCCTCCCCTACGGTGGTGGGTATTCTCGGGTTTGCATTTCACCCGTAGGGGCGACCATTGTGCGTCCGCCGTTTTGATTTTATATATTATTTCGGTAGGGGAATCAGCCATTTTTAAATAAAATGCCATATTTTGCAAAAATATGTTGACAAAGTGAAAAATATGTGATACAATGTACGAAAATCCGATGAAGTTCTCGGAATTCGTAAGGAGACCGAGTGCGGAGGAGCTTTGGAGAATCCCGCCGGGGCGGGTGCCGAAGGTGCAAGGAAGGCTCGCTTTCCGAATCTCTCAGGCAAAAGGACAGAGTGGCATATATTTTTGTGTGTAATAATGTCTTATTTTTCAAAGCTGCCGTATCGGCGGCTTTATTTTATTTTAAGGAGGCTTTTATGGAAGCTATTCAAAATTTTCTTCTCCCCATAGTTGCAGAGATAAATACCAATCTCTCTAACTATATTCTTCTTTTTCTTCTGGTGGGCGTAGGCCTTTTCTTCACCGTAAGAACGAGATTCGTCCAGGTACGCTGCTTTGGAGAAGGCATGAAAAAGGTATTTGGCGGTATATTTTCCGGTAAAAATAAGGATAAAAAGGGCGGTCTTTCCTCCTTTCAGGCACTTGCTACCGCAATCGCGGCTCAGGTAGGTACGGGAAATATCGTCGGTGCCTGCGGCGCTATCCTTATAGGCGGACCCGGTGCTATCTTCTGGATGTGGGTCATTGCCTTCTTCGGTATGGCTACTATTTACGCCGAGGCTGTTCTTGCACAGAAGACCAAAGTGATAGACGCCGACGGAAACGTACAGGGCGGTCCTGTTTACTACATAAGAGAAGCGTTCAAGGGCAAATTCGGTAAATTCCTTGCGGGCTTCTTCGCAGTTGCTACCATTCTTGCGCTGGGATGCATGGGTGCTATGGTTCAGTCTAACGCTATTTCCTCGGCTGTAAGTACCGCTACCAACAGCACGGTTCCCGTATGGGCGGTAGGCTTGGTCCTTGCGGCTATATGCGCTATCATCTTCATCGGAGGTATCAAGAGAATTGCTTCGGTTGCCGAAAAGATAGTCCCCATAATGGCAGTAGGCTACATAGCTGTGGGTATTATTATTCTTGCTATCAACATTACCAAGATCCCCGAAACCTTCGGTATGATATTCAGATATGCATTTGATACAAGCGCTATAATCGGCGGCGGTGTGGGAGCTATATTTACCGCTATGACTCAGGGCGCAAAGCGTGGACTTTTCTCCAATGAGGCAGGTATGGGTTCGACCCCTCACGCTCATGCCCAGGCGGAGGTAAAGGATCCTCACGAGCAGGGCGTAGTTGCTATGATAGGTGTGTTCATAGACACCTTTGTGGTTCTTACAATAACAGCTCTCGTAGTTATTTCTACCCTTTACGTGGGCGACAGTCCTTTGATGTCGGGCGGTATTATTACCGACGTTACGGCAGGACTTGTAGGTATCGATAAGAATAATCTTATGCAGACTGCGGTAGGACAGGCATTTGGAAGCCCCATAGCAGGTAACATTATAGTTGCGGTTTGCCTTACCTTCTTTGCGTTTACTACTATAATAAGCTGGAATTTCTTTGGTAAGCAGAACGTTCAGTACCTGTTGGGCAAAAAGGCAACTGTTGTATATTCCGTAATTGCTATCGGATTTATATTCCTTGGCTCTTGCCTGAAGAATGACCTCGTTTGGGAGCTTACGGATATGTTTAACAACCTGATGGTATTGCCCAACGCCATAACCCTCTTTGTTCTTTCCGGTATGGTTGTAGCCTGTGTTAAGGCTGCAAAGGCAAGAAAGAAGAACAAGGGCGGCGACGAGCTTGACAAGGCTGAGTAAATAAAACAAAAAGAACTTGGATTTTTCCAAGTTCTTTTTATTATTTTTTCCTAAGAGCCGCTATTTTTTCGGCGTTGGGGGTGACGTAGGCTGTCCAGTTGGTGTGGTATATAACGAAGCCGGGCTTTGCACCAGCCACGCGCTTGACGTGCTTTGCAAGGGTGTAGTCAACTGCTATATTTGTGCCCTCCGCTCCCGAATAATAGGCGGCTATTTCTGCCGCTGTAGTAAAATCAAGGTCGGTGGGCTCCTTGCCCTCGGTCACCAGCAGCACGTGAGAGCCGTGGCTCTGCTTTGCGTGGAACCAATAGTCATGCTTTTCGGCAAGACGGTGGGTTATATATTCGTTTTGAAGATTGTTCTTTCCGCACAGCACCTTCATTCCGTCGGGGGTCTCAAACTGCATGACCGTGGGATTTTTTTGCTTGTGCGAAGCGTTGTAGGACTTCATTCTTGAAGCGTATCCCGAGCGATACAGCTCGTCACGTATCTCTACAAGGTCTGCGGGGGATTCCGCCTTGGTCAACGCCTCAAAGACAGTGTAGATATACTCAAGCTCGGTCTCCCCAAGCTCTATCTGCTTTGCCAGCTCCACCTTGGCGGTCTTGCTCTTTGCGTATTTCTTATAGTAGCGCTGGGCGTTTGCCGCGGGGGTAAGGCGGGAGTCCAGCTCAATGCGTACGGTGGGGCAGTTGCCCTTCTCATCCATGCTCTCCCAGTCCTCAAGCTCGGCAAAGGCACTCTTTTTTTGCAAGCGATAGATATTTGCGGTGATAAGGTCGCCGTATTTTCTGTAATTCTCGCCCTCCTCACACGCCTTTAGCTCGGCGCGCTGGAGCTCCAGCTTCTTTTTTATACGTCCCTCGGCGTTGGTCAGCAGTCGCAGTATATCCGAAGCGCGCTGGTGTACTCTCTGTTTGTTGTCACGGCTCGCGAAATAGGCATCGAGCAACTTTCCGGCACTTGAAAAATCACGTTTGTCGTAGCTTCCGTACTGGTATAGGGGCATAAAGGAATATTCCACGCTTTCCTCGCCATTAAGAATAAGGCAAGGAGAGAAGCGTTTTTCCTTTATTATTTGTGTCACACGGGAAAATTCTTTGTAAATATCCTCAGTAAAGCAATATTCTATGGGGGTATCCGTGTGAGCTGTTGAAGCGAAAACGATTTCTCGCGCCACTACGGGCGAAATTCCCGAGAACGTGCCGACGAGAAATTTATCGCAGGGCTTCTCCTTGGGAGCAGAAGCAAAGAGGGAAAAAAACTTCTCTTTCTCTACTGTCAGCGGATTTATCTTATCACCCTGAGAAGGGAGGGTATAGGTCACACCTGGAATGAGCTGACGCACGCTGTCAAAGGAAAAATCGGTGGTGCGCAGAGCGGTTATTATCTTTTTGTTGCCGTCGGCAAATATGAGATTGCTGTATTTGCCCATAAGCTCGGCGATAAGATATCGTTTGCATTCAAAGCCCATTTCGTCTCTGGTGTCAAAGCCCAGAAACGCCACTCGGTCAAAGTCTGCCTGCTCTATCTCGGTAAGCTTCGCTCCTTGCAGATACTTTCGCAGGAGCATACAGAACATAGGCGGGTTCTGAGGGTTTTCCTTGGGTGTTTCGGTAAAGCATATTCGGGGGTTGTTTGAGCCCGCGTTTATAAGCAGACGCTTTCCTCCCTCAAAGCTTCGCATCTGAAGCAGGATCTCGTCGCGCTCGGGCTGATATACCTTTTCAATTCTTGCGCCCAGCGCCGTCTCTCTCAGCTCGGAGAGAGTACAGCAGAGCATTCCCGCGTCAAAAGCCATAGTTAAAAACCTTTCTGTTAACCGAACATCAGTTGGTTTACGTTGGCGAGAGAGTCAAAGGTGAAATCGGGCTTATCCTTTTCCTCGGCGGCGTCAACGTCAGCCTGCTGAGTTTCGCCCGAAAGAACGAGAACAGAGCATACGCCAAAGTTTTTGCCAAGAGCGATATCGGTATAAAGTCTGTCACCGAAAATGCACATCTCGCTGTTGTCAAAGCCCGTAGCCTCGCCAATCATTTCGATAGTTTCCTTATAGGGCTTGCCGAAGTAGGTGGGTACCTTGCCCGTAGACGCTGTCACAAGAGCCGCGATAGCGCCGCTGTCGGGAATGAAGCCGTCCTCTGTGGGGCAATTAAAGTCGGGGTGTGTGGAGAGATACTCCGCGCCGTTTCTTATGAGTCGGCAGGCGATGTTAAGCTTTTCGTAAGTAAGGGTGGTATCAAAGCCCGTAATGACTATATCCGCGTTCTGGGGGTTTTCCACTGCTCCGTTAAGTACGTTTATGCCCTTAGCCTTGTATTCCTCTATAAGCTCGTCTGTGGCTACCATGTAGACCGATTTGCCTGCTCTGTATCTGTTGAGAAACTCAAAGGTAACGTCACCCGAGGTCATTATCTCGTCGGGGGTGGGCTCGTAGCCCAGTCTGGTGAGCTTCTGAAGATAGAAGGGCGAGGTGTGGGAAGCGTTGTTTGTAAAGAAAAGCACCTTTTTACCGTTTTTGCGAAGGTTCTTGATAAATTCTATGGCAAAATCAAAGGGGATTCCTCCAAGATAGATAGTGCCGTCCATATCAAATATAAAAAGCTTTTTATCCTTTATGATATTGGTATCCATAAAATTACCTCAAAAAAATAATCCTGACATATTATACCATATTATTGATTTTTTTTCAACTGTGTGCTATAATTATTTTATAGAATGTCCAAAAATTAACATTTGGAGGGAAAATGAGAACTGTTATAGGAATAGATATCGGCGGAAGCACCACGAAGATAGTGGGCCTCGTTACCGATGATAACGGAAAAAGCAGACTTATAGAGCCTCTGTTTGTCAGAGCGACCGAT
>CAJGCD010000014.1 GCA_904501715.1 uncultured Clostridia bacterium
CGAGTGCCCCGGCGTGCTTCAGGGGCAATACAATAAGGATTCCTCGATCCGATCCTTCGCACACTCCTGCTTCAACTATGCTATCAATACAAAGCAGGACCTCTGGTTTGCTACCAAGGACACCATTTCCAAGCAGTACGACCAGACCTTTAAGCTTATCTTCCAGGAGATATTCGACAACGAGTACAAGGCAAAATTTGATGAGCTTGGCATAGAATATTTCTACACCCTTATAGACGACGCTGTGGCGCGTGTTATAAGAAGCGAGGGTGGATATATCTGGGCTTGTAAGAACTATGACGGCGACGTTATGTCGGATATGGTTTCCACCGCATTCGGCTCGCTGGCTATGATGACCTCTGTTCTCGTTTCCCCCGACGGAAACTACGAATACGAGGCAGCTCACGGCACGGTTACTCGCCACTACTACCGTTACCTCAAGGGTGAGGACACCTCCACAAACCCCATGGCTACCATTTACGCGTGGTCGGGTGCTCTCCGCAAGAGAGGAGAGCTTGACGGACTTGAGGAGCTTGTTGACTTCGCAAACAAGCTTGAGGAGGCTTGCATCGACACTCTTAACGACGGCATTATGACAAAGGACCTTGTGGGGCTGGTAAGCGAGGGCTACAAGGCAACCGCTGTAAACTCCATAGGCTTTATCAAGGCAATCAGAGAGCGCCTTGAAGCAAAGCTGGCATAAAAAAAAGACTCATTCGGATTCCGAATGAGTCTTTTTTTATTGATATGAATTTAAGATACTCAAGAGCTTTTTGAAATTGTCAGGAAGCTCTACGAAAAACTCCATTTTCTCCTTTGTAGTCGGGTGCGTAAGTATCAATTTTGAGGCAAACAGACATTGACCGCAAATAAGCGCTTTATGCCTTGCCTCAAAGGGAGTTCCGCCACCGCCGTACACCGTATCTCCCATAAGGGGATGCCCTATGGAGGACATATGAACTCTTATCTGGTGCGTTCTGCCCGTTTCAAGGCGGCACTCAATATGTGTAAACTGCCCGAAGCGTTCAAGCACTCGCCAGTGAGTGACCGCTTCTCTGCTCCTGTGCTCCGTGTCCCTTATTACTGCCATTTTCTTTCTGTCAACGGGATGTCTGCCAATAGGCGCGTCCACAGTGCCGCTATCCTCTTTGAAGTTACCTCTGACGATAGCGTGATATATTCTCTCTACTCTGTGGTGCTTTATTTCCTCCGACAAAAACAGATGCGCAGAGTCGTTCTTGGCAACCACCAGAAGCCCTCCCGTATCCTTATCTATACGGTGAACTATGCCCGGGCGTATAACACCGCCAATGCCCGAAAGTCTGTTTCCGCAATGATAAAGCAGAGCATTTACCAGCGTCCCCGACGGATTTCCCGCCGCGGGATGCACCACCATCCCCTCGGGCTTATTGACGACTATTATATCCTCATCCTCGTAAACGATATCTATGGGAATATTCTCGGGAAGTGCCTCGCAGACCTCGGGGTCGGGAAGCCTTACAATAAGCACGTCTCCCTTGCATATCTTATATTTCTTTTCGAGCTTTGCATTTTCTGCCCCATCAAGTGACACATCGCCGCTCTCCATAAGCCTTACGGCAGCCGAGCGTGTAAGCTCGCTCTTTTCGGCAATAAACGCGTCGGCTCTTTTACCTATATCCGCTTCTGTGGCAACGAGATTCAGAACACGCTCTTCAGAATATTCGTTCTCACAAAAAATATCGTGCTCCACCTCCCGCACCTCCTTGCTTATTCTTTGGATATATCATCCTCCCGCGCCTCATTTTCATTGAGTGCCGAACCTTCAAGCTTCTTTGCCCTCTCCGCCTTAGTTTCGGCTATAAAGGAGCAAACGCACCATACCATCAAGATTCCCGCGCCTACGCACACGAAGCTGTCTGCCACGTTGAACACCCACGGCCATATATTGGGAAACGCGCAGAAATCTATAAAATCTATGACCACGTTTTCTCCTACCGTGTGAGGCAAGGTTCCCTTGTACAGTGTTCTGTCTATCATATTTCCTATACCGCCGCCTGTTATCATTGAAATCGCGGTACATGCCCATTTGCTTTCGGGACGGAAGAATATAAGGTAACCAAGCATCAGAATTATTCCCACAGTAGATATAACAAGGAACACCCATCTGTGCTCGTCAAAGCTTCCAAACGCCGCCCCCGTGTTCTCTACATAGCTAAATCTGAGAACACCCTTTATTATAACAAAAGGCTCTTCTCTGTCAAGAAAAGCTATAACCAACCACTTTGTAGCTTGGTCTAAGGCTACAACCGCGGCTATTATTATCAACCAGATTGTCATATAAACCTCTTATAAAAATTTTTCGGCTTGTAATCTGTACCGCCCCTTTTTTGTCTTATCCGAAAGCGACAGTATTCTGAATTTGCCGTATCCTCTAACCGAAGCAACACAGGGCGGCACTACCTCTCTGTCGGGGCGCTCCTCAAGCTCGTAATCAAGCTCAACCGCTCCGTTAACCACCGTTTCTCTTGCCTTCTCACGCGACAGATTGCAAACAGCCGCCACCACGCAGTCAAGCCTTGGTGAGGATACCGTATCGCTTATTGGCGCGTACTCCCGCTTGGGGGAAAAATCCGAGCTTAAAATTACTTTTTCAAGCCTTATGGTATCCCTTCCCGCCTTTTTCCAATGAAGAAGCAAAAAGTCTGCTATGGATTCGTCGCAAAGCACTACGGCGCTGTACTCGTCGGTCATAATTATATCGCCTATAACGCTTCGCTCTATACCAAGTCCAAGCAAAGACCCCATTACGGTTCTGTGGCTGAGCTTTTCAAAGCCGCTTCCCCTTACACCAAGAGCAAATATATGCGAGGAATATCCAAAGTCCGCCAAAGCCTCGGCATCCTTTATTCCCTCCATATAGTCGGGAAGAATGTACACTCTTCCTCGCTCTGCTCCGTCATAACCGCCAAAGCTGAAAAAATCCACACCCTGCCGCTTCAGAAAAGCTTCGGCGTAATGAAGCTCCCTTGGCGACAAAAAGGCGCTTATCCCCATTTCACCGCGGACAGCGCGCCCTTTAAGGTCATCAAGCCTTGCGTAAAGGCTTTGTATATCTTTATCTTCCATACAACCTATAAATACGTATTCTGCCGCCGAAAACGGCGGCAGAAGCTTTTATCAGTCTGCAGTATTACCTACCATTGCCTCGATGCTGCTTACGTCAACGTTCTTGGGAGCGACAACCAGAGTAGTCTTACCTACCTTGGTCATCATTCCGCCAACCACCTGTATAGCACCCTTGAGGTAGTCTATAACACGCACGGCAAGCTCACGGCTTATTCCGTCCATATTGAGGAGGATAGTATTTCCATTCATAAGATAGTCGGTAATCTCACGGGCATCCTCGTATGCCTTGGGAGTAATGATCTTAAGCGCAACGGGAGCAGCGCTGAAGGAAGGAGCGGGTGCTGCAACAGGCTCGGCGGGAGCAACGGGACTCTGCATAGGCTCGTCCATATCCTCTGCCTCATCGGTATCCGAGTAGTTGTCAAAATCATCCATCTCTACGTCATCATCAAAAACATACTTAGGCTTTCTCGAAAAAATATTCATCTTATCCTCCAAAATATATAAATATAAATTTTTACTTAACAAAAAGGCTTCTGCCTACTCTGACAATATCAGAGCCGCAAGCAATAGCTTCCTCGAAGCTGTCGCTCATTCCCATAGAAATTATAGGTCTATCTATATTATGCAATTTTTTTGTCCAAATGTCAAGAACCTTGGCGTAAGTTTGTCCAAAATATTTTAAATAATCCTCTTTTTTCTCGCATTTTGGCGCCATAGTCATAAATCCGCGCAATCTTATGCTCGAAAATTTACGTATTTCCAAGCAAAACTCCTCAGCGTCCGAAAGCAGAACTCCGCTCTTGCTCTCCTCCGCACCGCTGTTTATCTCCACGAGCACGTCCATTATAAGGCCGTGCTTTTTTGCCTGCTTGTCTATCTCCGCCGCAAGCTTGAGAGAATCAAGAGAGTGTATCATCTTGACCTTATCGATTATATATTTCACCTTGTTGGTCTGAAGCGTACCTATAAAGTGAAATTCCAAGCCCTCACAATCAATAGCTTCCATATGCTCCAGCATTTGCTGGACTCTGTTCTCTCCAACCTGTCTGATACCCATTCCACGGTAGAGAAATTCTATCTCCTCGGGAGTAGCATACTTAACAGCCGCAAGAAGCATAGCAGGCTCGTCTCTTCCCGCCGCTCTGCTGGCATCCTCTATTTTCTTTTTCACGGCATTGACATTTTTTTCAATATATCCAAAGTCCATTATTCAAGTATCCTTCCGTCAAAGAGATTTTTTCCCTCATAGATTATTAGCTCGTTGACACCCAAGGGCGCATATTCTTGCTGCTCCACCGCATTCTCGGCAACCAAGCAGTAATCAACGCCCTGATATACTATCTCCACACATCTGAAGTGTATCACACTTCCGCGAAGAACATAGACACCCCTTACACCGTCAAGAGAGGCAATCGCCGAGCGCGGAACGTATATTCCCTTTGCGGATGACACCTCAATTTTTACGCTTTGGCATCTTTCAAGACTAAAGTTTTCGGGCAGTCTGTTACAGTAAAATACGCAAAGCACCTGCTTATGCTCATTTGCCTCCACCTTCTTTTCAAGAGTCATAGGAAGCGTGGTGGAGTTGTTTTCGGGAAAGCTTAAATTAAAGGTATTCTCAAGCTCAAGAGCAGCCGCATCCTTGGGCGACAGCGGCACAACAAATCTCCAGCCGCTGCTGTCGGCTATCTTGCCAAATACTCTTTCGGAAACATTGCTGCTACGGGTATCAAGCGTGGATATCATCGAGTAAAAGCTTTCCTCATTCAAGGCTTCAACAGCCGCCGAGGTAAATATATTCTCATATCCGTCAGCCGTATAATAAAAGTATCCGCTTGAAGGAGCGTAGCCCGTATCATACTCTCCCACAAACATATCCTCTCTCATCTTTTTCATAGATGCCAAGGTCTTGCTTACAGCCTCCTCGTCGTCCGTCATTGCGCTCATGCGGTTAAGGGCTACGGTTATATTCTCTATCTGCGCGGACAACTGCCCCGCTTCACCCGAGGAGAGCAGCTCCATAAGCTTGTAATAAGTATTGTTAGCCTCTGCTCTGAGCGTAGCCATATTCAGGGGCTCTGTACCCAGCGTGCTTTTTTCAAGCACCTCTATCTGTCGGTCAAGAGCCGCTACCATTTCCCGCAGTTGTCCCTCGCCCTGATAAACAGCAGCCACCTTCTGCCCCGTGGATACCCTCGCTCCGTCTGAGACCTCGTAATCCACCACACCTGTTTTATCAGCTGTAAGAAGCACCTCATCGCGAAAGATATATCCGCTTCCTCCGACTGTAACAGTATGGGTAGTAACACCTGCCTCAATAGTCTTTATACCGTCGCCGCTGAAAAGGCTCATAAGGTGATATATGGCATAAACAACGGCTATGACAAAGATAAGCCCCATAGCGAGCTTTGACAAAAACGCACTGTTTCTTTTCTTTGCCATAGCTACCTCCTTTAAGCTTATCCTTCAATATCTATATATATTTTACCACAAAATCAAGCAAGAGAAAAGAGCCCTGACGCATTATTTACAATCTCTTCAAATGTTTTGCCATCAGCATAAAGCGGCTCAACGTAATCCTTTGCCAGGAACCACGTCATCTGTCTTTTCGCGTATCTCCGTGTAGCTGTTTTCAGCGTGCTCACAGCGTTTTCAAGGCTGTCATTTCCCGAAAGATATCCCAACAGCTCCTTATAGCCTATTGCCTGAGCGGCAGTGCGATTATTCTCGAACACGCCCTCGTCCATAAGCGTTCTCGTTTCCTCAAGTAAGCCCATATCTATCATTTGGTCAACCCGCCGCTCTATACGGCTGTACAGCACACTTCTGTCACTGTAAAAAAGTCCTGCCACCTTGGCGTCATATATACTTTCGTTTTTCTTTGAGAGCTTGTCCAGCTCGGATTTGGGTATTCCGCAGGAAAGATATATTTCCATAGCTCTGATTACTCTTTTTGTATTATTTGGATGTATTGATGCCGCGCTTACGGGGTCTACTCTTTCAAGCTCTCGGTAAAGCGGCATTATTCCCTCACGCTCTACTCTGGCGTTAAGCTCCTCACGAAGCTCCGCGGTATCACTCACGGGGGCTGAATTTCCTCCTCTTAACAGAGCGTCAAGATAAAGCCCCGTTCCGCCGCAAATTATGGGAAGCTTGCCACGCCCGACGCAATCCTCAATTTCCCTTGCGGCAAGACGCACGTAATCCTCGCAGGAAAAGGGCTCGCTCGGCTCGGCAACGTCTATCATATGATGCCTTACACGCAAAAGCTCTTCCTCCGAGGGCTTAGCCGTGCCTATATTCATTCTCTTGTATATCTGCATAGAGTCACAGGAGATTATCTCTCCACCGTACCGCTGAGCAATTTCAAGAGCCAAAGAGCTCTTGCCGCTTGCGGTAGGTCCTACTATGGCAATGATTTTTGATTTTTCCTTACTCACGTCTTCACCTTTATTCTATCAGCATCGCGTCGCCAAAGGAGAAAAATCTGTATTTTTCATCCACCGCCGTCTTATACGCCGACATCATCTTTTCTTTATCGTAAAACGCCGAAACAAGCATAAGCAACGTGCTTTCGGGTAAATGGAAATTGGTTATAAGCGCATCAACCGCCTTGAATTTATAGCCGGGATATATAAATATACCCGTATCCCCCGACATAGCGGGCACGTGGCCGTTTTCTTCCGCTACACTCTCAATAGTCCTGCAAGAGGTAGTACCCACACAGATAAGTCTGCCTCCCGCCGCCTTGGCAGAATTTATAATATTCGCGCTTTCCTCCGACACCGAGAAAAACTCGGTATGCATTATATGCTCGTCCACACGCTCCGCCTTTACGGGTCGGAATGTGCCAAGCCCCACGTGAAGCATAACGGGAGCTATCTTTACGCCCTTTGCCCGAATAGCGTCAAGCAGCTCGGGGGTAAAATGCAAGCCCGCGGTAGGTGCCGCCGCAGAGCCCTCTTCCCTCGCATATACCGTTTGATAGCGCGAATTGTCGCCAAGCTGCTCGGTTATGTATGGCGGGAGCGGCATCATTCCCACTACCGAAAGAACGTCGTATATGTTGGCATATTTTGTCTTGTCATACTCAAAGCGTATTATTCTGTTTCCCTCCTCGACGATATCGGTGACCTCGGAGCAAAGTATTCCGTCACCGAACACGGCACGTGAGCCGATACGCGCTCTTTTTCCGGGTTTAACAAGACATTCCCAGCAGTCAAGCTCGTGCTGACGGAGAAGAAGCAGCTCAAGCCTTGCGTCCTCTCTCCCCTCGGCGTGACCGTAAAGTCTTGCGGGAATTACCTTTGAGTCGTTTATTACGAGCACGTCACCCTCGCGAAGATAATCCACGATATCGTAAAAGCGCTTGTGCTCTATCTCTCCGCTTTTTCGGTCTATTACCATAAGTCGGGAATGGTCGCGCTTCTGGGCAGGATGCTGGGCTATCTGCTCCTCGGGAAGGTCATAATAAAAATCCGACGTCTTAAGGTCGGTTGGCTTTTTTTCATTGATTATTGTCATAAAAAATCCTTTGTTTATTAGTTTTGGTGAAAAAATTGTCAAAAGTTATTGACAGAGCAAAAAAGATATGTTATCATATCATATAGATACATATAATTACGATAGAGGCGCGTTTTGCAACTGCCGTGAGCCGATGGTCGCCGTGACCGCCAAGGCTCTATGCAAGGGCTGGACGCCGAAGACAGAACGCAAACGGCGGCGCTCTGTCTGGTCTGACCGATTCATAGTTGGCAGACTGTCATCATTCTTTGATGGAGAGCTATCTGTTAATTGTCAACTGTAACGCCGGAGGTATGCTCCTCCTATATTATAGTACAATTTCAGCTGGTTTTCAACCGGTTTTTTTGTTTTTATATGATTTCTTTTCAAAATTTATTCTTTTGCAGGAAAGGAAGCTACGAGCAATGAGCAAGCTTAAACCAACAATTTTCACAGGAGCGGCAACCGCCATAATCACTCCCTTCAAAAACGGTCTTCTGGACAAGGAAAGCTTCAAAAAAATAATTGAAGACCAGATAACAAACAGCATCGACGCTATCGTCGTTGCGGGAACGACGGGAGAAGCGGCTACACTTACTCACGAGGAGCATATGGACTGTATGAAGTTCGTAGTGGATACGGTAGCGGGCAGAGTTCCGGTAATAGCGGGAACAGGCTCAAATGATACCGCTTACGGCATAGAGCTTTCAAGGTATGCTTGTGAGATCGGAGCCGACGCGCTTTTGCTGGTCACTCCCTATTACAACAAGGCTACACCCAAGGGTCTTATCAAAAACTTTATGGAGACCGCGGACAAGACCGATAAGCCCATAATTCTTTACAACGTACCCTCACGTACGGGATGCAATATCACTCTTCCCGTATACAAGGAGCTCGCAAAGCACGAGAGGATAGTTGCGGTCAAGGAAGCCTCGGGCAATATGAGCGCTATCGCTGAGCTTATTGCCGAATGCGGTGACAGCCTTGACGTATATTCGGGCAACGACGACCAGATAGTACCTATTATGTCCTTGGGCGGCAAGGGCGTTATCTCCGTGCTTTCCAACATAATGCCCAAGGCAACTCACGATATGGCTAAATTCTGCCTTGACAACAACTATACCGAGGCGGCAAAGAGTCAGCTCCAGCTCCTTGACCTTATCAACGCCCTCTTCTGCGAGGTCAATCCCGTTCCCGTAAAAACGGCAATGGCTGAGATGGGACTGTGTGACATCGAAATGCGCCTTCCCCTTTGCGAGATGGAGGAGCACACCAAGGCAAGACTTGTAGCCGCGCTGAAGAAGCACGGATTACTTTAATATCAAGTACGTTCAAACGAAAGGATATTTTATGATAAGTATGATCCTTTGCGGATGCGGAGGCAGAATGGGTAAAGCCATCACCGCCGCGGCGCAAAATGAATATGATATAGTTGCGGGTATCGACATTAACGCTTCATCCCTGTCGGCTGCTTGCAGCTTTCCCGTATATGAAAGCATTAAGGAATTTTCCGGAAAGGCAGACGTCATAGTCGATTTTTCCCACCATTCCTCTCTCCCCGCCCTTCTTGACTACGCTAAAAGCACACACACACCTCTGGTCGTAGCCACAACGGGACATACAGAGGAAGAGCTGGCTATGATGAAAAAGGCATCGGAGGAGGTCGCTGTTTTCTTCTCGGGAAATTTCTCCATAGGAATAAACCTTATTATCAATTTGGCAAAGCAGGCGGCTAAGACCTTAGGTGTGGATTTTGACGTGGAAATAATCGAGAAGCACCACAATAAAAAGCTTGACGCTCCCAGCGGAACGGCACTTATGCTTGCAAACGCCATCGCCGAGGAACGCGCCGAAACCGAGTACGTCTATGACAGACACAGTGTGCGCAAGGCTCGCGAGCCTAAGGAAATTGGCATACACTCTAGGCGCTGCGGAACTATCGTGGGTGAGCATGAGGTTATCTTTGCGGGAACGAATGAGGTCGTGAGCATTTCCCACAGTGCCGCCTCCCGCGAAATTTTTGCCACAGGCGCCCTTCGTGCGGCTGCCTACCTTTCGGGCAAGGGCGCAGGTCTTTACAATATGAATGACCTTATTGAAGGCAGATAATAAAAAAGAGATGCAAAGCATCTCTTTTTTATTTATTTCAAAAGCTGGATAAGCTTAGGAATAGCAAGCTCAAAAGCTGCTCCGTACCAGTGATTGTCAAGCTTTGCCGTTTCCTTGATACACTCAAGGGTAAAGTCGGCGGCTATTCTTGCAGCCTCGTATGCGCTCTTTTCGCGCATCAGCGCACCCACAAATGCCGAAGCATAGGAGTCACCGGTTCCGTGGCAGCTGTTTTCAAGCTTTTCGTGCTCATAGTAGGAATATTCCCCGTTTTCAAGCACGACCACACCTGTTTTTCCCTCTCTATAAGAAATTCCGGTGAAAATAACGTTCTTGCATCCCATGCTTACAAGTGCGTCTAACAAGCGGTCGATATACTCTCTGTCATACTCGGTCTTGTATTCTATTCCCGTAAGGAAGCAGGCTTCGGTAATATTGGGAACTACGTAATCTGCCTTTGCGCAAAGTCCCTTCATTGCTTCAACGAATTCCATATCAAATCCGTAATAAAGCTTTCCGTTATCCGCCATAGCGGGGTCAACTATCTTAAGGCAGTCGTCCTTTGCCACGGTATCAAATAGGCGAGCAACGTACTCTATCTGCTTAGTGCTTCCGAGATATCCCGTATATATAGCGTCAAAGCTTATTCCCTCTTTTATCCAGTGGTCATTTATAGCAGGCATATCATCCGTAAGGTCGCGGAAGGTATAGCCCTTAAAGCCCGCAGTATGTGTAGACAGCACCGCTGAGGGTAGAACACAGGTCTCTACTCCGCAAGCGGAAATTATAGGCAGAGCCACAGTCAGCGAGCATTGTCCGACGCAGGATATATCTTGTACAGTGAGTATTTTTTTATACGACATTTGATTTTCCCCTTTACAATTTGGTTTTTATATATTATAATCTATATGTGGCACTATGTAAATAATCAAAATCGGAGAATTTTATAATACCAGATGAAAAAATATTACGAACTTTATCTTGATATAAAAAACAAAATACTGTCGGGCGATTACAAGGCGGCGGAAAAGCTTCCGTCAAAGCGGGTAATGTCGGATAAGAGCGGATATAGCATTGTCACCGTGGAACGCGCTTATGCTATGCTTGAGGAAGAAGGATACATATCCACACGGGAGCGCAGCGGCTATTACGTTTCTAAAATCGACGCGCTCTCCACATCTCCTTCCGCGCTTCGCGCGCCTCTGCCCCATATAGAAGAAAGCCACGCTCTTCCTACCGAGCGTGACTTTGAATATTCGCTGTGGTTTAAAACTCTCCGTCGGGTAATATCCGAGCATGGAGAGGAGCTGTTTGTAAGATCTCCCGTAGCGGGCTGCGCTATACTCCGCAACGCAATTTCGGACTATCTTTACCGTTATAGGGGAATGTCTGCCGACCCACACCGAATAATCATAGGCTCGGGCTCTGAGCAGCTCTATGAAATAGCCGTAAAAATCTTGGGCAGAGACAAAATATACGGCATAGAGGACCCTTGTTATTCACAGATACGCGAGGTTTATCTTGGGGCAGGGGCAAATATATGCCCTCTACGCTTTGGCGAAGAAGGCATAGAAACATCGGCTCTGAAAAATTCGCACTTTGACGTCCTCCACGTGACTCCCTTTCACAGTTATCCCTCTGGAGTAACCACATCAATATCCAAGCGTTGCGAATACCTGAAATGGGCTAAGGATAACCTGAGCTACATAATAGAGGATGACTTCGACAGCGAGTTTTTTATTCCCGGACACCCTATTGAGTCGCTCTATTCTCTGGATACCGAGCAATCTGTAATATATATAAACACCTTTTCAAAAAGCCTCTCCCCATCTATGAGAATGGGATATATGATCTTGCCCGAAAAGCTTATTCCCGAGTATGAGAGGCGTTTAGGTAAATTTTCCTGCTCGGTTCCCGTCCTTGACCAATACGCTCTGGCTGAATTTATAAACAGCGGAGGCTTTGAAAGACATTTGAACCGTGTCCGAAGAAAAATGAAAAAATAATCTATGCCCCTTTCAGGAAGCTTACCAGCTCGTCAAGAGAGCCCAATATTTTCGCTTTACAGCCATTGAATTTTTCTTTGCACTGATGACCCGCGCACACGATAAAGCAGTCTGCGCCAAGAATTTGCGCGGTCTGGCAGTCATGTGTGGTGTCCCCTATAAACAATACTCTCTCATTGGGGTGACGTTCCTTCCACGACCTTGCCAGATCCAGCTTTGAGTCACCGTAGATATTATCTATACCCATTATTTCCTCAAACCGACCCGCAATTCCAAGCCCCTCAAGCTGTCTCACGAGCATATTCCGCTCTGACGCCGACAGTATGCTCTGCTTTACGCCTATTCCCTCAAAAAAATCAAGAGTCCTGATCACATCGGGATATAGCTTTGCGGTGTGCAAATCCTTCATATAAAGGTCTACCCACAGCTCTGCCAGATATTCGTACGGGTCTTTTCGAAAATCAAACCCCAAATCTCGGTAATAATCTATTATTGGAAAATCAAATCGCTTTCTGTATTCCTCACGGTCTTTAATTACAGGAAGCCCTCTCTCCTCAAGAAGACTGTTGACCGAATTCATTCCAAGCTCAACGTCGTCAAGTATAGTACCGTTAAAATCCCATATACAATAAGTATAGCTATTCATCTGATTCCTCTGTCAAAAAATGGGCGGTTATCCGCCCATTTTATTTTTTATTCTGCTTTTTCGGCAGCAGCCATCAATCCTTCATTCTCCAGCCACCATAAATAGTAAGACAAAGGAGATGTGGAATCATCCTCTACTGCAGTTGCCTTGGCATAATTTTCGGATGCCATCAAAGTGTCAAGCTTTGCCATTGCAGCAACGAGCTTTTCCTTGGTATCCGCTGCCACCATCTCTTCATATATCTTATCCGACTCGGTACAAACAGCAATGAAAGCTTCAAATGAGGCTTTATCTATACTCTTTGACTTCAAGCCGTCATAGAACGAGAAGCCGATTATGTAATCTACTACGATATCGGAATTCTGCTTAAAGAGATACTCTCTGGACAGAGGATTCTCGTCCTCAGCGGTATAAGCAATCGCTACGTTACCTGTTTTTACGGGGTCCATAACGTAAAGTCTGTCGGGGTCCTTTGTCTGTCTGGAAATAACACGGTAGGGGTCTCCGTTTTCATCAAGAACAGAAGAATCTGTCCAAACATAGTTTTCACCCTCTACTCCGTAAAGGATAAGGTTGCGGAATTCCTCGTCGGTATTAAGCAGGGTAAGTATCTGAGTACTTCCAGTTACACTGTTAGTATAGTTTGAAACCGCAAAGAGACTCTCATAGAGGTCCTCATGTTCAAGAGTCGGAAGTGCTACGGGTACTATTTCATACTCGTCGCCGTACTGCTCAAGCACCTCAAGACCACCCTTAACGTATCCTACCGCAAAGGGCTTCTCGGCATCAGCCTCTGTTCCGTAATAGCCGTTTATCTCATATCCCTTAAGTATCTCTATCTGCTCCTTGATACCGTAATTTCCATTATCAACCGAAGCACCGATAGCATCCATAGCGGGATAAGAGCCTAACTTTCCGTATTCCCAATCGCTGTTGTAGGTTCCGCCCAGAACAGAGAACTTATCGAGCGCTATTCCCGACGCTGTTGAATTGAAATACTTTACGTCAAGCACATCTATTCCTCCCGTAGAGGAGTAAAGCGGAACGTAGCCGTCAAACGCGCTGTCGGTATTTACCATATCAAGAATATCCTGACATCCCTCGCATACCAGGGAGGTTATCTCGTTCTTGGAATACTTGGTTTTAGAGAGAACCGATTTATTAACAAGAACATATGTATATTCACCTATGGTACGGTTAGTGGGAATAGCATCATAAGCACCGTTAACCGCAAGGAACTGCTCTACAAGGTCATTGTTTATAGTAGCCTTCAGTGCCTTGGACGAGCCCTTAAGCTCCTCGGTAAGATCTCTCAGATATCCCTGAGCCTTGTATTTAGCATATTTCTCATAACCGCTAAAATAGAATATATCTACGTCAAAATCGTTCATCTTGGGATAATATACAGCGGGAAGACCGTTTTTATCGGTATATAC
Source organism: uncultured Clostridia bacterium (assembly GCA_904501715.1). GTDB lineage: Bacteria > Bacillota > Clostridia > Oscillospirales > CAG-272 > HGM12713. The sequence goes on from CAJGCD010000014.1 coordinate 13,812, forward strand.
CGGCGTACCCGTATCCTTAACCTTTTTACTGCCGTAAAAATCATTCATTTTAGAAAGGTCTTTTTCAAGAGTTGTATAGTATTCCTCGGGTGTAAAATATTCTATGTCTACGTGTATGGTGTAGTCGGTCTCGGTTATCTCGTTGACCTTCTCCTCCATAAGCTGCTCCTGCTTAGCGCTTACAGGCTGCTCGGACATAAGGTATATGGAAATTGAAACGGCATCCTTAGAGGCCTCTTTTCCAATATCCTCCATTACCTCCTCACCCGTTTTTTCTCCGCATCCCGCGAAGCAGAACAACAGCATAAGAGCTATTAAAAGGAGACTTATCAATCTGTTTTTCATTTAAATCCTCCTAACAAACGATACGGCACAAAGCCGACGATATTTCATCCTATATTGTACATCAAAACACCGAAAAAGTCAAGCAAAATTTTGGCATATCATTCCGTCTTTTTTGCCCTTCGGGGCAAAAAATTAATGAATTTTCAAAAAGCTCTGTCACTTTGCACAGTTTTCTTTTTTAATTTTCTAAAAATACGCCATTAACAAAAGCATATTTCACAAATATTTTTGGTGTTTTTTATGCATTACAACGATTTTTATCAATCCAAAAATCCACGGAGATGTCTTGCTCTGCTGGGGTGACGGAGCTTACGCAACGCCTTTGCTTCTATCTGACGGATACGCTCTCTTGTGATATCGAATTCCTTTCCCACCTCTTCAAGCGTTCTTGTTCTTCCGTCGTACAGTCCGAAACGAAGCTTTATAACGTGCTCCTCTCGGGGTGTAAGGGTATGAAGCTCACGCTCTATGACCTCTCTGAGTATAGTGGAGGCTGCCGCGTCGGAGGGGGCGGGAGTATCCTCATCGGGAATAAAATCTCCAAGGTGACTGTCCTCTTCCTCGCCTATGGGAGTTTCAAGAGATACTGGGTCCTGTGCTATCTTCATTATTTCCCTGACCTTCTCCGCACTCATTCCCATCTTTTCGCCTATCTCATCGGGAGTAGCCTCGCGGCCCAGCTCCTGAAGCATCTGACGGGAATATCTTGATACCTTGTGTATGGTCTCAACCATATGAACGGGTATTCTTATGGTCCTTGCCTGGTCGGCGATAGCTCTGGTTATTGCCTGACGTATCCACCATGTAGCATAGGTGGAGAATTTGTAGCCCTTGCTGTAATCAAACTTATCAACAGCCTTCATAAGTCCGAGATTTCCTTCCTGTATAAGGTCAAGGAAGAACATTCCCTTTCCTACGTATCTCTTCGCGATACTTACAACAAGACGAAGGTTTGCCTCAACAAGCTCGTTCTTTGCGGCACTCTTTTGTGCCTCGGTGGAATTCTCATCCGTCATTATCTCGGCAAGCTCACGCTCACGCTCGGCAGTAAGAAGCGGTACGCGTCCTATCTCCTTAAGATACATACGGACGGGGTCGTCAACGGCAAGTCCCTCCTGCTCGAGTATCCGTTCCATATTGTCGCTGGTAGTAAATGCCTCTACCTCAGACTCTATCTCGCTCATTTCTGTTGACGAGATATCTCCCGAAAGCTCTATTCCGTTATCCTCAAGAGTGTCATAAAAGGTATCAAGGTCCATTTCCTCAACTACCTTATCAAGGTCGTTTTCGGAGAGCTTTCCCTGTTTTCCCTTTTCTATTATCTCTTCAATATCCACTTCGGTCTTTTCATTTGGTATTTTTGTTTCGTTAAGTGACATTTTTTATTCCTTCCGCTTATGTATTTTAATTTTCCTTGTTTTTCTTTTTTTGGAGATGGGCACGCGCCGCCTGAAGCTGAGCGCTGATATCTTCTCCGCTCTGCTCTATCCTGCGCTTCTCCTGCTTCAGACCATTTATGCACGCCTCAAATACAGCCTGGTCATTTCTGCCCAGCTGTCGTCGCTCCATCTCTATTTTTTTAATAAGGTCAAACTCCTTGTCAATAAAATGTTGATTTAGTACAGCCTGTGAAAAGCCCGACTCGCTGTTTTCAAGCTCGCAAAGCGTCACGAAGACCCTTCTTCCAAACTCGGTAACAAAGTCGTCGACGCTTATTCCCGCGCTTCCGTTTGCGGCATCCCGACGGTATTCGTCGAACACCAGCATAAGTCCCAGCAGCTGTTCCTCGTTTGCGTTAGCTCTTATATGCTTCGCCGCTTCCGTATTGGTCCGGTTTCCAAGATTTTTGACGCTCATCTTGGCGTCGCTTAGCTCCTTTTGCCTGAACTCGCGGGCAAGCTTTTTTCTTTGTCTGTCCACATCTGCCTTCATTGCCTCGGCGCTTACGCCCAGCTTCTCTGCTGCCTTGCGCACGTAGATATCCCTTTGAACCTGAGAATAAGCCGCAACTATAAGCGCGGTTGCCTCCTCGGACGCCTTTATCTTATCCTCGGCTATCTCGAGATTATAGGAGCTTATTATCCTATCCAACTGATAGTCAAAGCCTGTCTTGCTTTCTCCGATCGCCTTTTTGAAGCTCTCTACGCCGTATTTTTTTATGTACTCGTCGGGGTCTTTAGCACCGGGGATTTTCAAGACACGAACCTCAACGCCGACCTCATCCAGAAGCCTCATCGCCTTTTTAGCGGCGGTCTGTCCCGCGTTGTCGGCATCGTAGCAGATAATGACCTTTTTGGTATATTTCGCAAATATACGCGCCTGCTCGGAAGTTATAGCCGTACCAAGGGTTGCCACGGCATTTTCAAATCCCGCTGCGTGCATTGCTATAACGTCCATATAGCCCTCGCACAGCATCATCTGCTCCTCGCAATGCTTTTTTGCATAATTCAGGGCGAACAGATGTCTGCTCTTTTTAAACGCCGGAGTATCCGAGGTATTCAGGTATTTGGGCTTTGAATCGTCCATAACGCGACCACCAAAGGCAACCACGTTCCCCGAGGTGTCTATTATGGGAAATATAACTCGGTTTCTGAAATAATCGTAAAGCCGTCCGCTCTTCTGGCTTCTTCCGCAAAGAAAGCCCGTCACCAGCTCATCATCGGTATAGCCAAGCTTCTTCATATGGTTGGTAAGCAGCCACGCGTTATTGGGCGAATATCCGAGTCCGAAATGCTTTATGGTTGCCATGCTCAGCTTTCTTTCATTGTGAAGATAAGCCATCGCTTCCCTTCCGTAGCCTTCGTCAAACAGACAGCTCCTGAAGAATTTCGCCGCGTCCATATTCATTTCATATATGCGCTTTCTGGGGATAGTCTTTTCCACGGGGCTGTCGTTATCGTCGGGAATAGTTATTCCCGCTCTGGCAGCAAGAAATTCCAACGCCTCTTTATAATCAAGATTTTCGGCTCTCATAATAAAGGTAATAACGTCTCCCCCCGAGCCGCAGCCAAAGCAATAAAAGCTCTTAGTACCGGGAAACACGGTAAAGGACGGCGTTTTTTCATTATGGAACGGACACAAGCCGTTGAGATTTGAGCCCGCCCGCTTAAGAGTTACGTAAGAGCCTATAACCTGCTCTATGTCGTTTCTGAAAACTATCTCGTCTATTATCTCTCTTGATATCATTGTGGTCCCCTCCAAACCTTAGGGATACAGATATCCGAAAATGTCTCAATTGCGTACCTGTCGGTCATTCCCGAAATGAAATCGCAGGCGCAGCGCTCTATGCCGTCAAGGTCACGTCTCTTTTGATATAATTCGGGCATTTTATCGGGATTTTTAACGTAATATTCAAAGAGATACATAAGCATATCCTTAGCCTTGCTCTCCTCGGATTTTGCCTTGGGATTGCGGTACACGTTTTCAAACAAAAATTCCCTGAGCGCGTTTGCCGCTTGCTGTATATCGTCCTCCATAACTATAAAGGACTTATTCTCGCTCGCCTTTATGATGGACATTACCATAGTATTTATGCGCTCAGAATGTGTTTCCCCAAGCTTTTGGCGAAGCTCAGCGGGGATATCCTCAACCGAGAGTATGCCGCCTCGGCAGGCATCGTCTATGTCGTGGTTTATGTATGCTATCCTATCGGCGTATTTCACTATAATCCCCTCAAGGGTGGACGCCATATTTGAGCCCGTATGGTTTGCTATACCGTCGCGGACCTCCCACGTAAGGTTCAAGCCCTCGCCGTTGTTTTCAAGCACCTCAACCACTCGGATGCTCTGCTTATAGTGCGTAAACTCGGGGTCAAAGCATTTCTGCATAGCGTTCTCCCCCGCGTGTCCGAAGGGAGTATGTCCTATGTCGTGTCCCAGCGCCGCCGCCTCGGTGAGATCCTCGTTGAGTCTCAGGGCTCTTGCTATGATACGCGCTATCTGGGTCACCTCAAGGGTATGAGTCATTCTCGTACGGTAATGGTCACCCGTTGGGGAAAGAAAGACCTGCGTTTTATACATAAGTCTTCTGAAGGATTGAGAATGAGTTATTTTATCTCGGTCACGCTGAAACTCGGTACGCACGTCACTTGCCGTATAGGGCTTTTCGCGTCCCTTGGTGTCAGCGGTAAAGAAAGCATATTTTGAAAAGGTACGCTTTTCGTTTTCAAGACAGCGGTCAACCACATTTTTACGTTCCACGTCATTTCCTCCTACAAAAAACTTATCAAATATAATGTACGCAAAATTTCGCAAATATACTTCTTTATTGAGAATTTTTTTCAAATTATTTTATTTTTGCGTCTTTTTTTCTTTTTCGCTGCATAAAATGACAAGAAATACCGCCGAAATCACGGCGGTATCCCTCTTTTTGATATTATTTTACGAATTCGCTGTAAATAGCATTGAGAGCGTTATTGAAGTCGCGTTCCTCAACGCCGACTATTATAGAAAGCTCGCTAGAGCCCTGGTCTATCATTCTTATATTGATTCCCGCATTGGAGATAGCGTTAAACACTCTTGCAGCCGCTCCTCTGTACTTGACCATACCTACACCAACCACAGCGATAAGCGCCAGTCCGTCCTCTATGGAAACACTGTCCGCGTGTACCGCTCTGTTAAGCGTAGCAAGTATCTTGTCGCGTTTTCCCTCAAGTGCGTCGCTGGCAACTACTACACTCATATTATCTATACCCGAGGGCAAATGCTCAAAGGATATCTCGTTGTCCTCAAACACCTCAAGTACCTTTCTTCCGTAGCCTATTTCGGAGTTCATCATATCCTTCTCGATAGTAATTACCGAGAAGCCCTTTTTGCCCGCAATACCCGTGATTATCCTGTCGGAATCTATCTCGGTGTGCTCGGCAACTATCATAGTTCCCGCATCCTGAGGACGGTTAGTATTACGGATATTTATGGGTATCTTAGCGTAACGCACGGGGAATATTGCATCCTCGTGGAGAACGGTAGCGCCCATATAAGAAAGCTCACGGAGTTCTCTGTACGAGATGCTCTTTATTGGACAGGGGTCATCTATTATTCTGGGGTCTGCCATAAGGAAGCCAGAAACGTCGGTCCAGTTCTCATAAAGGTCGGCATCTACCGCACGGGCAACTATTGAACCCGTAATATCCGAGCCGCCTCGAGAAAAGGTTTTTATAGTACCGTTGGGCATTACGCCGTAAAAGCCTGGGATAACAGCGTGCTTGTGCTGCATAAGCTCCTCGCGCATCATTTCATTGGTCTTTTCCTCGTCAAGAGTTCCGTTATCCCTGAAGCAGATAACGTTCTCGGCGTCAATAAAATCAAATTTAAGATACTTAGCAAGAATAAGAGAATTGAGGTATTCTCCGCGGCTGGCTGCGAAGTCGCGTCCCGAGCGGTGCTGCATAGCGCTCTTTACGTATTCAAGCTCTCCGTTTATATCGAAGTCAAGACCAAGTCCCGCAATAATGGAATTGTATCGCTCAACTATCTTTGCGTACAGCTCGTCAATGTTCTCTTGATTGCGTATCTTCTCATAGCACTCATAGAACATATCGGTTACCTTCACGTCCTCCTTAAAGCGCTTTCCGGGAGCGGAAGCCACCACGTAGCGACGGCTTGGGTCAGCCTTTACAATACTTGCGACCTGCTTGAAATGCTCGGCATCAGCCAGAGAGCTTCCGCCGAATTTAACAACTTTAATATTCATAATTAAAAATCTGCCTTTACAAAATAATTTACTATAATATTATATTAAAAAAAGCTCCCGTTGTCAACTGTTTTTTGTCGCAACGGGAGCTTTTTATATAATTTTTCGCTTTATTTTATCAAAAGCAACGGAATTCTGTCGAATTATTCAACAGTCTCCTCTACCTTTTCCTCTTCAGCTGCGGGAGCTTCTTCCTCTGCTGCGGGAGCCTCTTCCTCAACTGCGGGAGCCTCTTCCTCAACTGCGGGAGCTTCTTCCTCTGCTGCGGGAGCTTCTTCCTCTGCTACGGGAGCTTCTTCCTCTGCTACGGGAGCTACATTATTCATCATTCCGTTCTGCTGCATCATCTGCATCATCATCATCTGCATCATCTGCTGCTGCTGAGCTGCCATATCTGCCTGAGCCTTCTTAGCCTCTGCATCGGCTGCCTTTCTTGCGGCATCCTCTTCGTCGCGTCTCTTCTTCTCAGCTGCGAATACAGCTTCCTTGGTAGCCACCTCAAGAGCCTCAAGGCGAGCGCACTCTACCTTAACTGTTTCTCTGTTAGCTACCTCTGCCTTATGTACGTTAGCCATCCATACGGCGGAGAGAATAAGGTAACCACCGGATACCAGACTCATAAGACCGGAAGTAATGCTGGAAAGTATAGCGCCTGCAAACAGGCTGTCAAGAAGATCGTTAACCATATCACCCATCTCACCCATGGAAGCAAGATAAGGACCTACGAGGGAAGTAATAATAGCGCGTCCTGCGAAAGCCATTACTATGGGGAACACAGCACTAATGACGGTAACTCCACCAACTACGTAAGAGCCAATAACGGGAGCCTTAACAGCGGTGTACTTTCCTGTCTCTGCGGTCTCTCCGAGAGCTACAAAATACTTTCTTCTCTTCTTGTAGATACCCTTGAAGATAGAAACAATGGTAATTATAACCGCGAACACAACGAGAACCACTATTGCCGCAATAATTCCGCCGCCCATAAGAGAGTCGGAAGCTTCCTCAGCACCAAGTCCTTCAGCCGCACCGGAAAGCAAGCTTCCGCTGAGCAGCATCAGGATAAACATAATAGCGCCGAGTATGCTGAGAAGCACAATAGCGATAGTATAGATTACACTGGTATATGCATCATAGATAGATGCCTGACGAAGTGCCTTGTTTACACCTGCGGTTTCCTTTGCGGTATATGCCTTCCACAGACCGATGGTTGCGATAAGCATGAATATGCAAGGAAGAAGTCCGCTGATAACTCCGCCGATACCGCCGGAAATCATATTGATGGTATTGCTTGCGAATACTACCGAAAACAGAATAGCAACTACCAAAAAGATAGGTGTCTTCAACTGCTTTACGATAAGGTTTTTGGTGTTAGCAAAAGCTTCGCTTACCTTTGCTCTCTGCTCGTTTACCGCGAACTGATCTCCGCACTCAGGGCAAAAGATCGCGTCATCAGCAAGAGCCGCATTGCACTTAGTACAATTCATAAGACAAAATCTCCTTTTTTATTTATATCATACCAATACAGTATAATTATAGTAATCTAAGTATATAACAATGACCTTTTTTTGTCAAGAGTTTTTTTACAAAAAGTTCACTTTTCACCTATTTTTATCAAAAAGCCAACACAAAAGGGCTATTTCATTTAGATGCAGCATCCAAATGAAGCAGCCCCGTCGCTTATGCCATTTTTTCGCTGAGCTGTGCCCCGCCAAGGATATGGAAATGAAGATGCTTTACGGACTGACAAGCGTCCGCACCGCAGTTGGTAATAACTCGGTATCCGTTGACAAGCCCCGCTTCCTTTGCTATATTGGGAATTCTCTCAAATATATGCGCAACGTACTTGCTGTTGCCGCCGTCAATGCCGTCGGCAGATGCTATGTGCTTCTTCGGAATAACGAGAATATGAACGGGAGCCTGAGGCGCTATGTCATAAAATGCAAGACACATATCATCCTCATAGACCTTGTTTGAGGGAATAACTCCTTCTATTATTTTACAGAATAAGCAATCCATATTGATTTTTCCTTTCTTTTGTGCTAAAATTATCCTATGCTGTAATTATATCACAGTAAAAAACTACCGTCAAGGAGGATATATGAATTTTTTTGACAGAATCCCCACAACAGATTTGTGGAATTACCTTGCTTCCACGAAAAAGACGGTAGTTATGTACGGTATGGGAAATGGTGCCGACAAAATTCTTAGCGTATGCCAGAGCCACGGCATAGATATAGCCGACTTCTTTGCCAGCGACGGCTTCGTGAGAGGTCACAGCTTTCACGGCAAGACGGTTCTATCCTACTCGGCTGTAAAAGAAAAATACGGTGCGGAAAACATTATAGCCCTGCTTTCCTTCGGCTCTTCTCTTCCCAACGTTCTGGAGCTTTTCAAAAGAGTGAACCAAGAGTGTGAGATGTACGCTCCCGACGTACCCGTATGCGGCAGAGAAATTTTCACTCTTGATTTTTTCAATGCGCACAAAAAAGAAATTCTTGCGGTGCGGGATATGCTTGAGGATGAAGAGTCGCGGCGGATCTACGACAACGTTATACTCTACAAGCTGACGGGAAAAATCTCATATCTTTTTAACGCGGAAAGCGAAAAGGACGAGACCTTCGAGCTGCTGGAGGCAAAAAATTTCAAGGTGTGCGCCGACCTTGGGGCGTATAACGGAGATACCCTGCGTGAGCTTTTGGAAATATCTCCCCTCTTGGAAAAAGCCTACGCTATGGAGCCCGACCGCCGTAATTTCAAAAAGCTTGATGCCTTCTGCTCGGCGTATGAAGGACAGACTCAGTTAATTCCAATCAACGCGGCGGCGTGGTCGGAGGACACTACTTTGACCTTCGGAGATGAGGGGAACCGCAACTCGGGTATTTTCGCCCCTCAAAAAACCGCTAAAGCGGTAGAGATAACCGCTCTTTCCCCCGACAGTGTAATAAAGGACGAAGGGATAGACTATATAAAATATGACATTGAGGGAGCTGAGCGTGAGGCTCTGCTGGGCTCAGCAAAGACTATTGCCCGTTGCCGCCCCGCTTTGCTAGTATCGGCTTATCACAAAAGCGAGGATATTTTCGCCCTGCCCTTGCTCGTGAAATCTATCTACCCCGATTACAGGCTCTACTACCGCCGATACCCCTATGTTCCCGCTTGGGACCTGAATTTGATATGCATATAAAAAGCAAGGAGAAACAGTTACTGTTCCTCCTTGCTTTTCAATTTATCCGCGAAATATTATAATTTATACTGTCTGTCATTACGCTAGATGCGATACAATCTTCTACACTCTCAAGCCCACCAATGCAAGAAAAATCATAATCTTCAATAGAGTCAACACCCCACATTAAAGTGCCGTCGGGATATTTTACAACGTTGTGCGCGCTAAAATTAACAGTAGCTACCTCGATTGAACCATCATTGGACTCTATAACCATTTTGTATATAAACGAATATTTGTTGTACGGTGTATTACGCGATATTTTTGGTTTTTTTATTTTCTTAAGGTCGGAAAAATATACAGCCTGACGAGACTGGTCAATGTGGGAAATTACCCTTTTGTCAAATTCCGAGGAAAACAGATTTATATTAAAAAACACCTTACCGTTTTTAGCGGCAGATATCCCCGCCAGTATATAATCATTCAGTTCGTTTTCTATACTCGACGCATCAATTTCGGAAACAGATTCTATGTACTCAGGCTGATTTAATACTTTAAACTCATGCGTGGTGCGGGATAACCGATAAATTAAGCTGCCACTGTAAGAAAGACTCGCTGTTACAACTACGGTCTCGCCGTTTGCATAAGCTTCCTTATCAAAAGAATAACTAATAAATCTTTGCACCTCATGGCTGCACTTTTGGTCATTTATGGCTATCTTACAGTAAGGCGATATACCTGTTATTGTATATTGCAGGTTATCAAATGGATTCAAAGTAGTTTTTTCACCATCTGAATCACTGCTGCTTAAGTCCTCTATATCCTTGCCTTTAAAGCTTTTTTCTCCGCATGCTGTAACGCCCAGCGCCATAGCCAATATTAAAACAAAGAGAAATATACGTTTAAACATTTGATTTTTACCCTTTTCTTATCTACTTCCCTCATCTTGCGTTTTTTCGATACACCCCTATTATTACAGAAAAAACTGCCTATGATAACAATATTTTACCGCAACTTGCGGTATTTAAAATAATTATACCGCATTTTGCGGTATCTGTCAATAGTTTTTATAAAACTTGTTATAATGATGATAGAGTATACGGAGGAGGTGTTTCTTTTGCTATATCATAACATAAGAATGCTGCGAGAGGACAATGACCTGACCCAAAAGCAGCTCTGCGAATACCTCTGCTGTTCCCAACAGGTGTACAGCAATTACGAATTAGGACAAAGAGACATTCCCACCGACATACTTATAAAGTTGGCAGATTTCTACGGTGTTTCTATCGACTATATTCTGGGCACTACCAAAAACCCAAAAAGAAACAAATAACGACGTGCGCCCCAAAAGCTTATGGCTTTTGGGGCGCACATTAGTATTTTTCGCTATTAGGGGATATCAAGGATGAAGAACTCTGCCCGAAAGATAATCCATATACGATTTATCGGGTGCCTTATTTTCATCGAAGAAGGGATTTTCAATAAGACCGTAGCCGCCCTTCTCACCGACGAGAAGGAAGTTGGTATCGTTAGCGTCAGCGCGGAAGTTAACCTTGCAGTTGCTAAGCAACGAATTAAACTTTCCACCGCTTCTAAAACCTATCTCTCCGCCCTCAAGCGTCTTCCACCAGAAACAGAAGCAGTTATGACAAATAGAACGAACGTTATCGGCAAAATAAAATCCTGTGCAATACTGGTCGCTGTAACAGAAGTCGTACCAGTTTTCCCAGCTCATATCGCAGAAAGCGATACTTTCGGTGTAGTGGTCCCAGCCCGAAGCAAGGCTGTAAAGCGGGTGGATATTGCGCAGATAGTTTCCGCCCTTGAGAATCTTTACACCTATCTGTACTCGCGCGATACGCATATTTGTAAAGGTATTATCCATACCCTCTATAAGAAGTCCGATAGAATCGGTCGTTCCGCGTCCAACGATATTTACATTGCAGATATCACAGTCAGAGGAGCCCGAGTTCGCACCCCACTTAACGTGCAATCCAATCTTCGTGTGCTTGATGGATACGTTATCAACTCTGGTCTCTCTTCCGCTGTCTATAGACACTCCGTTTGCAAGACCGTTACCGTCAATAATACCTCCTGTAAGATAGTAGTTGCTTCCGTTTACCATGATAGTATTAAAAGGCTCTGCAGCACCAAGGCGGATAAGCGCCTCATCACAGTCCCACGTATCCATAGCCTTTATGATTGCAAAGTTTGAAAGGTGCAGTGAAACGCTGTGTTCGGGGTTTGCAGGCGTACATATGGGCTTTGAAAGCAGATATTCTCCGTCGGGAAAGAAAAGCACTCTTCTCGGATTATTGAGAATAAGCTTCTGAAGCGCGTCGGATACATCCTCGCCGGTATTGGGCTTAACGTAGTCACTTACAAGCAAAAATGCGTCTTTTGCAAAATCGTTAGTCATAATATACTCTCCTTACTTTTTTGTTGGAAGCTACGCTTCTCTTAAGAGGATTATATCACGAAAAACGCTCTATTGTCAATGAAAAAAGTAAACAAAAAAACAAAACAGGGCCGTACAGACGACCCTGTTATTGTTTTTTGATAAATGCCGTAAGATTACTTATATTTTCTCTTACGAGCAGCTTCTGACTTCTTCTTGCGCTTTACGCTGGGCTTCTCATAGTGTTCTCTCTTGCGAAGCTCGGTAAGGACGCCGGAACGAGCCATTGCACGCTTAAAGCGACGAAGTGCACTGTCAAGAGACTCGCCTTCTTTTACTCTAATTTCTGCCATTTTCTGTTTCCCTCCCTCCGCATATTGCCAGAGACAATCAAAATCGAATAATATTATATCCCATTTTCATCAGTTTGTCAATAGTTTTTTGAAAGTTTATTGATTTTCTATAAAATCTATCGCGACTGCGGCAAAGGAAGCAAAGCCGTGGTCAAGGCTTCCTCGCTGAATACGGCTCTTAAAGCTCTCGTCGTTTTCGTCTTTTCTGTCAAGCCTGTATTCCCAAAGTGTACCCGTGAGCTCAGACATACCGCCAAAGAAAAACTTTATGTCTTTTTCAAGGATATCCCTATATCCAAGCTTCATCAAAACGCATATGCGCAGATAAAAGCCTATAAATGCGTTTACGGGAACAAATCCTCTTCCCTCCGTATTAAAGGTCTTAAATCCGTCTATCACATAAGACTTAAGCTTTGAAAACTCGGGAGCATCGATATCAACATTGCCAAAGAGAATCGCGTAATACTGACCCGCCTCGGACGAATTCTTAGTATTTTTAAGCTTACCTTCACCATCAAGGATCGCATTATCAATAAAGACCTCTCCGTCAAAGGCTTTTCTTCTCGTAACCTCTGCTACTCGGTTCCCCTTTTCAATAAGCTCGCTCTCGCCGTAAAGCTCTCCCACACATCGAAGTGCTTCGGCATAAAGGAAATTCGTGGGATAGTTTACGTCCTGCACCCACTCGTTTGCGGTAGACCACTCAACAAAATTCCAACCGGGCAGATTTTGCAAAAGCCCTTCTTCATTCTCGTATTTTGAAAGGAAGCTCAACACTCCGTAAACACTCTTGCGGAAAAGCTCTCGGTCGATGCTCGTGTTTCGTTCCGTCAGATATTCCTTTACCTCGATTATATACCACATATCCCACTGCGGTATAAAATGATGGTTCCGCTCGACATCTGAAGGATAACACATTGGGAGCGCCCCCTCGGGATATTCTCCGCAGTATTGATACAAACGGTAATTTTCAAGAAACGCGTCCTCAACAAGGCTCTTTCCGGTCAAAAAATACTCAGCTCTGCCCGTAAAGAAGGTATCACAAAGCCAGCCTGCACGTTCACGCGAGGGACAGTCCATATACAGATCAAGTGCGTTGTGCGCAAAGGTATTGACCGCCGCTTCGTATATCTCACGCAACTGCGCGTCTTTGGTCGTTATATCCCTTATGATCTTGCTTCTGTTATACTCAAAGCGACGCACTCCAAAGGAAGAAAGACTTATGCTTCCCTTTTTGACCATAACCATAGCATAGCGATAAGTATACGGCTCAAACGTCATTGTTTTCGCATTTTCTCCGCCCTTTAACAAATACTCCACTACGTTTCTGGCGTTCATTGCGGTAAAGGCAAATTTTTCGTCAAAGCAAAGCTCGCTAAAGCCTACTACCACGTCGGAATCCTCGTGCGCCAGCGTCTCCATACAGATAAATCCGCACTCTACGCGCTTCATATCTATCAGGGCGTATTCACCCTCGCTAAGAGTGATTGGAAGCCTTCCGCCCCCGCGCTTTATCTCTGTTACCTGCTTTGCAAACCACGGATAGGGCGCGTACTCTATCTCGTCATCCTCATAGCGTCCCCAATCCTCGGTTATATCAAAGGAATATCTGCGAGGAACATCTATGCTCTCGTCATATGAAAATATTCCAACCGAGGAATACTCCTCGGTCATTCCCCGCTCTACACTGGGAAACGGAGCAACACGTGGAAGATATTTTATATCCAGATCTTGCGCTACAAGCTCCACTCTCTCACCAAGCTCTGAGCCTCTGTAGTCCCAAACCTCTCCAAAGTGACGCTGCGCCGAATATCTCTGTACCTTTTGGACCATTCTTGAGGAGCGATAGCCCTCAAAATCTCTGCCCGTACAGAGAAGCACCTCCTCACCTCTGCAAAGTTCAGCTATAACGAAGGACGGTTGCTTTACTGTTGAGATCGACTGGCAGTAATATCCGTTGACCTCTATCATTATCTCGTTTTTGCCCTCGCGGTTATACTGTCCGAGCGGTATTTCATCCACTCTTGCATAACCCCGTGCGGTGCGGGCGGGTCCAAAGAAAACGAACTCTCCGTTGACCGTCAATCTGTAAAACGAAAATGCGGTTATGTAGAACACACTCTCGCTTATATCCTCGATCTCCTGCCTTAAAACCAAATGATAATTTTTTCCCTTTCGCACCCTTTTGCAAACACGGGCATCGCCTTTTTAAACATAATTTTCTCCTATTTGTAAAGGACCCCACAAAATTTGTGGGGTCTTTTGTTTATCTTACTACTATGTTTACTATCTTGTTGGGAACGGCTATTTCCTTAACGATAGTCTTTCCCTCGATAGCGGAAGCTATTGCCGCATCCTCTTTAGCCAAAGCAATTGCCTCGGCGGCGGGGGTATCAACGGGAATGCTCATCTTTCCACGAAGCTTACCGTTGATCTGAATAACCACCTCTACGGCGTCGTCAGCGGTCTTTGCCTCATCGTACTCGGGCCACTTTTCATATGCGATAGTGTCGGTGTGTCCAAGCAGCGACCACATTTCCTCACCGATGTGAGGGCAGATGCAGGAGAGCATCTTGATAAGTCCCTCCGCGTAAGCCTTAGGGCACTTACCCTCTTTGTAAACAGCGTTTACGAATATCATCATCTGAGAAATTGCCGTGTTGAACGCCAGCTTCTCAAAGTCCTCGGTTACCTTCTTTACGCTCTTATGATATATTTTTTCAAGTGCGGGAATTTCTCCGTCAACAATGTTATCAGGCTCGGTAAAGAACGCCCATACTCGGTTAAGGAAGCGTCTTGCGCCCTCAACTCCCTGCGCGCTCCAAGGCTTTGATACCTCAAGGGGACCCATAAACATCTCGTAAAGACGGAGCGTATCCGCACCAAAATCGCGAACAACGTCGCTGGGGTTTACAACGAACTCGGGGAAACGCTTACCCATCTTAATGCCGTTAGCGCCAAGTATCATTCCCTGATGAACAAGCTTCTTGAAAGGTTCTTTAGTGGGCGCCAAGCCCTTGTTATAAAGGTATCTGTTCCAGATTCTCGAATACATAAGGTGACCCACAGCGTGCTCGGGTCCGCCGATATAAAGGTCAACGGGCATCCAGTGCTTAAGGAGCTCCTGATTTGCGAACTCCTTGTCGTTGTTGGGGTCAATGTATCTGAGGAAGTACCAGCTTGAGCCTGCGGAGCCTGGCATTGTGGAGGTTTCTCTCATACCCTCAACGCCGTCCTTTGAGTACTTCTTCCACTCGGTAGCGTTTTCGAGAGGCGCTTTTCCGTTGACTCCCTTGTAGTTTTCAAGCTCGGGAAGAACCAGAGGCAGCTCGGAGTCGTCAAGAACGTGAATAGCTCCGTCCTCGCCGTGAACCACAGGCACGGGCTCGCCCCAATAACGCTGTCTTGCGAATATCCACTCTCTGAAGTGGTAATTTACGGTTCTCTTTGCCACGCCAAGCTTTTCAAGCTTAGAAGTAATCGCTTCCTTTGCCTCCTCAACGGTAAGACCGCTGAACTCCTCGGAATTTACAAGCCTGTATCCCTTGCCGAGATACTCACCCTTCTCAAATGCCTTCTCGGAAACGTCAACATGACCGAGCTTCTCATCACCATCGATTACCTGAATCATATCTATGTTGTGCGCGATAGCGTACTCAAAGTCACGCTGGTCGTGAGATGGCACCGCCATTACCGCGCCCGTACCGTAGCTTGCGAGAACGAAATCACCGATAAACATTCTGACTTCCTTGCCGTTTACGGGATTAATGCAGGTAACTCCCTTAAGCTCACAGCCCGACTTGGTCTTATTGAGCTCGGTGCGGTCCATATCGTTCTTTTTAAGCGTTTCGGCTATGTATGCCTCGACCTCTGCCTTGTTCTCTATTCTGGGCATAAGCTGCTTAACTATATCTCCGTCGGGAGCAAGCACCATAAAGGTAATGCCGTAAATAGTTTCTATACAGGTGGTAAATATAGAGAACTCTCCGCCGCCCACGATGTCGAACTTGACCTCAACACCCGTGGACTTGCCTATCCAGTTCTTCTGCATAAGCTTTGTGGACTCGGGCCAATCTATCTCCTCAAGCCCCTCGAGAAGCTCCTCGGCAAAGGCAGGCTGGTCTATTACCCACTGCTTCATATTTTTTCTGATTACGGGGAAGCC
>CAJGCD010000015.1 GCA_904501715.1 uncultured Clostridia bacterium
CATCCTCCTCCGAAAGACCTTCCTCTATTCTGTCGTCGATCATTTCCGAATAAAACGCAAGGTGCTCAGCCACTTCCCTTCTGTCAAGCGCGCCGATGGCGTATTCAAGCTCCTTCAAAAATTTCTGCTTATTCATCCTTAAACTCCTCTCTGACCACAAATTTGTATATCGCCATAACCTCGCTCCATTCAGCCTTGAATGCCTCGATGCGCGCAAGACCCGTCGAAGTGATGCGATAATATTTTCTAAGCCTGCCCCCGTGCTCCGCCGTGCGAACGGTAAGCATATCCGCAAGCTCCAAGCGTTTCAAAATAGTATAAAGCGTAGACTCCGAAAGCTCGATATAAGGCGCAATATCCTTGATTATTTTATATCCGTAAGACTCGCCGTCCTTGATGGCAGATAAGACGCAAACATCAAGCAGGCCTCTTTTCAACTGTATATCCATACAATACTCCTCCTTGCGTAATACATCATATCACGAAGTATTGCTTTTGTCAAGCATTTTTTCAAAAAGCTATTGACAAACACAATACCTCGTGTTATGATGTATTACGCAAGGAGGAGTATTGTATGGATATTCAATTAAAGCGCGGACTTTTGGACGTATGCGTGTTATCTGCCATAAAGACCGAGGACTCCTACGGCTACAAGATAATCAAGGATATGAAGCCGTATATAGAGATGTCGGAGTCTACCCTCTACACTATACTTAAGCGCCTTGAGCTTGCCAAAATGCTGACAGTTCGCAGCTGTGAGCACGGCGGCAGACTGCGGAAATACTATCATATTACAGAAGCGGGCTTAAAGCGCATAGAGGATTTCAAGGAGGAATGGCGCGAGGTTATGTCCATTTATAAATTCGTAACCAAGGAGGATAAAAATGACTAAGCAGGAATTTATCAATGAGCTTGAGTCAAAGCTCTCACGACTTCCCCAAAAGGAAGCATCCGAGCGCATCAGCTTTTATTGCGAGATGATCGACGACAGAATAGAGGAAGGACTTTCGGAGGAGGATGCGGTAGCGGATATCGGCACAACCGACGAAATAGCGTCGCAGATAGTATCCGAAATTCCTCTGTCTAAGCTTGTGACAAATAAGGTCAAGCCAAAGCGAGCTTTGAGAGCTTGGGAGATAGTGCTTATAGCCGTAGGCTCTCCTATATGGATCACGCTTCTGGCTGTAGCTTTTGCGGTAATTATTACACTTTATGCGGTACTCTGGGTTCTGGTGGTATGCGCTTGGGCGGTATTCGCCTCCCTCGCCGCCTGCGCCCCCGCGGGAATTGCCCTGTGCGTAATTTTCATCGTAAGCGGCAATCTCACCACAGGTCTTGCTATGTTGGGAGCTGGGCTTGTGTGCGGAGGACTTGCTATATTCGCGTTTATTGGAAGTAAGGCTGCCACCGAGGGTGTGGTCTTGCTTACAAAGACTGTTATACTTGGCATAAAGCATTGCTTTGTTAAAAAGGAGGAAGCGTGATGAATAAAGTATTGATAATTATAGCGGCTTCCCTCGTGGGAGCGGGACTTATAATATTTGCCGTGGCTATGGCAATGAATTTTTGGGATTTTACAAAGCTCTCTACGGAGAAATACGAAACCAACACCCACGATATCACAGAAAAGTTCACCAATATATCTATAAAAACAGATACCGCCGATATTGTGCTTCTTCCCTCCGAGGGAGAGAACTGTAAGGTCGTCTGCTATGAATCCACAACGGGCAGACACACCGTTAGCGCGCAGGACGGCACTCTTAGTGTAAACGAGGTCAACACGAAGAAATGGTATCAGTATATCGGCATAGGCATAGGAAGCACCAAGATAACCGTATATCTGCCCGAAAGTGAGTATTCTCACCTTGCCATAGATGAAAGCACGGGGGACGTGGATATACCCCGGAATTTTAAATTTGCAAGTATGGATATTTCGGTAAGCACAGGCGACATTAAAAGCCGCGCCTCGGTTTCGGGCACGGCGAAAATAAAAACCTCTACGGGAGATATAGATATAGCAAACCTAACAGCTGACAGCCTTGACCTTTCGGTAACAACGGGAAAGATAATCCTTGCCGACGTGTCCTGCTCGGGCGACGTTAAAATAAAGGTAAGCACGGGAAAAAGCAATCTTACAAGCCTTACGTGCAAAAATCTTACGTCCGAGGGAAGCACGGGAAGGCTGTACCTTACCGACGTGGTGGCGACCGAAAAAATTTCTATTGAGCGAAGCACGGGTGACGTGAGCTTCGACCGCTGCGACGCCGCCGAGATTTTTGTACAGACCGACACGGGAGACGTATCGGGCACCCTGCTCTCCGACAAGATATTTACCGCAAAGACCGATACGGGTGACGTTGACATTCCACGAAGCAGCTCGGGCGGCAGATGTGAAATAACCACCGATACGGGAGATATAGAAATAAGTATAAGCAATTGATTTTAAAGCACAATAAAACACCCGCTGATGTTACTTGCTATCAATAAGTTGGTTCGCTTTATTTCTTTCAAATCGTAGGGACAGGCGTCCCTACAATCACACATTATCTGTTTCTTGCTTTTATTTCCCCTCATCGGTTACCCTCTATGCCCCCCGCCGCTATGACGAGGCTTTCGTGATATAGAAAAAGCGCGGATGCGTTGCATCCGCACTTAATATTTTTATTCAACAGGCTCAAGCTCCGCGGGCTCCTAAGACTCTGTCTCGGGTGCGGTATACTCGGCGATAACGTATCCCTCGGCTATGGAATCGCCGTTCTTGATGCTGTACTTAAGACGGTATCTTCCGCTCGCCAAGGCATCCTCACTCTCGGCTACCGCTGTCCAACTCTCATCCTCGCCGATAAGCTCAAGCACTGCTTCCTCGGAAACAAAGCCGTATTTGTATATCTCTTTTGAAAGAGCCTCGTACATAGTAGCATAGGTATGACCCGCTCCTCCCTCCAAGGGCTCTATCTCTACTTGAATATCCTTAACGGTAATACAAGATATAACAAGCTCGCCCGCCTCGTTCTTGCTCAACGCTACGCTGAGGTTATCATGCTTGGTCTGGGAAGGAGTAAGCTCGGTAAATATCACCTTAGTATAGTCGCTGGACCTGATACCGTCAGCAGTGGAGATATAAGCCACCAGCGTGTATCCGCCCTCCGCAAGAACGGGTATCTCAAAGCTTGCGGTCTGCTTTAGCTTAAAGACGTCCTCACCGTTATACTTAGCCGTCAAGGGCTCTGTAAGAGTTATGTGTGAAAGACCCGAAGCGGCGTTATCTCCCGTGCCTACGAGAGCGAAGCTCACGGTATAGCTCTCGCCTTCCACGAAGAGCAGAGTGTCCTCTACGCTAAGCTCAAGCTCGCTTACCGAAACGGTCATTCCGTCGTTCTTTACGTCGGCTGCCGTCTGAGCGGTGATGGGAGCAAACTTTATATTAAGCTCTACGGTCTGCTTGTCACTGAAATCAATCACCTCAGCGTCCTTTATCTTCTCATATTCCGCTTTATATGCCGCGAGCTTTGCCAGATTGTTTTCCCAGCCCGCAGCCAGAGTTTCCGCGCTGTATATGGGGCTCTCGTTCCATTGGTGATACTTGGTGAACTGCGCCAGCTCCTTGCGAGCCTGAATGATACCTGCCTTAACGCCATCCATATCACGTCTGCACACAAGTCCGACCTCCTCGAAAAAGGCCTCCAGATTATTCATTATCTCGTCAAATGTGCTTCCTTTAACGTTTAACGACAGCTCGGGAACGTAGCAACCGATGTATCTTCCATTGGAATTCTCATCGGGCTCTTTAGAAAAATGGGAAACTCTTATGGTATTTACCTCCGCCTTACCGTCAACAAAGCTATCTCTGGGCTCTATTCTTTCTCCGCTGTTAAGAATAATCGCCATATTCGTATCTCTGTTGGTACTGTAAACATTGTTGCCGCTTCCGTCAAAGTCGTAGTAGTATATTTCTCCGTCGTTATCATTAGAAAGAGGCTTGACCGTATCGGGCGTAGCTTCCTTAACGATAGCGGAATATCCGTTAAAGCTCTGAAGCTTGATATCTATCACTGCTGCGTTGTCATTCTGAGTAAAGTCCATTATGTCGGTCTTTCTGTCAGCGCTGATGACCTTTATGGTTCCTACTTTTTTTGTATTGGGGTCATAAAACGCGTCGTAGCATATATCGTCCTTGATGACCATGCAGGACACGTTATAGTGGCTGTCAACGACTCCCACGTCCACGACCTCCCAATAGCCCTTGTTGTTCTCAGCAAGGAAGTTGTGGTTAAAGCCACCCTCGATGACGTAAGAATATTCACACAGCTTGCCTGCGATATATACCATTCGCATCTGACCCTCTTCGGTGGTGCGGTATATCTCGTAACGGTTATCTCCGTTCTCGGTCTTGGTGCGCTCACACATATCTACCATTCCGTCATAGCGGGAGAAGAGCACCTCGCGGTTTTCCTCCACGTGAAGATAGTATTCATTGCTGTGTATCTTTACCCACTTATCTACCACCCTTACGTATTTTTTTACGTTGTCTATGAGATCTGCGCCCGCCTCTGCGGAGGATGTGACTCCCTTGGTAAGATTAAGAAAATAATCGTAGGAATTTGAATATTCCCCAAATCCGCTCCACTTATAGACGTTTCCGTCTATTTCAACCATGCTTCCGTCGCCGGTTTCGTATTTTGTGGAAGCAAGGAGAGTGGCAGACTTGCTCTCATCGGTCACCAGCGTATAATTAGCAAGGCTTGACGCTGCCATATACGAAAGATTGGTCAGCACCTCTGCTCCGTCCTCGAAAATATTTCCGCTGTTTTTAAGGAGCTGGGAATTAAGCCTTTGATTTGCAAGAATAAGGCTTGCCGCGTCCTTGCCGCTCATTCCCTCGGGAAGAGTTGTAAGCACCAAGGGACCCTCGCCGCCGTTATTATTTCCGCCGTTGTTTGACTGATTGCCCCCACTACCGCTGTTTTGGTTGTGGCCGCCCGCTTCGGGTACTTTATTGCCGCAGCCCGCAAGCACTCCCACGAGCAAAAATATCATCATTAAAATAGCTATTATCCGTTTCATAAATTTCCTCCTCTTGGTTTAGGTCTTGCTTTCCAAAAATTCAAGCATATGGTCTATGACCGCTTCGGCTATTGTTTTATAATCAAACTGAGATACAAAGGCTATCGCCTCGGCTATCTTTTCCTCTGACACCTTATACACCCTGAAGGTGCTTTCAAGGAAAAATTTTACCTTCATATCCATATCAAAAAACATATCGCACTTCACCGTCATAAAGGAACGCATTATTCCCCCCGACGCTACCTCAAGGCAGTAGAAATCCTTGGTATTAAGCTCGGGAAGATGCTCCTTGAATATATCCTCTAATTTATGCGTTATAGTATTGTAAATTATTTTAGACGTCTCGGGCAGCGTGTATGACACCGAATACATCTCGCGTATGTGCTCGTGACTTTCAGCCATATACAGCTGGAGAGTAGTCTCCGCCGCATAAAAGAGTATTTTGTCCTCGGTCTTTCCCTCAAGAAGCCTTGACGTAGCCGCGAACTGACCCTCAAGCACGTAAGCCACCAGCTCAGAGAGCATTCCCTCCTTACTTCCGAATACGTTTATAAGTGAGCTGTAAGCTATATCGGCTTCCTTTGCTATATCCCTCAGCGTAGTCCTGTGATATCCCTGCTCAAGAAATTTTTTCGCTACTATATGCAATAGCTTTGATTTTGTTTTTTCAAAATTTTTTCCTCTCGCCAGACGTGCCATCTTCTCCCCCTTTATAATTTTGAATTGTATCGTGATACAATTTTAGCATATTCTTCCGGTTCTGTCAAGACTTTTTTGAAATTCTATCTACTCATCGGTTGACCTTTATCGAACGACCCACTATGGCGGGAGTTTCGTTTTTACACAAAAAAGGGGCTGCTTCATTTAGATGCAGAAGTCGTGATTTGGTTCTCGTCGGCGTACAAAGGTACGCCGGAGAGCCAAAGCGCGGCTAAAAAACACACATAAAAATCGAAATTCGTAAGAATTTCTACCAAAAACACCGCTTTATTACCAAAATTCCTGATAACAAAGCGGTATTTTTTATTATTTACTTTCGTGTGTTTTTGTTCTGCGCTAAATGAAGCAGCCCCTCATTTTTATTTTATTCAAGCTCAAAGGCTCCCGTATAAAGCTGGTAATATTTGCCGCCCTGAGCTATCAGCTCCTCGTGGCTTCCGCGCTCTATTATGCGTCCTTGCTCCAGCACCATTATAACGTCGGAGTTGCGCACAGTGGAAAGTCTGTGAGCGATAACGAATACCGTTCTTCCCTTCATCAGCGCATCCATACCCCTCTGCACTATTGCCTCGGTTCGGGTATCTATGGAGGATGTCGCCTCGTCCAGTATCATTACGGGAGGGTCAGCAACAGCCGCTCTCGCTATAGAGATAAGCTGTCTTTGTCCTTGGGAAAGATTTGCTCCGTTTGCCGTCAGCATAGTATTATATCCCTCGGGAAGTCGCGTGATAAAATCGTGAGCATTAGCAAGCTTTGCCGCCTCTATACATTCCTCGTCGCTGGCATCAAGCTTTCCGTAGCGTATATTATCCATCACCGTTCCCGTAAAGAGATTGGTGTCCTGAAGCACTATTCCCAGTGAGCGGCGAAGGTCGTCCTTCTTTATCTTGTTGATATTTATTCCGTCGTATCTTATCTTTCCGTCGTCAATATCGTAAAAACGGTTGATAAGGTTGGTTATGGTGGTCTTGCCCGCTCCCGTAGCGCCTACGAAGGCAACCTTCTGACCGGGGCGCGCGTAAAGCGAGATATCCTTGAGCACAAGCTTTTCGGGTACGTAGCCGAAATCCATATTTTCTATCTGTACGTCGCCCTTCAGCTCGGTGTAGGTAACGCTTCCGTCACCGTGGCGGTGCTTCCACGCCCACATACCCGTTCTCTGCTCGCTCTCGGTAAGCTCACCGTTCTCCTCTTTTGCGTTTACAAGCATAACGTAGCCCTCGTCGTATTCAGGCTCTGTATCCAAAAGCTCAAACACGCGGCTTGCTCCCGCCATTGCCATAACTATGGAGTTTATCTGCTGTGAAACCTGACTTACGTTGTTGGTAAACTGCTTGGATGCGTTAAGGAAAGGAACTACAACGCTTATTCCCACCGCAACGCCTACCTCCATGCCCAGCATTGGACCTACAAGACGTTGAATCGATATGTTTGTAAAGCCGCTGATTATCAGCGAGCCGCCGATAAAGGCTACCAGAACGTAGAGTATATTTCCGATATTGCCCATAATAGGCATCAGGATATTGGCAAAGCGGTTTGCCGCCGTTGCATCCTTGCAAAGCTCATCGTTGACCCTGTCAAAGTCCTCAACACTTTGGCTCTCGTGACAGAACACCTTTACGACCTTCTGTCCATTCATCATTTCCTCTACGAAGCCCTCGGTCTTTGCTATTGACTTCTGCATCTTCATAAAGTTCTTTGCGCTGGCTCCGCCGACCTTCTTCGCTACGGTTATCATAGCAATGCTGGCAACGAATACAACGATAAACATCCAAATGCTGAGATAAAGCATGTTGAGTATCAAAAACATTACTATCAACGCGCACTGTATAAGATGCGGCAAGGTATTAGATACGAGCTCTCTCACGGTATCTATATCGTTGGTATAATGGGACATTATATCTCCGTGAGCGTTGGTGTCGAAGTAGCGCAGAGGGAAGCTCTGCATCTTATCGAACATCTTTTTTCTCATTCCGTTAAGGAAGCTTTGGGTTACTATCGCCATTATACGGGTGTAAGCAAAGGATGCCACCCAGCCTACAGCGTATATTGAGAGCATTATAAGCACTGCTCTGAGTATTTTACCGTAAACCGCGTCAAGTCCCTTTACAAGACCCTCCTCAATATATTCGATATACTGATTCATAAAGAGTCCCGCTATGGTAGATGCGAAGGATACCAGCACTATGCACTCGATAACCGCTATCAGCTGCCATTTGTATTCCTTAAAGAGCAGCTTAAGTATTCTCTTGATAACTCCCTTCTTCACGGGGGGTCTTTTCATTTTATCATTCGCCATCGTTCTGTGCCCCCTTGTTCTGAGATTCGTATATTTCCCTGTATATGGGGCTGTTTTCCATAAGCTCCGCGTGGCTTCCAACCGACTCAATACGTCCTCCGTCAAGAACGATTATCTTATCGGCGTGCTCCACCGAGGATATACGCTGAGCTATTATTATCTTGGTGGTATCGGGTATCTCTTCGGCAAACGCCTTGCGGATAAGAGCGTCGGTTCTGGTATCCACCGCGCTGGTGGAGTCGTCGAGAATAAGTATCTTGGGCTTTTTAAGCAGGGCTCTGGCAATACAAAGCCTCTGCTTCTGTCCTCCCGATACGTTAGTTCCGCCCTGAGTTATATGGGTATCGTAGCCGTCAGGGAAGGTCTTTATAAACTCATCAGCCTGCGCCAGCTTACATATACGCTCCATATCCTCGTCGGTAGCATCGGGGTCGCCCCAACGGAGATTTTCCTTTATTGTCCCCGAGAAAAGCACGTTCTTCTGAAGAACCACAGACACCTGATTTCTAAGTGTTTCTATATCGTAGTCGCGAACGTCCACTCCGCCTACCTTAACAGCTCCCTCGCTTACGTCGTACAGACGTGAGATAAGCTGCACAAGGCTGGTCTTTCCGCTTCCCGTTCCTCCGATTATACCCACTGTTTCGCCCGAAGCGATAAAGAGATTTATTCCCTCAAGGGATTTTTTCTCCGCGCTCTCCGAGTAAGAAAAGCTTACCTTATCAAAGAGAATGCTTCCGTCCCTGACCTCGGTTATAGGGCACTCGGGATTTGTTATAGCACTTTGCTCCTTGAGCACGGCGGCTATACGGCTAGCCGATTCCATAGACATAGAGAGCATAACTATTATCATAGAAAGCATCATAAGGCTCATCAATATCTGCGCTCCGTAGGTCAAAAGCGCGGTATATCCCGCAATATCAAGCGCCTCGCCGTTTGTTCTTATTATCAGCTGTGAGCCGAAGAAGCAGACCATAAGCATAAGGGCGTTAAAGCAGAATTGCATAAGAGGATTGTTGAGAACGAGTATCTTCTCCGCCTTAGTAAAGCCCTCTGCAACGTCGTCGGATGCCTTGGCGAATTTTTCACGCTCGAAATCCTCTCTTACGTATGCCTTTACAACTCTCATTCCCGCTACGTTCTCCTGCACCGAGTTGTTGAGGTTGTCGTATTTCTTGAAAACCGTCTTGAATATGGGGTGCGCATTGAGGATTATAAGTGTAAGACCTATGGCAAGTATAGGAATTATAACCGCAAAGGCAAGGGACATAGTGGGGCTTACCACTACAGCCATCACCAGCGCAAATACCAGCATCATAGGACAGCGTATAGCCGTGCGGATTATCATCATGTACGCCATCTGCACGTTAGTAACGTCGGTGGTAAGTCTTGTTACAAGTCCCGCCGTGGAGAATTTATCCATATTGGAAAAAGAAAACTGCTGAATAGCGCAATAAATATCGTGACGCACGTTTTTCGCAAATCCGCAAGAGGCGATAGCCGCAAAATGACCCGCGAATGCGCCGCACAAGAGGGACACCACCGCCAGAGCCACAAGCACCAGACCGTAATTTATTATAACGTTCAGTGAGCAGCCTCCCTGTATATTTCTTACAAGCCCCGCCGTAACGAAGGGTATAAAGCATTCGATAACCACCTCGCCTGCGATAAACAGGGGAGCAAGTATCGAGCTTGTCTTATATTCACGAACACTTTTAACCAAAGTTTTTATCATAGTATTCTTGAATGTCCTCCTTTTTTACAAATCTCTCTAATTATAAATCATAATCTTTTCTTAAAATAGTCAAGATTGTAAACATTGAGTTAACAAATAAATTTTAGGCAGAGCCGTAGCTCTGCCTTCCTCTTTATACCGTTTCAACCTTAATAAGATTTGTATTGCCCGAGGAGCCGTTGGTGACTCCTCCCGTGATAACTATTCTGTCCCCCTTTGAGAGCGACATCTCCTTCTTAGCTAACTTCTGCGCCGTATAGAAAAGCACGTCCAAGGAGTTGAACATCTCGCTCATGACCGGCGTGACTCCCCAAGAAAGAGCAAGCTTGCGCCACGTGCCCTCGTCTGTGGTCACTCCGAGGATATCTATGGGACAGCGGAAGCGGGATACCATACGGGCGGTCATTCCCGAAAGCGAGCACACCGCTATTGCCTTTGCTCCTATATCTATCGCCATTCCGCAGGTCGCGTGAGATATGGCGTCCACCGTGTTCCTTATAATAAAATCCGATTCGTGAAATCTCTTGGCGTAGTTTATTCCCTTCTCTGTCTGGAGCGCAATACGCGCCATAGTTTCGACCGTAAGCACGGGATATTTTCCCGCAGCGGTTTCTCCCGAAAGCATTATGGCGCTTGTTCCGTCATATACGGCGTTTGCCACGTCGGATATCTCGGCTCTGGTGGGTCGGGGATTGTGTATCATCGACTCAAGCATCTCGGTGGCTGTGATGACACGCTTGCCCAGAAGTCGGCAGGTGGTAATAAGATGCTTCTGTATAGCGGGAAGCTCCTCAAAGGGCACCTCGACGCCCATATCTCCTCTCGCTACCATTATGCCGTCGCACTCCTCACATATCTCGCGTATGTTGTCAACGCCCGAGCGATTTTCTATCTTGGCTATAATGTCGGGAATCTCCTTGCCCTGCTCGCGAAGAAAATTCTTTACGTCAACTAAATCCTGCTTTCGCGAAACAAAGGAGCACGCTATAAAATCAACACCGTTTTCTATACCGAAAAGAAGGTCGCTCTTGTCGTGCTCGCTTAGATACTCCTGCTTGAGCACCTTTCCGGGGAAGCTCATGCTCTTTCGGTTGGAAAGCTCTCCCCCCTCTATTACCCGACAGTGTATCTCGCTTCCCTCAACGCTCTCCACCTCAAATATGACCAGACCGTTGTTGAGAAGTATCCTATCTCCCGCCCTCATCTCCCCGGGCAGGTCCTTATAGTTTACCGATACGCGGCTCTCGTCACCCTCTACATCCTCTGAGGTAAAGGTAAAGCTATCCCCCGACGAGAGTATTATTTTGCCTTCCTTAAAGGTCTTTATTCTGTACTCGGGACCCTTGGTGTCAAGCAATATGGCAATAGGAAGCCCCAACTTCTCTCGCACCGATTTTATAAGCTCTATGTTTTTCTTGTGGTCCTCGTGGGTACCGTGGGAAAAGTTAAGTCTTGCCACGTTCATTCCCGCAAGACACATTCCGCTCAGCGTTTCCTCATTGGCACAAGCCGGACCTATCGTACAAACTATTTTTGTTTTCCTCATTTTTTGTTCCTCCGCAGGGAGTTTTCCAATTCTCCCTCAGTATATATTATATCACAAAAAATTCCAATCATCAATAGTATGACATTGTTTTTACAAAAAAGTCGAACAAGCTTTAGCTTACCCTCAATAATAATCTCTTCAATAAGTTCTTTGCGCTACTTTCTCCGAAAGATTTGTGGGACGGCGCGCCCAGTGGGCGATGAAGCCGTCCCTCAAATAGAAAAAAACAAGGAGTATATGTTTCGCTTTGCTCAACGGCAAGTTTGCTTTGCAAACATTGCTGGAAGCGGCAGTACCCAAGACGACTATGTTTTTGACCGAAAGGTAGCAAAAATCCTAACAAG
Source organism: uncultured Clostridia bacterium (assembly GCA_904501715.1). GTDB lineage: Bacteria > Bacillota > Clostridia > Oscillospirales > CAG-272 > HGM12713. The sequence continues at coordinate 11,709 of CAJGCD010000015.1, forward strand.
CTCTAACCAAGCCTTCCCCAGCGGGGAAGGCTAATATATCCGCATACACTTCCGCGAGAGCGATTTTTGGCGACAATCGGAATCCGCAAATATATTATAGCATTCATTTGAATGCTTGTCAAGCATTTATTTAAATGCTGTGGTAAAATTATAACAGCAGCTCAAAATAATATTCTAATTTGGAGAGAAGTAAAGCAATGTATATCTATAAACGACTGAGGGACCTAAGAGAGGATAAGGACAAAAAGCAGGAGACAATCGCCTTGGTTTTGAATATCTCAAGGCAGCAGTATCAGTTATACGAAAGTGGAAAGCGTGAGCTTCCTATGCACCACTTCATCAAGCTTGCGCAGTATTATAACGTATCACTCGATTATCTTGCCGGTCTGACAGACACTCCGAAAAAGCTATATTAAAATATTAAAAGGCGCTTGGGGCAAAATGCCTCAAGCGCCTTCGTAATATTCAATTACTGAGCGTCAACTATCTGCTGTACGCCGCTTTCGGTAACGTTTACCTTAACGTTCATTACAGCTGCGATCGCTACTATCTCCTTCTTGGTGCTTTCGCTCTTGTCGGATGCGTTCCACTTGTTGTTGAGCGAATTCATAAAGCTGGTATTCTCAGCCTCGCTCATCTTTCTGCCCGAAGCAAGGGGGTCAACCTTAGGCTCGTCACCGTCACCGTATACCTTTTCAACCAAGGTATCCGACATTACGGTGGAGTTCATAATATCGTCAACGAACTGGTCGGAGGTTATACCCGTAGAGCTCTGCTCGCCGAATACAGCGCCGCCCTTTGAGGACATAGCTACGCTCATCATATTGGATACAGCCGCGGATTCCTTAGCGTACTCCTCGTCGCTCATACCGTTATCCTTAGCGTCAGCAAGATTTCCGAAGGTATCGGACATCAGCTCGGAGGTAGGCTTTGCGCTCTTCTCGGGAACACCGTAGTTCTTCATAACGTCGGGGGTAGAAATAGTCTTAAGAACCTCTGCCGATTCGGGAGTAAGGTCTGCAAGCATCTTTTCTACCGCTTCATTAGTATTTACGTTGGGGTCAGAAGCAGCCTCGACTACGTCAATAGCCAGCATCAAGGAATTAAGCATCTTCGCGTAGCTCTTTGTTGCAGCGTTCTTGGAAATAGAATCTGCGGAGTTTGCCGCCTCCATTACAGAGAAGCCTATCTTGTCGTGTACGGTTTCGGACTCGAGCATCGCCTTAAGGATATACGCGGTCTTAACAGGTCCTATGCTCTCGGTATGCGCGAAGCTGTCAAGAACGGGTCCCATTTCTGCTACCATATCGTTTATACCGAAGGTGCTCTCCGTCATCTTATTCATAAGCTCGTAAGCCTGTGCATAGGTGCGGGCAAGAAGCTTTGCCTCAGCTTCAGCATTCTGTACCTCAGCCTTACCCTCGGTTATCATATTTACGGATACTATGACAGTCTTATTAACGTAATCAGCCTCATCAGCCACAACGTTCTTTTCTACCCAGCTAAGGATGCTTCCGCCGCCGAGCTTGGTCTGTGCCGCACTTGCGCAGAGCTCCTCGCTGACCTTAAGACCGTATTTGTCAAATACCTTTGCGTAAGCCGCGGACAGGTCCTCGGCAGTCTCGCCGTATACGTTCTGTACCTCGGTCTTGAACTCGGCATAGAGAGGAGCAACGTCCTCGGTTGCGCCTACCGCGCTCATAAGAACGCTGACACCGAAGTCGGATATACCGTCAACCATAACGTCAAGTCTGGGGTTCTTGAGAAGGTTTTCAAGTATCTTTGCCGTAGTTTCCTCCTTGGAGAGCATAACCATAGGATTGCTGCTGAAGGATTCAAGAGCATCGTTCTCCATCAGAACAACCATTATCTCAACGATAGTGGCAACGTCGTCCTTTATAGTCTCCTTGCCCGACTCGGAAAACGCTTCTACAAGCGACATCATAAGCGGGTCAAAGCTCTCTCCCATAGAGGGAAGCTCGATGCCGTGGAAATCATTTCCTTCCTTCCAGTCGCTTGCGGCTGCCTTGGTAAGCTCGGCTACAAGGGTAGGAACCATATCGGATTTCTCGAAGGCTACCGCGATCTCGCGGATGCCGTCTACCTTGCTCTCCTTTGTAGCTTCCTTATCGGTTGCAGCTATAACCGCGTTAGCCGCGGTCTTTACAAATTCAGCCTCCTTGCGGAGCGTGACCTTTGTTTCGCCTATGTCGTAGGTGGTCATTACGTCGTAAAGAAGTCCGCCACCCAAAAGCTTAACGGTAACAGTACCCGCGTTGTTTGATGCTCCGTCAACCACGTCGGCTACGGTAGTCATCATTCCGCTTTCGTCGGACGCAGCCATGGTCTGCAAGGGAAGCGATGCCATATCGCCTACCACGCCAAGAGTTCCTACCATAGGAACCATAAGGATACAGAGAGATACAAGGCTGCACAAAGCGCCGCAAAGAGCGCCTATCCAGCTGTTCTTCTCAAGCTTGAACATAAGCTTTTTCTTCTTTTTCTTAGCCTTCTTGCTGTCCTCAGCCTCGGCATTCTCTCCAACGAACTCGTTCATATACTTCGCCATTGGGTCCTCGGACGTCTCGGGAACAGAGGCATATATCTCCTCGGCAGCCTTTTCCTCGGCGCTGAGCTCTCTTTCCTTTTCTACCTCAACTACCTCTGCCTTTTTCTCGGGAGTCGTGAGCTTAAGGAAGGGTCTTGCGATAAGCTTAGTGAATATCTTAGCAATAAGGCGGATTATAGTGTACACAAGCACAAACAAAAGAGGAGCTACTATCATTGCCGCAAGAGCGGTAATAATTCCCTTGCCCGAGGGAAGCTCACTCATAATTCCCTCTATCTGGGGAACGGAGCTAAACAGCGCACCCAGCGCCGCGCCGATACCGTGCCAAGCGATAAGCGACGATACAAAAGCCGCGATAATTGCGGAGATGACAGACAGAGCTATACGGGTGACCGACAGCTGCCATGCGGTTTTTTTGCCTCTGAGAGCGCCCACCAGCATAAAGAGCAGTGCCACTACTAAAAAGGCAAGTGAAAAAACAAGACCAAACATTTTACCCTCCAAAATCGTATTCTTCATTAAAATAATGAAGGTATATAATGAATACGCTTCCATTATATACCTTCCAACCCAAAAAGTCAACCTTTTGTATTATTTTTGTTTATTTTCTTCTCTTACCGTAGCGCAATATCCAACCGTGCGGTATTTTCCCTTGGCGAATATTGCGTCCTTATGGTAGCCCTCAAAGGTCATTCCCAGCTTTTCCATAACGCGCAGGGATGCCCGATTGCCCTCCATAAATCTGGCTTCTATACGGTGCACACCAAGCTCCGAGAAGGCAAACTCTATTATTTTTTGAACCATCTCGGTGGCGTAGCCTCTTCCCCAGAAATCGGGATTGAGCACGTACCCTATCTCCGCCATATTATTTACCGTATCTATTCGGGTAAATCCGCAGGTGCCTATCATTCTTCTGCTCTCACGCTCAATGACCGCCCAATCGTAGAAATCCCCAAGAGCGTATCTGCTCTGTATATAACCCAGATATTGCTTTGTGTAAGCCACAGAGGGATGAGGCTCCCAAAGCAGAAACTCGGTGACCTCGCGTCGGCAGGCATAGTCATACATATCCTCGGCGTCTATGGGATGCATTGCCCGCAAAGACAGTCTTTCGGTCTTAAGAGTGGGAATATTCGAGAATAGCTTATACACCGTTTCCTTTTTCATTGCTCGCCGTCCTATAAATTTATTCGCAGTGCCTATGCCTTAGATTATATACGAATCCTTCTCTTTTTTCAAGTCCCACCGCAAAGTTTTTTTAAAAAGCCCCTCAACACCCTTTGACAAAGCGGATTTATTGTGATATAATTACCTTGGAAGAGTATTTCGTATACATGAGGAGACAAAATGAAAAAAGAAAGTATAAAAAGGGATGCCGCCCTGTATTTTCTTCCCTTTATTCTGGGAAGCATCCCTTCTTCACGAAAAATGGCACGGAGGGTGCTCAGAAAATACGGCATAGTCCCGCTTGTTCTGGACGAAAAGCCTACTCTTTGCGACCTTCTCGCCCTCTCCTTCCGCTTCCTGCCCTGCCTGTCGAAGGACGAGCCTCGCCTTATGTGTGAGCAGCTTGTTGCCCTTGCGGAGCAAGAGCCCGCGGCTCTTCCCATCCTCATACCCGCCTCTCCCGAATATGAGCGCGCGGTGACCGAAAACAAAGCTTTGCTCGAAAAGCATTTCGTTATATCAAGTCCTGAGGAGCTTTTTGTTTGCTCCCCTCTGGCTAACATTCATTAAAGTGAAAGGCGGTGACGCATAGTGAACGATATACTTCTTGGCATACTCGGCGGTCTTGGACCTATGTCGGGGGTGTATTTTTGCGAAATGCTCACATGTCACACCAAGGCGCTGCGCGACAGCGACCACATAAACTTTCTGCTCTCCTCAAGAGCCGATACCCCCGACCGCTCATCCTTTATCTTAGGCGAAAGCAAGGATGACCCCTCCCCCGTTATGGCAGAGGAGGCAAGACGGCTCCAAGGTGCGGGAGCGACTGTTTTGGCTATCCCCTGCAATACAGCACACTACTTCTATGAAAAGATACGCGACGCGGTGGATATACCCGTCATAAATATAATCGAGGAGACCGCCCGCTTCTGCAACTACGAGGGCATAACCAAGGCGGGCGTGCTTGCCACCGCGGGTACCGCAGCCTCGGGAGCTTACACGGAGGTGTTCTCCAAGGAGGGCATTTCCATAGAGCCGCTTACAGAGCGTGAGCAAGCCGAAATAACCCATATAATATTCAACGACATAAAGGGCGGAAGAGCTCCCGATATGCACCGCTTCAACGCGGTCTGCGATGCGCTGAGAGCGCGTGGCTGTCAGCGGCTGATACTCGGCTGCACCGAGCTGTCCTTAATAAAAAAGAATCATCCCCTCCCCCCATACTTTATCGATTCGCTTGAGATGCTTGCTCTGGCGGCGATAAGGAGCTGCGGCAAGGAGCCCGTAGGCTTTGACGCACCTCTTATGAAATTTTACGGCGACGCCGAGAAAGGACGAGCAAAAGCAATATGTTACTGAAAGAACTGATACAGGGTATCGATTACACCGAGGTGATAAACCGCTCGGGGCTCGATATCTCAACCCTTGATATAAAAATGCTGTCCTCCGACTCGCGAAAGGTCTTTGACGACTCGCTCTTCGTGTGCATATCGGGAAGCATAAGCGACGGTCACGACTACGCAGCAAACGCCTACAAAAACGGCTGCCGCGTATTTGTCAGCGAGCGCAGACCCTCCCTCCCCGACGATGCCTATATAATAATCACGAAAAATTCCCGCGTGGCTCTGGCTGAGCTTTCAGCCACCTTCTTCGGTCATCCCTCCCGTGAGCTTACTGTTATAGGTATTACGGGAACTAAGGGAAAGACTACCTCTTCACTGCTCATATACAATATACTCAGCGCAAACGGAGTCAAGGCAGGCTATATCGGCTCAAACGGAGTATATTACGGCGAGTGCCGCTTTGATACCATAAACACCACACCCGAGAGCTACGACCTCCACGAGCATATGAGAAATATGCGTAACGCGGGAGTTACTACGGTTGTAATGGAGGTCTCATCCCAAGCCCTTAAAATGGCGAGAGTACACGGTATCCGCTTTGACATCTGCGTATTTACCAACCTCTCTCCCGACCATATAGGCGAGTTTGAGCATCCCGACTTCGACGACTACAAAAACTGCAAGCACACTCTCTTTACCGACTACGGCGCGCAGTATATCGTATATAACGGCGACGACGAGTACGCAGGAGAAATGATAGGCGGCATCCGCTGCAAGATGGCAAGCATATCGGGCAAGGGCTGCAGCTCTGCCGATTACCGTGCCAAGAACATAGCATACTTCCGCTCACCCGGCAAAATATCGGTAAACTTTGACTGCGAGGAAGCGGAGGGAACCTATCCCGTGTCGCTCTCCTTCCCCGGTGAGTTCAGCGTATACAACGCGCTGACAGCTCTCGCCGTATGCCGCAGACTTGGACTTGAGACCAAGGATATAGTAGAAACCATGCGAAACGTGCGCATCAAGGGCAGATTTGAGACCTACGAGCTTCCCAACGGAGCTACCGCCGTCATCGATTACGCCCACAACGGCATAAGCCTCAAGGCGGCGCTTACCGCCCTGCGCAACTATGCCCCCAACCGCCTTATCTGCCTTTTCGGCTCTATCGGCGGAAGAACCAAGATGCGGCGCGCCGAGCTTGGACTTGTTGCCTCCCGCGATGCCGACTTCTGCATACTGACCTCGGACAACCCCGACAGCGAGCCGCCATCCGCCATAATCGGTGAGATAGCCTCCTACTTTACCGCGGGCACCTGCCCATACGTGGCTATCCCCGACAGACGCAAGGCGATAGAATACGCTCTTGAAACCTCGGCAAAGGGAGATATCATCCTTCTGGCGGGTAAGGGGCACGAAACCTATCAGCTTATATGCGGGATCCGCGAGGAATTTTCCGAGGCACAGATAATAGAGGAGTACTGCAAGGAAAAATCCCTTAAGAACTAAGAGGAAAGGATTTAATAGCCTTGAAGCTTTATAACCGTACCCTTGAGGCGCGTTTTATCTCGCGTCCAAACAGATTTATAGCTTACGCGGAGGTAGACCGAGAGGTCTGCCTCTGTCACGTAAAGAACACGGGAAGATGCCGTGAGCTTCTCACAGAGGGAGCCACAGTGATACTAAGCGTAGCTGACGACCCCGCGAGAAAGACAAAATACGACCTCGTGGCAGTATACAAGGGAGAAGAGCTGATAAATATAGACAGTCAGGCTCCAAACAAGGTCTTTGGCGAGTGGCTCCGTGAGGGCGGGCTCGGCAAGCTGTCGCTTATACGTCCCGAATATACCTACAAAAGCTCCCGCTTCGATTTCTACCTTGAAAAAGAGGAACGCCGCATATTTGCCGAGATAAAGGGCGTGACCCTTGAGGAGGACGGAGTGGTGATGTTCCCCGACGCTCCCACGGAGCGCGGAATAAAGCATCTTCGTGAGCTAACGGATGCCGCCAAGAGCGGCTATGAGGCATACGTTTTCTTTATAGTGCAGATGGAAAGCTGCAAATATTTTACGCCAAACAGAGCCACTCATCCCGAGTTTGCCGATGCTCTCGCAAAAGCGAGGGAAGGCGGTGTGCGCATCCGCGCCCTCGCCTGCAAGGTAACACCTGACTCTCTTTGCATAGACCGAGAGCTGGAGGTTCGTCTGTGATGCTCGGCGAAATCTTCCTTTTTTCGCCAAAGCTATTGACATATTAACTTAGCCGTGTTAAAATAGTTGCACACGCAACCGTTGCGTGTGCAACTATTTTTTTGAGGTATTATATGCTGAGATTTATGAAGATGCTGAACAATATAAGCCGCTCCCAAGCGACCTACCGAGGTCAGAGGGTAAGCCGAGAGGGATTATGCCCGCCACACCACTCCTTTGTGCTGGCTATATGCAAGACCCCCGGGAGCTCTCAGGAGCAGCTGGCGCGTGAGCTTTGCCTTAACAAAAGCACCGTGACCAGAACCCTTGCCCATCTTGAGGAGCAGGGATATATAAAACGCGAGCAGTCCCCCGAGGACAAGCGTCAGCTTGCCGTTTTTCCCACCGAAAGGCTGCTCGACGCTCTGCCCGAGATACGGGATGTGTCAAGAGAATGGCACGAGCGCATCTCCGAGGGTATCCCCGAGGAGGAGCTTGCCGTATTTCACTCGGTGCTATCTAAAATGGAGAAGCGCGCCAAAGAAATAATAGACGGGGAGGACGCCTAATGAAGTGGATATTTTCATATCTTAAGCCCCTCAAGGTACGCATGGCAATAGGGCTGTCCATAAAAATACTGGGTACGGTAGCCGAGCTGCTCATTCCCTTCGTGCTCTCCCACATACTCGAGAACGTAATAGTAACTCAGGACGTAGGTAAAATAATATTCTTCGGTGTCATAATGGCTGTTTGCGCCCTTGTAGCGGGACTTGGAAACATAATCGCCAACCGTATGGCGGCAAGAGTAACCATGATATTCTCCTCTGCTATGCGCCGCGACCTTTTTTCAAAGACCCTGATGCTCTCAGCGCGGGACACCGACCGCTTCACTATTCCCTCTCTTGAGGCGCGCATAACCTCGGACACCTACAACGTGCAGAACTTTGTGGGTATGATACAGAGAATGGGCGTGCGCGCTCCAATTCTGCTTCTTGGGGGCATAGCCATAACCCTGCTTATGGACAGCGCTCTGTCCTTGGTAATGATAGCCACTCTCCCTCTCATATTTATAGTGGTTTACAGCATATCCCGCCTCGGCGTACCGCTCTACACAAAGGTACAGAAGTCGGTTGACGGAATGGTGCGAGTAGTTCGAGAGGACGCTCAGGGAATAAGAGTCATAAAGGCGCTCTCCAAAAACGAGTACGAAAACCGCCGTTACGATACGGTTAACCGCGCCCTCTGCAAGCAGGAAACGAAAGCGGGTACCATAATGGGCATCGTTAACCCGGTCATGACTATGCTTATGAATCTTGGCATAGCCGCGGTAGTGGCGGTCAGCGCTTTTCTGGTTTCCAAGGGACAGTCCTCCCCCGCCACGGTCATAGCCTTTATGCAATATTTTACGCTCATATCCATGGCTATGATGTCCCTCTCCCGTATGTTCGTTATGTTCACTAAGTGCGCCGCATCGGCAGGACGTATATCCGAGGTGATGTATGCCGAAAGCGAGCTTCGTCTGGAGGAGGACGACGGCAAGGGCGACCCCTCTGTGCATATTTCCTTTGAGGACGTAAGCTTCTCCTATTTTGGCAAGAAGCCCAACGCGGACCGCGTTTCGGTGTCGCTGAAAAAAGGACAGCGCCTTGGAATCATAGGCGCGACGGGAAGCGGAAAATCCACCCTCGTAAAGCTCCTTCTGCGCTTCTACGACCTGGACAGCGGATGCATCCGCATAAACGGACGAGATATCCGCTCCTACACAAAGGACGAGCTTACGTCTATGTTCGGAGTTGCCCTGCAAAACGATTTTCTCTATGCCGACACCATAGCCGAAAACATCCGCTTCGGCAGAGATATATCCGATGAGGATATGATACGCGCCGCCAAGATAGCCCAGGCTCACGACTTTATATCGGCTATGCCCGACGGATATTCACATATACTCTCGGCTAAGGGCACTAACCTCTCGGGAGGTCAGCGTCAGCGCGTGCTCATAGCCCGCGCCATAGCCGCGCGCCCCGATATACTTATACTCGACGACTCCTCCTCCGCTCTTGACTATAAGACCGACTCGGCGCTCAGACGCGCCCTCGCGGAGGAGCTGGGCGACTCTACCGTCATAACCGTAGCCCAGAGAGTCAGCTCGGTAAAAAGCTGTGATTTGATACTCGTCATAGACGAGGGCAGAATCATAGGCAGAGGCAGCCACGAGGAGCTTCTGCGCGATTGCGCCGAATACCGAGAGATAAGCGAGTCGCAGATGGGAGGTGCTTTCCTTGACTAAAAAAGATAAAACCGTACAGCGCAAAAAGCGCGGTATCTTTCTGCGCCTGAGCAGATACGTCCTTGAGGGCTGGGCACTCTTTGTCCCCGCGGTTATACTCACTCTGCTCTCAAATCAGCTCTCTCTCATGGGACCCCGCTTCTCGGGCGCGGCAATTGATGCCATAGGGCTTGAGCGAGGCGTGGATTTTTATACCGTTTCTCTTAACGTGGGGATAATGATATTCTGCTACGTGGTGTCCGCCGCCCTCTCCTACGCTCTGGCAATGATAATGATACGCCTCAGCCAAAGCATAATCTATAAGATGAGAAAGCAGGTATTCGAGAAGCTCAATACCCTCCCCGTGGGATATTTCGACACCCACGCCACGGGTGACATCATCAGCCATCTCTCATACGATATCGACACCATTAACAGCACACTCTCCCACGACCTTATTCAGGTAATGACAAGCGCTTATACGGTCATAGGCTCTCTCGTCTTTATGTGGCAGATATCAAAGCCTATGATACTCATATTCGCTCTGACCGTACCCGCATCAATTCTCTTTACCCGCTATCGCTCAAAAAAGGTGCGCCCCCTCTTCAGAGCTCGCTCCAAAAAATACGGAGAGCTTAACGGCTATGCCGAGGAGATGCTCTCAGGCTCACGCTCCATAGCGGCATACGGAAGGCAAGAGGTCATTTCCGAGCGCTTCAACAAGCACAATAAGGAGGCTATGGATGCCTTCTATAAGGCGGAATACAACGCCGCTATGCTCTTTCCCACCATAAACTTTATCAATAATATCTCCCTGACGCTGGTAGCAGTGTTCGGAGGAATACTCTATATGTACTCCCAAAGCGGAGCGGTCCTCGTCGGCTCGGCGTTCTTTATCACTCTGGGCGGAGTGGCACAGTTCGTTCAGTATTCAAGAAAGTTTGCGGGCCCTATAAACGAATTCTCCAACATTCTTCACGAGTTCCAGTCAGCGTTCTCCGCCGCGGAGCGTGTATTCAGAATACTTGACGAGGAGCCCGAGCCCGAGGACTCTCCCGAGGCGATAAGCCTTGAGAGCGTAGAGGGCAACGTGGAGTTTGATGACGTGACCTTCGGCTACGTTCCCGAAAAGACCATACTTAAAAATGTATTTGTCACCGCACGCAAGGGACAGACCATAGCAATAGTCGGACCTACGGGAGCGGGAAAGACCACTATAATAAATCTCATTATGAGATTTTACGACGTAAATTCGGGTGAGATACGAATGGACGGCATACCCGTAAAGGATATCAAGCGCGCCGACCTTCGCCGAGCCTATACTATGGTTCTTCAGGACACGTGGCTCTTCTACGGAACGATATACGACAATATCGTTTACGGCAAGGAGAACGCAACGCCCGAGGAGGTTTACGAGGCTGCCAAGGCGGCAAAGATACATTCCTATATAGAGAGCCTTCCCGATGGATATAATACCCTTCTCTCGGATGACGGAGTAAATATTTCCAAGGGACAGAAGCAGCTCATTACCATAGCCCGCGCCTTTCTCTCCGACGCGCCTATGCTGATTCTGGACGAGGCGACCTCCAACGTTGACTCCCGTACCGAGATACAGATTCAGGACGCTATGACCGAGCTTATGAAGAACCGTACCTGCTTCGTTATCGCCCACCGACTTTCCACCATACAGAATGCCGATACCATTCTGGTCATAAAGGACGGAGCTATAATCGAGCAGGGCAACCACGAACAGCTTTTACGCGCGGGAGGCTTTTACAGCTCGCTTTATAACTCGCAATTCTCATAACGTCCCTGCGTAGCAATCAAAAAGTAGGCGAAGAATGCTTTTATGCCAAAAGCTCCCCTCGGGGGGAGCTGTCAGCAGTGCTGACTGAGAGGGGGTAAGAAAAAAGACAGGGTACCCCTCTCCGTCGGCTACGCCGCCACCCCCCCAAGGGGAGGCTTTGATTGAGCGATATTCTTGGCTTTATATTTCATCCGTAGGGGCGCACGTTGTGCGTCCGCCCACCCATTAGCCTTCCCCTTCCCCAAAGGGTAAGGCTTTTTTAGTTCTTATGCAACAAAAAGTGTTATAACAGACCGAATAATGAATATTGACAAATAGTAATTTATGTGCCAAACTAATCAAATATTGCAAAGTGGGTATAATTTTCTTTTTTGATGGAAAAGTATATCTTTTTTCTGCATGAACAAAAATAGAATTTGATAAAATGCAAATTCCTACTTTGTTTGTGCGGTTATACCGATTTTGCAAGGATTAGTTTGGCGACTATCGGAGTTTGCGTTTTTGTGCGGTTGCTTCGGAAGCCGCACTTTTTTATTTGAAAGGATATTTTTTATGAAATCTTTGGACGTCTTTCGGATAGGCGAGCATTTTATACGTTTTTGTGCTCGTGGGGAGATAAAAAAAGATATATACATACATTTACAAATGTACATTTTTGTGTTAATATAAATATATAACGTAATTTTTCGGAGTGCGTATCCGCCAAAAATCATACGGAAAGGTGGCGATCAACAATGATCGAATCGAGTGAGACGGGAATATTTAACAAATTGTTTTCCTGCGAAACGGAATACAGTGAAAAAAGAGCGTTTCTGAAGCTTGAAGAAAACGAGTTGTTTGAAATTGCCTTGATAGGTTCGGGCTCGGGTATTCACCGAGTTCTTGACAAGGATATTCCTTGCAAAAAAGGAGATATGTTTATCATACCACCCAATATTCCACACAAATACTTTGTTGAGGGCTCCTCAAAAGAACTGATTATAAGACGCTTATTCTGGAGCGGCCAAGAATGGTTGAGAGGCGAATTTGCCAACGGCGCGAGCAATCGCTTCTGTTACGGAGTGTTCAGGGAAAACGCGACTCTCGGATATGCCTCTTTAAATACACATATCTTTGAGAAGGTGTGTGTATTTTTGGATATGATCGAGAGTGAGATATCTACGCAAGAAGATGAGTGGAGAGGATTTGTAAGCGGAATTTTATCAAGCTTGCTGATAACCGTATCAAGATATATCAATTCCTCGATTAAAGATTTATCCTTTGCCTCTTGCGAGGATTGGAAGATAATATCAAACGCGATCAGAATAATAAGAGAAGAGTACGCGGATGCAGACCTCTCGTTGGAAACCGTTGCCGAGAGGCTTTACGTGAGCCGATCTCATTTTAGCCGATTGTTTAGCAGGATTGCAGGGAAACACTTTTCGGATTATCTGCGCGACGTCAGACTAAAGAACGTCTGCAAGCTTCTTGAAAAAAGCGACGACAACGTTGATGATGTAGCCAGAAAGTGCGGCTTTAACAGTATGACGTCATTTTACAAATGCTTCGGCTCAAAAATGAATATGACGCCCAATGAATACAGACGAACCAAATCAAAATGCCAAAATGATTCGGATGAATATACAAAATTATTAAAAGGAGAAAAAATTATGGGAATTTTAAATGATATTTCGGAAAACCTTCAAAGAGGTAAATCAAAGGTCGTAAAAGAGCTTGTACAGCAGGCATTGGATGAGGGCATAAAGCCTCAGGATATTCTTGAGCAGGGATTGCTTGAGGGAATGGGAATTATTGGAGAAAAGTTCAAGAGCAACGAGGTGTTTGTTCCCGAGGTTTTGGTAGCGGCTCGCGCTATGAATATGGGAGCGCAGATATTAAAGCCATATCTTGCCGAGGCAGGAGTAAGGTCTACGGGAAAGGTATGTATAGGTACCGTTCAGGGAGACCTTCACGATATAGGAAAGAATCTTGTTAAGATGATGATGGAAGGCAAAGGACTTGAGGTCGTTGATCTTGGTACCGACGTTGCTCCAGAGACCTTCGTACAGGAGGCAATAAATCAGAACTGTCAGGTCATTTGCTGCTCCGCGCTTCTTACTACTACCATGCCTATGATGGAACAGGTAATTAAGGCTGCAGAGGATGCGGGTATTCGCGACAAGGTGAAAATAATGATAGGCGGCGCGCCGGTTTCGCAGGAGTTTTGTGATAAGATAGGCGCAGATTGCTATACCGTAGATGCGGCAAGTGCCGCAGATGCCGCCGCTGCGTTCTGCAACGAGTGATTGAAAAATAGCTTTACGTTTATAGGAGGTCAAATATGACTACCAGAGAAAGATGCATGAATATTCTTCACTATAAGGATGCCGATCGTATGCCCGCCTTGCATTTCGGATATTGGGCGCAGCTGCTTTCCGAATGGGCAGAGCAGGGAAAGATTTCTCGCGAGTTGGCAAACACGGCTATGGTTGATGGCTCTGTCGCACAGCAAGAGCTTGATAAGATCCTTGGATTTGAAAGCAACTGGAACAACAACGTTGGATGTATTGAAGGGCTTTATCCTCCCTTTGAGGAGAAGGTTCTCGAGGTGCTTCCTGACGGTTCAAGACGTGTAGCCACGTCTTACGGAACAATAGAGCGCATAAAGCCGGGTATAGTATCTATTCCGTCGGAGGACGATTATCTGCTCAAGGACAGAGAGTCGTTTGAAGAGCTTTTCAGACACAGAATGCAATACAGCGACGAGAGAATAAATGCAGCGGCGGCTGCCGAAAAATTTAAGCTATTGAGCGAAGGGGGCGAACGCCCCGTCGGTCTTTATCTCGGTAGAGTGATGGGCGGAATAAGAGATATAGCTACGGTGGTCGGAATGAGCTATCTTATGTACGACGAGGATGAGGAGCTTTTTGCAGATATAGTTGATACCTATGCGGAAATGCAGTACAAGTGTATCGATAAGATGCTTTCTCTTGGTTTGTCTTATGATTTTGGGCACTATTGGGAGGACATTTGCTTTAAGAGCGGCCCGTTGCTTTCTCCCGCGCTTTTTGACGAGCTTTGCGCAAGACATTACAAAAGACGTAACGATCTTTGCAACAAGCACGGTATAGACATTATTTCTTTGGACTGTGACGGTGTAATAGACAAGCTTATACCTACCTGGATAGATAATGGAGTTAACGTGATGTTCCCTCTTGAGATAGGGACGTGGGGCGATCAGTTTGAGGATGCCCGCAAAAAATACGGAGAGAGAATATTGGCAATAGGAGGTATGGATAAGACGGCGTTCCGTAAGGATAAGGCTGCCGTAGACGTCGAGCTTGAGCGCATCAAGCGTTTGGCTTCCATGGGAGGATTTATTCCTTGCCCTGACCATAGAATAATGCCGGGCTCAAGCTTTGAGCTTGTTCAGTATTATACGGAAGAGGTAAAGAAGATCCGTTTATAATTGACGGGGCTTCAAGCTGCCTATAAATCATAAAAACGTTGATTTGGAGATTTTATTTATGAAACAGAATATAAAGCAGTGGATTTCTTCTCTCCATGGTACAGGGCCTAAAAAACCGATTCCCGTTCTATCTTTTCCTTGCGTGAGCCTGCTTGGTATTACCGTTCGTGAGCTTATTTCGGATAGTGAGCTTCAGGCTAAGGGAATGAAAGCTATAGCGGACAGAACCGATTCGGGAGCATCGGTAAGCTTTATGGATTTGTCGGTGGAGGCTGAATGCTTTGGTGCAACGGTCGTTATTTCGGACGACGAGGTGCCTACGGTCAAAGGAAGAATTATTAACGATACCGACGAAGCGGAGGCTCTTGAGATCCCTGCCATCGGAAGCGGAAGAACGCAGGTGTATCTTGATGCTATTAAAAGAGCGAGTGAGATTATTTGCGACCGCCCCGTATTTGCGGGAATGATAGGACCGTATTCTCTTGCCGCCCGCTTGCTTGACGTGTCGGAGATTATGATGGATTGCTACGATGATCCCGATATGGTGCATATCGTGCTTGAAAAGGTTACGGCATTTCTTATTGAATACGCAAATGCTTATAAGGTGGCAGG
>CAJGCD010000016.1 GCA_904501715.1 uncultured Clostridia bacterium
ATACCACACACCTTCTGCCTTGTCAATACCTTTTTTTAAGTTTTTTTGAAAAATTTTTATCTTTTTTCAAAAACCTCTCCGGCTTCGCCTCGCGGACAGCTTGTCTATTTTATCACTACTAACTTCTTTTGTCAAGAGGGTTAGGGGAATTTTTTAATAATTTCCACATATATTTATTTACGTTGTTATTTTATTACACTTTAGGGAGTGTAACGGTAAATCTACAGCCTAAAGGAAGATTCCGGCCGCTTATACTTCCTCCTGCCATTATAACTATGCGTTTAGCCAGAGCAAGACCCAAGCCGTTACCCTCTTGCTTATGAGAGGTATCACCCTGATAAAATTTATCGAAGATATGCTTTTGCGCATTCTCATCGATACCCTTACCCTCGTCGTCCACTGTAAATATTATCTCTTCCAAGGTTTCTTTGAGGCGTATCTTTACAGTGCTTCCGTGAGGTGTGAATTTTACAGCGTTACCGATAAGGTTGTTCCATACGTGCATCATAAGTCCTTTGTTGCCCACGTACTTAATGCTTTGCATTTCAACGTCCATATCCACTTCCTTTTCTGCCCACTTCAGTTCAAGAAGAAGGATAGACTGTCTTATCTGCTCGTCAAGGCTAAATGTCTCCTGCTTTGTTTCAATTGACTGATTATCTATTTTTGAAAGCAAAAGCGTATTATTAACAAGCTCGGACAAGCGTTTTGTATTAACAAGTATTTTATCAACATACTCGGTGTGCTCTTCGCTCAGCCCATCCTCACCCTGAAGAAGCATTGCGTAGCCCTCCACCGCGGTAATCGGGGTCTTTATCTCGTGGGAAACATTAGAAATAAAATCGGTTTTGAGTATCTCGGTAGAGGCAAGCTCCTTTGTCATAAGATTAAAGCTTTGATAAATATCCTCTATATCGCCAAAGCGGCTGGTTTGCTCAACCTGCACGTTATAATCTCCTCCCGCCACCTTCTTCATAGCCTTTCCCAGATCTCTTATGGGAGCGAGCAAGGCTCGGTTTACGAATATAGATATACCACCTCCGAGAATCACCGCAACACCTATAACGAGCCACACGGGCGATACATTCCAAATTGTACCCAGATATTTTTCAAGTAGATATGAAACGATAGTTGCCAACGCCACCGATACCGCGAGCTCAACTGTAACGATAATTGAGATGTGCCAGGTAATTCCGTGCTTCTTTTTTAATTTTATACGTTTCATAGCTTTACCACTTTGTATCCTACACCGCGCATAGTGACTATTTTGAAATCCTTACTTTCACCAAATTTCTCACGAAGCCGTCCAATGTGAACGTCTACCGTATGAGTATCCGATATAATATCATACCCCCAAATATCGTCCATAAGCTGCTGACGGGTAAATATCCTTCCCGGGTACGAAGCCATTTTATAGAGCACCATAAACTCCTTTTGCGGCAAGATAAGCTGCTCGCTTTCGGTGGTTACGCTCAGTGAGTCACATTCAAGGACGGTAGAGCCTATGGTAAGCTTTCTCTCGTTAGCTATCTGTGAGCGTCGAAGCAGAGCGCCTACTCTGAGCACCATCTCGTTTACGTTTACGGGCTTGACCATATAGTCGTCACTTCCCGACAAAAATCCCGTTTGCATATCCGAAAAGGCATCCTTCGCGGTTATCATAAGCACGGGAGTATTATTGCCCGCATCGCGGAGACCTCTGACCAGCTCATATCCATCCATCACGGGCATCATAATATCCGAAATAATTATATCAAAGTATTTTTTATCTATCAGCTCAAGGGCTTCCTTTCCGTTGGACACTCCGTCCACAGAATAGCCGCTTTTTGTAAGTATCTTTGAAAAAAGCTGACGAAGATCGCGATCGTCCTCAACTATTAATACCTGAAACATATTCCCTCCAAAATTCCTTTTAGGAACAGTATACCTCTGTTCTATCAACCTATTTTCAATCCAAAGTCAACAATTGTTGACAGAATTGATGTTCTTAACAATTATATCATATAAATAAAAGGAAGTCAATAAAGCGTACCGCAGTATAAAAGTGAAAAAAGCACTTGCTTTTGCAAGTGCTTTTGGTGGGCCATCAGGGACTCGAACCCCGGACCAACCGGTTATGAGCCGGTTGCTCTAACCAACTGAGCTAATGGCCCGCTGATTGACAGCCTGTATATTATACAACATTTAATTTCACTTGTCAAGAACTTTTTTACAAATTCTTTTTAATTTTTTTAATTTTTTTAATCGACAGGATTTTCTTTTTTACTCCCGTGATATGTGATATTCTATTTTCATCAAAAACAAGGAGGATATCTATGAAAAGAAAAAATATTGTTATCATTGTGTCGCTGCTGATAATATTACTTACCGTCATATCAGCCTGCACCGCATCGGTGCCTACGCCTACACAGACCGAAGAGCCCACGTCTGTATCGGACACAGAGAAGATACAGGAGCTGGAAGAAAAAATATTGCTTCTGGTTCAGTCCCAAGAGCTTTCAAACAGCGAAAGGAAAAAGCAGATAGAGGCTCTTGAGGCGGAAATCAAAAAGCTAAAGGAAGAAAGCACACAGACCCAGACGCAAAATCCCGAGGAAACCTCAAAGCCGCAGATATTCAAATATACGCTTGAAAACGGAAAAGCGGTCATAACCTCCATAACAAGCAACGATGAAAGCATTACTATACCCTCATCAATAGACGGATATCAGGTAATATCGGTAGGCAGTCAGGCACTCAGCTCCAATTCGGTAAAGACCGTAATTATATCCTCGGGTATAGAAAAGCTTGATTGGTTCGCCTTCAGCGGATGCTCTTCGCTGTCCTCGGTATCTATTCCCGACAGCGTTTCCTCCATAGGCTACGGTGCTTTTGATAACACAGCCAAGGCGCTGACTATACATTGCTCCCGCGATTCATTCGCGCACAAATATGCGCAAAGCTACGGAATTACATACGATATTACCTAATTCATAAAATAAAAAACTCTTGACCAAACCTCTCTCTTGTTGTATAATATATTATATTATGCAGGAAAGGAGAGGTTTTGCCGTGCTTGATAAAATTAACGAATTCTTCAACCGATTAAAAAACAAACCCGACAGTAAGCGAAGCAAGCATTCTCCCTTCGTGATCATTCTCTGCGTCCTGATAATAATAATCCCCACCGTTCTCGCTTTTTTCTACGCGTATTTCTATGAGGACTCTTCCGTTTTATCCTCGGACAAGGTAGAGGTGGAGCTGTACGGCGCAGACGGAGGGCTGATAGCCTCCGACAAGGTCACAGAAGCAAATATAAGTGATTCGCCATTAGTGGAGATATTCTACAATATGAATATCACCAAGACTCCCGTAAAGGAAGCCTCTCTTTTACCCGCTCCGAATTTCAACGTAACTATAAAGCAAAACGATACAGCCATAAAGTACGGCTGTCACTTTAACGAAAGCGGAACGCCAAGTTATCTTGAGAATGAGAACGGAGATATATTCGCTATCCCCGAAGCCCAATACAATGCCTTTCTTAATTCGGATTTTTCCGAGTCTGTATATCAATCGTCACTCCCTCCTGCTCTCATCAGCGGAAACGGAGAATCGGTGCTGCCCATATCAGGTGAGTGGCATTACCGCCGTCAGGACGGAACAGCACGCCCCTCTACCGAGTTGCAGACTGTATTCGCCGGAGAAACATACAAGATGGGCGGAGCCATAAATCTTTCCTTTGACCGACATCCCGAAGAATGCGATATCAAGATACAGGACGTATCAGGAACAAGCATATACGACGGAACTCTTGATAAGCTTTCCTTCCTTACCGTAGAAGCGGGAACGGTGCTTAACGTAAAGATAACCGCAAAATGGGAAGAAAGCCCCGAATCCGACTTTTACGGAACGCTTTCCTACGATTTTTTAACCGAGATCACTCAACGCTCCGAGTTTTCGCTCAGCACCACGGAGATATATCCGGGACAGTTCATAATAATATCGGTAACAAACGTGGAAGATACCTCAAACATACTTTTTTCCGCAAAGGCACGAAGAACGTCAGAAGCCGATTCTGTTCTTGACAATGCCATCAATGAGCTGTATCAATTTACCCCTGTTTTTTCAAAGGATGGCACGCTTGCCAGAGCTATTCTTCCCTTCCCGTACGGCTTGAACGAGGGAGTATTTACCTTCTCACTGTCATACGGAGCGGCAGAACACACATTCTCCGTAAACATCCTCCCCTCTCCCGAACAAAAAAATTCTGTAATTCAGAAATCTGCGACGGATATAGAGAATATAATATCGGATTCCTCTACCGCTGCCTTAGCATCGATCATGCAGGAGATATCCCCGCCCGCAAATCACTCTGTGCTGTTTCGAAATGAATTTATCCACCCCTCTTCGTGGGATTTTACCAACGGGT
Organism: uncultured Clostridia bacterium; assembly: GCA_904501715.1. Classification (GTDB taxonomy): domain Bacteria; phylum Bacillota; class Clostridia; order Oscillospirales; family CAG-272; genus HGM12713. The sequence goes on from CAJGCD010000016.1 coordinate 4,409, forward strand.
ATTCTTTCTCAGATAATGTGGCTTCAAATGACCAAGGCGCATCCTTTGTCGCAAGGGGCAATGAGTATATTACGGATACCCCCGGCGGTGCGGCGGTGTACGCGCTGAACGTGGGAACTGTGGTTGAGCGCGGCATCTGCGACCATCTTGGAAACTACGTGGTAGTCGACCACGGCTTGGGCTTGCGCACCTGGTACTGCTGGCTCAGCTCGGTTGACGTGGACGAGGGAGATATTTTAGCAAAGGGAGAGCAGCTCGGTAAATGCGGAGCAGAGGGTCTGCTTTCCTCCCGCGGAGTTCTTATCCTATGCTCGGTGTATCACATACCCATAGACCCTGATTTTATCTTAGGAAAAGAAATAAAATACTGATATTTTTCGGCAGAGCTGTAAGGTAAACGGCTCTGCCTTTTTTGATTATGTTAATTTTTTTAAAAAATCTTGTAAAAGCACTTGTGATATGATATAATTGATGTATATTGCTATGTTTAGAGGAGGTTACTATGACCCTTTCCGATTTCTTTTCCAACGGGTTTGTAGGAAAATACTATCTGCAAAATATCGAAAATGAGAATGCGACTACATTCATAATAATAGCTGCCGCAGTGGTTATGATATGCGCTTATCTGTTGGGCAGTATAAATTTTGCCATTATCATATCGGGCAAAAAATATCACGAGGACATCAGATCTCACGGAAGCAAAAACGCGGGTATGACCAATATGATGAGAACCTACGGACGTACCGCCGCCGCCTTTACTCTTATGGGTGACGCCCTCAAGGCAATAGCTGCCTGCCTTTTGGGATATGCGCTTATAGGTCAGTTAGGCGCTTACATCGCAGGTCTTTTCTGTGTACTTGGTCACGTATTTCCCGTATTTTATCGCTTCAAGGGCGGCAAGGGGGTAGTTACCGCCTTTGCTACCGTTCTTATGTGCGACCCGTTTATCTTTTTAATACTGATACTCCTCTTTGTTCTCATAGTTCTTTTTACCAGATTTATTTCCTTAGGCTCAATTCTGTGTATGCTCCTTTATCCCATACTGTTAGACAGAGTCACACGCTTTGTCAGCCTTTTGAGTACGGGCGAGGAATCTACCTCTCCTTACATAATTTTTACTGTGCTCATAGCCGCTGTTATAGTAATAAAGCACTGGGAGAACATCAAGAGGCTCTCAAAAGGAAAGGAAAACAAATTCTCCTTTAAAAAAAGCGTAAAGATACCCGAAGAAGATACTAAGGAACAAAACGGCTGATGGAAGAAAACATTTTAAAGATATCATCACTTCTTATAGAAGCGGCAAGAAAAAATTTGCTTCGCAAGGCTGTTTTGTCAAAGCCTTTAGATAAATCTCTGCTGAAAACGGTTATAAGTGCCAAGCTTATCTCGGCAAAGCCCGTTCTGCAAGCCGAATTTTTTCACAAGGATAACAAGGTAACCCATAAGAACTTTATACTTTCCGAGACCGACGAAAGGGTTCTGTCCGAGCTTTTTAAAGGCTATATGCAGATAAATCTTCTCTGTAACGGCGCAGATTGTGAATACAGGTGCTCCGCATCGGGAAAAGCGGTTCTGCTCAATGAAAAAAAGGTCCTCCGCCTTTTTGAGCAAACTCCCTCGGCAGCTGCTCTGCCCGAGGAAAGCAACGACCGCAAGAAAAAACATATACTCAGCGGAAACGAGCCTTTTCTCAAGCTTTTAGGCGTAGCAGACCAAAACGGACGGGTATATGACAAAAAGCAATCAAAATTCAGACAGATAAACCGATTTCTTGAAATAATTCAGGACATCGAGGACAAGCTCCCGCAAAAAAGCATAAGAATTTGCGACCTGTGCTGCGGAAAGAGCTATCTTTCCTTTGCCGCCTACCATTATTTTTCGGTAATCAAGGGAATGGACGTAAGCATGACGGGTATAGACCTTAAGCCCGACGTGGTAGAGCATTGTACCTCTGTGTCAAAGCAGCTTGGCTTCCATGGGCTGGAGTTTATCTGTATGGATATAAACGATTATTCCCCCGAGGTGCTTCCATCCTTGGTCATATCTCTCCACGCCTGCGATATCGCCACCGATATCGTTCTCAAAAAGGCGGCTGAGTGGAAAACCGACGTTATACTTTCCACACCCTGCTGTCACCACGAGCTCAATCACAATATTGATTGTGAGGAATTGTCCTTTATTACCGATTATTCTATGCTCCGTCAGAAGCTGTGCGACGCGGCAACCGATGCATTGAGGCTTTGCAAGCTCGAAGCTTTGGGATATTCCACCTCCACCGTAGAGCTCATAGACCCCAACGAAACACCTAAAAACGTTCTTCTGCGAGCAATAAGGAAAAAGCATTTTGATCCAAGCTCCGCCGAAGCAAGGGCTGCGTCTGAGCGTTATGCCCGCGCAAAGGAATTTTTGTGCGGAGGCAAGGACACCGCAGATCTTCACTTTTAATCCAAATGCAAGGAACAAAAAATGACATATCACAATGCCATAAAATTTATAAAAAATTCCCCTAATATAATACCTAACGAGGGTTCAAGCTCCGAGAGAATATCAAAGCTTCTCGCCGCCTTGGGCAATCCGCAAAAGCGTATAAAATATATCCGCTTGGCTGGCAACAACGGAAAGACGGTTACCGCGAGGATGCTTATCTCGATCATGAACAAGGCGGGTATAGCCAACGGCTGTCTCTCAATGCCTATTTACACCGAGATACGTGACAACGTGCGCATCAACGGCGAGCCCATTACTATGAGTGAGACCGTAGACTACGTTGAACAGATATGCCATGCCACCGCATCAATAAACAAGGAATACAGCCAGTATGGCACGGTTTTCCGTCCCACTATGCACGAGATAATGCTCTGCATAGCGCTCCTTGCCTTCGCAGAGCATAAATGCTCGGTCTGTATGCTGGAAAGCGACCATATCGGCGAAGACCCCTCACGCTTTCTTCCGCCTCCCTTCGCGGCTGTTATATGCGGAAGAATACCCAACGGAGACGTGCGTGAGATATCGAAAATTCGCTCGTATATTTGCCGCGGCATAAGAGAGATAATAAGCGTTCCCCAAGATCAGGAGGCGTACAAGATAATCTCGGACACCTGCTTCTCGGCAAATTGCCGACTTACTATTCCCGCAAGAAATAAATTTGAGATAAAAAGGCTGTCCTTGCGCGGCACGGATTTTTCATACAAGGATAATGACTATTCTCTGCGGCTATGCGGAAAGTTCCAGACGGAAAACGCTCTGGTGGCAATCGAAACTGCCGAGATGCTGGTACGTTGCGGATATAAGATAGACGCAAAAAGCATAAAGGAAGGTCTTGCCACTGTAACCGCGCCCTGCAAATTTGAGGTGCTCTCCCTCTCTCCAACCATAATTGCCGACAGCACCCATTCCGAGGTGGCTATCGGCGCTATATGCGACTCCTTAGCCGATTTTAAGGAAATGACGGGAACAAAAGTAAGGCTTTGCCTGCCCGAGGGTGAGCTTATTCAAAAATATATAGATGCGCTTGAAGGTCGCGGCTATTCAATCGGTAAAATCTCAGCTCTTGCGCTTGAATATCCCGAGGACGAGAAACCCGAATACTCTCTGCCCGTAAATAGCTTCAAAACTGTAAAGCTCACCGCAAAAGATGCCCTTTCGGAACTTTCTCATGATGAGATATTGCTCATATCGGGTCATAGTAACTTCACCAGAAAGTTACGCTACGAGCTGTTGGCTATGCTTGGATTTTAACGCAAAAAGACTGTCGCTTTCGACAGTCTTTTTTGTATCAACTTATGTAATTTGCTTTTTCTCCATCAGCTTTTTAACAAGCTGCTTTATCAAATAAGCCGCAGCACAAATAACAGCGTATATTATCGCGAGGTCAATACAGCTTCCCATTTCGTACAAAATGTTTACAAATATAAGAAAGACAGCTTGTGACAAAAGCGCTCCCGCACAAAGAAAAACAAGCCTATCTGAGCAGAACACCCCTTGCAACACAAATATAATTGGAAAAAGAATATATATTCCTTCAAGTATGTTCTTTCCTCCGCGAAGCAGGTACATAAGCGAAAGTATCAACAGGGCGGGCAATATCAATTTTAAAATATAAACAAGTGTTTTTTTCATCATATATACTCAGTTAGTGAGCTGTAAACGTAAAGCGAGCCAAGGCAAATCAGCGGTACTCCGTCCTTTTGCGCCTCTGCTTTTGCATTTTCAAAGGCTACTTTTATACTGTCGCTGTGGTACGCCTCAATTCCCGCCTTATTAAGCACCTCGGCATATTCCTCTGCCGAGAGTGCCCTCGGGCTGTCGGGTGTAAGGGTAAAGGCTTTTGAAGCAATGGTGGCAAGGTCGCGGGCAATAGCTGTATAATCCTTATCACGAAGCACTCCCGTCAAGAGATACACCTTTTTTTTACCGAAATAAAGCTTTATGCTCTCAACAGCGGCGGCTATTCCCTGAGGATTGTGCGCTCCGTCAAAAATAACCAAGGGATCTTTTGAAAGCACTTCAAATCTTGCTTGCCATTTTGCAGACTTCAAGCCTTTCTTCAGTGCATCCTCGCTTATCTCAAGTCCTCTGCCTCTCAGTATATCCACAGCGGTAATGACCGAAGCGGCGTTTCTGGGTTGGTAGGTACCGAGAAGTGATATTTCTATATTTTTATGCTCTCCAAAGTCAAAGCTGCTGCCGTCAAGTGTCATGGAAAGGCTTGAGATTTTCGCATAGTCCGTGGTATAAAAATCCGCTCCCTTCTCTGCCGCTTTGGCTTCGACTACTGTCCTTGCTTCAAGGTCGGTACCGCCGAACAGCACGGGGCAGCCCCTCTTGATTATACCCGCCTTTTCTGCCGCTATTTTCGCGACCGTATCTCCAAGAAAAGCGGTATGGTCAAGAGCTATGCCCGTGATAACAGACAAGAGCGAATTCTCTATTATATTCGTGGAATCAAGGCGTCCTCCCATTCCCGCTTCCAAAACAACAACGTCGCACTTGTTTTTGTAGAAATATTCGAAGGCAATGGCGGTTATAAGCTCAAACTCGGTGGGCTTATCGGTCATTTCCTCGGCAATGGGACGCACACGCTCGGTGAGCTGTATAAGCTCCTCACCTGAAATATTCTCGCCGTTTATCTGCATGCGCTCGTTGAATATTTTGATATACGGAGAGGTATATAGCCCCACCTTATATCCCTCAGCCTTCAAAACAGAGGCAAGCATAGAAGAAAATGAGCCCTTGCCGTTAGTTCCCGCCACGTGTATAAAGCGCAGCTTTCTTTCGGGATGACCCAGCTTTTCACACAGCTCATCTATGCGCTCAAGCCCTGGCTTACAGAAGGTCCAGCTAACTCCGTGTATATATTCAAGACATTCCTGGTAGTTCATATAAATCTCCCTTACTGTTCCATATACGTAAGCTTACGGAAGTTAGCGTTTTTATATAGCAGGCAAAGTATTATTATCTCCACGGGTGCTATGACCAAATAAAGAGGTATACGCCAGAGCACTGCCCAGCTGTAAAAGGTAAAGAGCCCCACGGGCTTTATGAGCATAGAGCCCAGTATATGCGCAGAGGCGCCCGAAGCTATTATACGGAAATACCCGTTTTTCTTTACTATATACTTAGCTACAAATCCCGAGGTAAAGCCTATTACCGCCGCTCCGAGGGCAACTATCAGATTGGGCGGATATATCTGCGCGGAGAGCAGATAGCTTATAAGGTCTGTGGCTATTCCCACAGCCGCACCCATAATAGGGCCAAACATTATGCCAGAAAGTATGATGGGCAGATTTTCAAAGGTGACTCTGAAAAGCCCTCCCCCGAAATTCATAAAGTTCTTACAAAAAATGCCCACTATAACGCTCATGGCAACAAGCATTGCCGCAAGTGTCAATCTTTTTACCGAGTTTTTCATAAAAAAATACCTCCTTTTCCTAAGCTCACATAGGCTTAAGGTAAAAGGAGACAAATATTATTTGTTTCTGCCCTGTGTCCTATGAAGCGGGATGCAGAACACAGACCGCAAGCATTTGCTCTTCGTCCCATAGGCAACTCCCCGTCCCATAGGCACTTCACGCCCGTATTCTTACTCTTCTTGACTGTTTATGCTAATATTATAACACTTTTTTTCCTCTTGTCAACAAAATTTTATCAAATTTGTTTTGTTCTATTGAAAAAGCTATTTATTTATGATAAAACGTGTTGAGAATTTATACAAAAAACCACTTTATCTACTCTTTGAGATAGACAAAGTGGTAATTTTTATTCCCCTGATTCTATTTGATGCATCAGCCTTTGATTAAATTCCTCGGCTGTATTATAGCCCATCTTTTTTTGTCTGTTGTTCATTGCGGCTATCTCTATAACTACCGCAAGATTTCGTCCGTGGTGAACGGGTATTGTTATTGCGGGAACTCCTATCCCCAAAATATTCTCGACCTCCTCGTCAAGTCCAAAGCGGTCGTACAGCTTTTCGGGGTCCCAGCTTTCAAGCTTTATAACAAGGTCTATACGCTCGGTTACCTTGACCGAGCCCATACCGAAAAGACGTCTTACGTCAACTATGCCTATTCCCCGAAGCTCAATATAATGCCTTATAAGGTCAGGTGCCGTTCCCACGAGAGTTTTTGCAGATACTCGCTTTATTTCAACCGCGTCATCCGCCACAAGTCTGTGTCCTCTTTTAACAAGCTCTATGGCAGTTTCGCTCTTACCTATACCGCTATCTCCAAGGATAAGCACACCCTCTCCGTAGACCTCAACAAGAACGCCGTGTCTTGTAAGTCTTGGAGCAAGGTTTGTATTAAGCGAGCCTATTATAGCCGCCATAAACGCGCTGGTACGCTCACTTGTGCGCAGAAGGGGTGTTTCTTCATTGCGCGCCGCATACAGTATTTCGTCATAGACCGTAAGGTTAGTAGTAATAACTACCGCAACCGGCTTTCTCGCAAAAAAGGCATCTATTCTTGATTTACGCTCACTGTCTGAAAGTCCGGCAAGATATTTGTGCTCCGCCTTTCCGATTATCTGTATTCGGAAGGGCTCAAACACCTCCATAAAGCCACTGAGCGCAAGTCCGGGACGGGTTACCTCGGGGCTGCTTATCATAATCTCCTCGGGCGAGGACGGCATATAAATCTCTTCAAGCTGAAATTCTTTGATAATATCACTCAAAGGGATACTGTATTTTGATTTCATCAGCACTCCTCCTACCTTTTATTTACACCATTATATCACAATTTTTCTTGCTTGGGAAGATATTTTAAAATTTTTAATACTTTATTTTTTTAAATGCTTTCGTTTTTTAATGAATTTATTCACAATGTGGTAACAAAATTGATGTATAATCTATCTTAAAGTATTTACCGATTTATTTTGGAGTTTTAAATGAGAAAAAGATATAACCTTAAGCTTTTTTTGAGAGCAATCTCTCTCCTTATGATAGCTCTCCTTATGCTCTCTTGCGCCGTATCATGCAAGGCGCGCCCCTTGGGTCAGACCAAGCTTGCAAAGACAGAGGTTGGAACCGTGGACAAATATCCCGTTCTCTACGAGGAATTCTACTTCCTCGCATATAACTATTACGAAGCCGTAAAGGACGGATACGAAAACGACCCCGACGGCTTGAAAAAGGCTGTATGGGACTATGTAAACGAGAACATAGTGGCAAATTACGCTATTATGAAGCTCTGCGAAACAGAAGGTCTGGTTTACGATGAAAGCGAGCTTAAGGACGACGTAAAGGAGGCATTGGAGCTTGCCATTGCCTCGGATTTTGGAGACAGCAGAAGCTCTTATCTCAAAAACCAAAAGGCTATGGGGCTTACCGACCATTACGTGAGATTTGTCACGGGTGTGGACGTGCTTTACGACCGTCTTGCCAATAAATATATGGAAACGGGCGTGGTTCCCAACACCGACGAAAAGATACTTGACTACATAAAGAAAAATTTTGCCCACACCTGGCATATAGCAGTGTTTGTTGACGAAAATGACGACCGCGATGCCGAGCTCGCAAAAGCAAACGAGGCTCTCTCCAAGCTCAATAGCGGTGAGATGACTATGCTTGACCTTATGGGAAGCCGCTATAACGAGGACTTGATTCCTCCCTCAACCGAATACGACGGATATTATTTTCCTAAAGGCGTTATGGAGCAGTGGTATGAGGATGCCGCGTTTTCGCTGCAAATAGGCAACCATTCCGAAGTAATCATGGCAACGGGCTCCAATAACAACGGCGAATACGTGGAGTGCTTCTATATAATAGAACGCCTTGCAACATCAGAAAAGGAAATACGCTCAAATTTCGATGCTCTTTCCGATGAGGTAAGCGGGTCGATAATCGCCGAAAAAATGCAATCTATCAAGGATTCTCTCAAATTTGAGCCTAACGAATTTGCCTTGTCACTGAACGTACTTGAGCTCGAAGCACCCAAAAACGGTATAGATTATCAGCTCATATTAGTGATAGCTCTTTGCTTACTACTCATAGCTGTAATTATTATATCGGTCATACTGATAAGAAGAATAAGAAGAAAACGCTTTCACGCGTCTATAAGCTCACCGAAAAAATAAACTGTAAGAGGTCATTATGAACAACCGCAACAGACATATGCAATACAGAAGAAGCATATACCGAAAGAGAAAAATAAAAACCATCATTATCTCTTCGGTGGTTGCCATAATAGTTATCTTCGCGCTATTTATGATAGTAGGCTCGGTGCTGCACAACAAAACCAAGGACGGTGACACCAAAAATCCTGATGCTACCGCTCCCGAAAGCACTGAAAAGGTCCTTGCTTCCGCAAGAACGGTTGGAGCTTATCCTCTCCCCTTGCTTGAGGACGGCTCCAATTTCTCCGACCGTCTGGCAGCTATACCTCCAAACGCCAACGCTGTATGCGTAAACCTCAACGAGGAGGACGGAACCCTTCTTTTCCGTTCCGCTCTCGCTTCAAAGCTTTCGCATATCACGGTGCATAAGGATGCCTCGGCACTTTCAAGCTCGGTCACTGCCATTGAGAGAAACGATTTTTACATAAGCGCCGCTCTTTATATTCCAACCTTTGAGGAAGAGAACGAGCTTCTGGCGGAAATAGAGTTTGCCACCTGGGCAGCCGTAGCCTGCGAGGCCATCCAAGACGGTGTCGGTGACGTTCTTATTCTCGCTCCTTCCATGGAAGCCGACGACGTAGAGCGAATTTGCAGTATTGCCGACAAGATACGTGAGCTTACGGAGAATGCCATAGTAGGCTTTGCTATCCCCGATACTATTCTCGCAAACGAGAAAAAAACCGCTCTTGTGGATACCCTTTCAAAGCATTTTAATTACTTATCCCTCGATACCACCCAATATAGGGATGAGGATGACCCCATAAAGTATATCGAGGGAAAGGTTTCGGGCTTGCAGCTTGAGCTTATGTACTATAAGATGAGAGTGCTTCTTCCCCGCGCGGCTGAAGCGGAAACTCAGCAAAAATATATAGATGCTATAACAAAATATAATATAACCAGCTGGCAAATACTGCCCTGATGAAGCTTTAGAGCCTCTGTCAAGTAAAAAAACTTGACAGAGGCTTTATTTTTTTGCTGATTTGAGACTAAGTGAGACTTTGGGTAACCTTTTGACACTGTTTTCGGGTGTAAAATACGCTTGCGTAACAGAGAGAAAGGAGGACCTCAGGTGAATTCCGACCTAAGCGAAGACAATTTTAAGGAGTTATGCCGAAGCGGAGAGCTTCAATATATGCTTGAGCAGTATATATCCAATTGTATCTCTAAGGACACAACAGCCAACAGCATAGCTCCAAATGAAAGGAATTCAGAACAAGCAAAAGCAAAAAAACAAGAAAGTAAGAAAGCTTCCTTCCCAAATGTGGCGGGCTTCTGCCGTTATCTGGGGATAAGCACGGATGAGCTTGAAAAGCTTTCGCGGGAGTACCCCCTGCAATACGGCAGACTGCTTTCTGTTTTCGAGGATGAAGCGCTGAACTCTGGGCTCTCCCCCACCCTTCTGTCAGCCTATCTGAAAAAGCGCATTGGATACGAAAGCACGAAAAAGTCCACCGAGGACGGACAAATACGTATAAGCTTTGAGCACGACATCTTTGAGGACGGGGTGTAATATGCGGGAGCAAGGTCTTATAAAGATACTCGGCATACCTACCGAGCGTCAAAGGGAATTCTTCGCGTCAAAAGCACGCTTCACCGCTTACGGCGGCGCCCGAGGAGGAGGAAAGTCCTGGGCTCTTCGGCGAAAGCTTGTAGCTATGTGTCTGCGATATGAGGGGCTATCCTGTTTGCTCATCCGCAGGACGATTCCCGAGCTCAAATCCAATCACATCGTTCCCTTCCTAAGAGAATACGACGGAATAATAAGCTACAGTGAATCGGAAAAAGCAATTCTCTTTCCCAACGGAAGCAGGATATCTCTGGGATATTGCGCATCCGACAAGGATGTTTTAAGATATCAGGGTCAGGAATATGACGTTATAGCCATTGACGAGGCAACGCAGCTGAGCGAATTCAGATTTTCGGTATTAAAGGCCTGTCTGCGTGGCTCAAACCATTTTCCGCGACGTATGTATCTTACCTGCAATCCCGGGGGTATCGGTCACAGCTGGGTAAAGCGTCTTTTCGTTGACAGAGATTTCAGATGCGGTGAGAATCCCTCTGAGTACAAATTTATCCCCGCAAGGGTCTTCGACAATCCCAATCTTACCGATTCCGACCCCGAATACGTGCGTTCTCTTGAATCACTGCCTCCACGCTTGAGAGACGCATGGCTTTATGGCAAGTGGGATGTTTTTGACGGACAGTTCTTCCCCGAATTTGACAGAGCGGTGCATATATGCAATCCCTGCGTTATTCCCCATAATCTAAGCAAATTCATTGCTATGGATTACGGTCTTGATATGCTTGCCGTGCTGTTAGTCGGTGTAGATACGCAAGGAAACCTCTGGGTAATTCGTGAATTCTGCCAGAGCGGACTCACCCTATCCCAAGCGGCAAGTCGCACTGCTCTTCTTGCCCAAGGGCAGGACGTAGGCTTTGCCGTATGCTCCCCCGACCTCTGGAACAGACGTCAGGACAGCGGAAGAAGCGGCTTTGAAATAATGCAATCGGTGCCCGGTATGCCCTCTATGCTTTCGGCAGACGACAGACGTATTCCGGGCTGGCGCGTACTGAGAGAATATCTTTCGGCTCGCGAGGGTCATCCGTTTATAAGAATTTCCTCCGAGTGCAAGGAGCTTGCCGACTGTCTTCCCGCCCTCCTTTGCGACCCAAACAAGGAAGAGGATGCCTGTGACAGACCTCACAAAATAACTCATGCCCCCGAGGCGCTCAGATATGCCGTTATGAGCAGGATATTTCCCCAAAGCAACAATGACGACCTTGATTTTATAAAGGGCTTCAAAATCCCTAAAAAATCACCGTTTACTTATTAAAAGTACTCTGTTACGCAGCCTTTTGGGGAAAGGGGCAAAAAAGCAAAGAAAGGAAGTAAAGCTATAAATATGGCGAAAACCAACAAAACTCTTGACATAGACTTCGACTCCTTTGAAGGAATATGTCTTCCAAAATGCCACAGCGGCAAAAAAAGCGTTGCCGATATCGTAAACTTCCACATAACCAACGACGGCTCTTTAAAAAAGCGTTGCGGATATCGGCACGTTATAGACTCTGAGGGAAGAAAGATAAACTCGGTCTGGAGCGGAAAAATAAAGGGCGTATTCAAATGCTACGCTTTGGTAGACAATATAGTATACGAAATAAATCTTGAAGAAAAGACAAAAGCATACATAGGTGTACTTATTGCTCCAGGAGAATACGCATGCTTCTTTTGCCACAAGGATAATCTCTATATCAAGGATACCGACTATTTTTATATGGTTAAAGGAAATTATCTTCAGCGAATGATAGGATACGTACCATTATTTGGTAAGGATTGGCCTACCACAAAGCCCGGGGAGATATATCAACCGCTTAATCTTATGAACCAATATGCCCGAATAAGCTACAAGGTAACCACTCCCTATACAAATCTGCTTCCCGTGGTACATCCCGTATCCTCTATTCGTTCGGTTTACCGTAACGGAACTCTTATGAGCAGCAGCGACTACTACTTTGACGCAGATCTTAAGACCATCAACATAAGAAACGGAGTATCAGAGGGCGAGACCTTTTTGGTAACGGTGATATTCGACAGCTCGGTAACTCTCGACAACGCACAGCTGGAAGAATGCGATATGATTCAAACCTTTGGAAAAATAAGCGATTTCCGAGCTTTTGCCTGGAGCACCAGAACCAAAAGCAGTAACATATACGTATCAAGCTACGTATCGGATGAGGACTATACTGCTTCTGACTCTGTGGTAAAGGGCTGCGGTGACCTTTATTTCAAAAAGGAAAACTCATTTTCCGTTGGCGGAGGAAACAATTTCGTAACGTCAGTATCCCAGCATTACGGCAGATTGCTGATATTTACCGACGGTGATGCGTGGATGGCAAACGCCGATATACAGGGAGGGGAGGATTTCCCCGTTATGAACATAAACTCCACTGCAGGCTGTGCTACACAAAAAAGCAATGCTATGGCGGAAAACGACCCTATCACTGTAAGTAAAACTGCCATCGTCAGATGGACGTCTGAAACGGACGAGATAAATGAGTGTAACGCTTACAGCATATCGGATGATATAAATGATAAGCTCTCCTCTTCATTTTTCTCCAACGCGGTGGTTTACAAGGATATCTACAAAAACGAGCTTTGGTTTACAGACCCTGCGGGTGACGGCACCGTATGGATATACAATATAAGCAAAGGCTCTTGGGTAAGATTTATCTGCGAGGCAGGAATACTTGGAATGTTTGATACAAACGGAAGCATTGGCTTCTATACCCAAAGCGGTATCTTTATGTTTGACGACGTTCTTAGTACAGATATAGCCCAAGACGGAACCGCCAGCAAGATAATCTCAAGCTTTGAAAGCGGAATTCTCGACCTTGGCTCTACCAACTCAAAACGGCTGACATATGGCGCGCTTATCGGAGATATGGGCGGCAACTCCGCCACTGTGAGCGTAAGCTGCGACAGCGGTGAAAGCATATCCTTTGACTGCCGCGACAGCTCCGAGCACGCAATTAAGGAGCAACGCTTACGCTCGGGCAGATTCAGCACTATGAAGCTATCCATTACGGCAGACGGAGAAGCAAATCAGGTAATACACCGTGTCAAAATACAGGCAAAAGAAAAATTAAAGAAATGAAAGGATGCAAGCAATGAACAAAACATACGAGCGCTCGCTTAACAAAGCGTGGCAGCAGTACGAAAAAGGAAAGGAGCATAAGCGGCGCATAGGATTATATGAGACCGTCAAGAAGAACGAGCGCTTTTACCGCGGCGAGCAATGGCAATACGGCGAGGGAAAGGACCTTCCACGTCCGGTATTCAATATTATCCAACGTGTAGTAAATTTTCTTGTATGCTCTATCGCCTCGGCTAACGTATCAATAAATTTCACCGATGAAAATCTCCCCTTTGCTCAAAGCGGGCGTGACGCGCTGTTGCTGCGCGAGGGCGTTGAGATATTGGGAGAAAATACCGCTTACCGTTGGAAAAAGAGCGGTATGGACAGAAAAATGATGCAGCTTCTCACAGATGCCGCCGTAAGCGGCGACGGGATCATCTACTGCTATTGGGACGCATCTCTCCGCACTCCGCAAAGATTTGAAGGTGATATCGTTACCGAGCTTATTGATAACGTAAACATATTTCCCTCAGACGTAAACAAGGCGGATATACAGTCTCAGGATTATATCATTTTGTCGGGCAGAGCCCCTGTGGAGCACCTGATAAAGGAAGCCCGCGAGGCAGGTATATCCGAAGAGGATATATCGAAAATACTCCCCGACAACGAGTACAGCTCTCAGTCGGGAGATATGTCAAAATACGAGCTTGAGGGCGCGGATGAGGCAAAAGCCACCTACATAATCAAGTTCTGGCGTGAAAACGGAAAGGTGGTATTTGAAAAATCAACTAAGGAGTGTGTTATACGCCGCGGGCGCACGGATTGCCGCTTATACCCTGTGGCGTACCTCAACTGGTCACCCGTAAAGAATAGCTTTCACGGCACCTCGCCTATAACCTCTCTTATTCCAAACCAAAAGTTCATAAACAGAGCCTATGCTATGGTTATGAAGCACATGACAGACACGGCATTTTCCAAAATCGTCTATGACAAATCCAAGATACCCGAATGGTCCAATGAGGTGGGCGAGGCTATCGCCGCCTACGGCGGAGGAAATATTGCCGACTCGGTAAGCGTAATAGGTGTCGGAAAGATGCAAAACGGTTATATGGAGCTTATCGACAGCTCGGTAAATCTTACCAAGGAGCTTATGGGTGCTACCGAATCGGCTTTGGGTAATCTTGAAGCCGATAACACCAGCGCAATTCTGGCGCTTCAGGAAACCTCAAGAATACCTCTTGCTCATATAAGAAGCGCGTATTACCAGTGCATATCCGACCTTGCTAATATCTGGGCTGATATGATGTGCGCCTACTATCCCTCAGAGCGACTTATTCCCTGCTACACAAAGGACGGAATAAAGGTACGCAACGTGGAGTTTTCGGTGCTGAAAAACGACATCCTTTGCGCCGAGGTAGAGGTAAGCGAGGTATCACGCTTCAGCGCGGCAAGTACACAGAGCATACTTGATAAGCTTTTCAACGGAGGTCATATAAGTCTTTCGGAATACGTAAAGCGCTTGCCTGCGGGAACCTTGTCCGACAGAGATGACCTTATAAAAAATGCAGAAGCTCTATCTTCTGCCAAGAAAGAAAATGAGGAGGAAATATGAGCGAGGAAAACATTATTACCGAAGAGCTCACAGAAGCCGCGGAGCTTGAGGAGAATATTCCCTCGGAGCTTGAGGAGATTATTCCCACAGAAGCCGAGGAAATCTCGGACAGTACCCCCACAGAGGAGGATAAGGGCATAGACGCTCTTAAGGATGAGATACGTTCTCTAAAGGAGCAGATATCCGCCCTTGAGGCAGAGCGGGAGACCCATAGCAGAATGCTGCAGGAGGTAAGCGATTTCAGTCTTCTCTTTCCCGACGTAGACCTTGATGAGATTCCCGAAAGCGTTTGGGAGTCCGTAAAGAAAGGAACCGCTCTGAGCGCATCCTACGCCCTTTACGAAAAGCGCATGGATGCCGAAAGAGCGCGCATAGCAAAAATAAATGCCTCCAACGCATCGCGCTCCGCAGGTGTCGCGGGCAAAGACACAGCAAATGAATATTTTACCCCAGAGGACGTAAGAAAAATGTCCCCGTCGGAGGTACACGCAAACTACTCAAAAATAAAAAAATCCATGTCAAAGTGGATGTAAAAATAAAACATAAAAAGAAAGGAATTTTATTATGGCAATCACAAACTTTATCCCTACTATCTGGAGCGAAAATCTCACCACCGCACTCGACAAGCAGTACATAGCAGTTGCACACTGCAACCGTGACTACGAGGGCGAAATCAAAAACAAGGGCTCGGTGGTCAAGATCTGCGGAGTCGGAAGCATCGACGTAAACGACTACACCAAGGACACCGATATGTCCAATCCTCAGGCACTCTCCGACACCGTTCAGGAGCTTAATATCGATCAGGCAAAATACTTCAATTTCCAGATCGACGATATTGACAGGACTCAGTGCACCCCCAAGCTTATGGATGCGGCTATGAAGATAGCTGCAAGTTCCATTGCCAACAAGGCTGACCAGTACGTATATTCTCTTGTATCCGAGGCAGGGGCTACCGTAAGCTGCGATAACACGACCTCCGGCGAGCTGCTCAACAAGATAATTGCAGCCCGTCAGAAGCTTTACGAGAACAACGTATCCGATATGGAGAACGTAGTACTCGAGGTCTCTCCCGCGGTAGCATCCGAGATACTCAAGGAGAAGCTTGCGCTTCCCTTCTGCGACAGCTCTGTGGCTGAAACAGGATACCTTGGCTCCTTTGCGGGTTGCAAGATATACGTGTCCAACAACATAAAGAAGGAAGAGGGCGACGGTGTTATCTACTACAACTGCCTTATGAGAACCACCAGAGCTATCGCTTACGCGGAGCAGTTCTCCGAGATAGACGCATACCGTCCCGAGAAGCGCTTTGCGGATGCTGTAAAGGGACTCCACCTCTACGGCGCAAAGGTAGTTTACCCCAACGAGATGGTCTGCCTTAAGGTTGGCGTACCCGTAAACGACTGATGCTTTGAGATATGCCCGTAACTAACAGAGATATCTACAATAACTCTTTGGCACTCATAGGTGAAGATATATCGGGAATAAATCTTGAGGATTACGAGGAGCGCGCTCCCTATCTTATAGCCTCCTTCTGTTCCCTGAACACCTCTTTGGATAAGAAGATACGCACTATGGACGGTCTTGACGCCGCATTCAGCTTCAGCCCCGTGTATCTCTCCTTGGACTTGGATTTTCCTCTGTGCGACCGACTCACCTCAGCGGCGGCACTGTATACAGCGTCAATGCTGGTTATAGACGAGGACCCCGACCTGTCGGATTCACTCTATGACAAATACTGTGACAATATCGCATCTACGGAATCCTATTACACTCTGCCAAAGACATCAGAGCCTACCACAGACCAGCCCACGGTAACTCCTCCCGAAACGGAAGAGCCCGAGGAGCCTGAGGAACCCGAGGAGTTCCCTATGGCTACCTGTGAGTCAATCGTTGAGCGGTACTTCTTCGATTAAATTTTTCGAGCCGAGCAAAATTTTTGCTCGGCTCTTTTTTATTTGGTTGAATTTTTCCTCATTTTGTGGTAAAATAATCTTTAATGAAAGGCGGTGGTAATATGCCCTTTATATATATTTCATTGTCACTTGTATTCTTGCTATTTGCAATATTTATGATAGCGGGATACGTAATATTTCTTCGCGTATGTAAACGGCGTCCCGAGCGTCCCGAAACCTTTGACGGTATGTTCAGTGAAAACAAGCTGTCACTGTCAACCGAGGTAAGACTGCGGGAGGATTATAATTGGTTTGACGAGAACAGAACAAAAGAAATAAGCATAACCTCTATGGACGGACTGAAGCTGTATGCCACAGTGATAAACGTGAAAAAAGATACCATAGCAAAAGGAGTTGTAATAGTATTTCACGGCTACCGCTCCTCAGCGCGGCGGGACACCTGTATGCAGATGAGGATTCTCCACGAGGCGGGATATCATCTCATAGTTGCAGACCAACGCGCCCACGGAAGAAGCGAGGGCAAATATATCTGCTACGGCTCTAAGGAACGCTTTGACGCCATGGCGTGGAGAAAAAAGGCGGCGGATATTTTCGGAAAGGAAATGCCCGTAGCCCTTATGGGGCTTTCTATGGGCGGCGCTACGGTGCTTATGGCAAGCGCACTTGCCGACAAATCCGATAAGGCTCTTCGCTGTGTTATAGCCGACTGTCCCTTCTCCTCACCGTGGGATATCGTTTCATACGTTATATGGAAAAGGCACAGAATATATCCGAAGCCCATTTTGTATTTCGTCAATTTCTGGTGTAAGACACTGGCTAAATTCGACCTTACAACCCCCACCTCGGCAAAATGCGTTGCCAATACCCATCTTCCCATCCTAATATTCCACGGTGACAGGGACGGATACGTACCTCACCGTCACTCGGTAAATATAGCGGATGCCTCACCCAAAAGAGCCACGCTCTCTTTATTTAAGGATGCCGACCACGGAGAGGCTATCTTCTATGATGAAGAAAGATATACAAAAGAGTTACTCACATTTTTGGAAAATAATATGGGACTGTCCTGACGGACAGTCCCATTATCATTTATTCTATCTTTCTATTGTAACGTATCTGTCTGCCGAGGGGTCGCCCTTAATATCCGCTTCCCTTACTCCGTATCTCTTCGCGATATTCCATATATCGTCCTCGGGAGTTACGTAATATACTATCCAGTTATTGGTGCTGTCCTCTCTGCCCTCGCCGAAGCTGACCTGCTCAACGATTTCGGTATCATTCCGACCCATTACGGTACACGCTAAATGAATCTCCGAATCAAAATCAAGAAATTCCCCGTCCTTTCTTACCTTGCAGTTCATAAGCCTTGCATTCAGGTCAAAGCTTTCTATATCTCTGTTACCCTCAAGCTCATACTTAAGGGGAAGCTTTACCTCTACGTGGGAATATTCGCCGTCTGTGAGGCATATCAAATCGTACTTACAGCTTCCGCTTAAAATATATTTACCTTCATCAAGCACCGCTTGGTCAAAAATAGCGTTGCCTTGGGTATGTACTATTTCTCCGCCCTGCGGGAAATTCAGCTCGGACAATTCTATTTTATCATTTTGAGTAAAGCTAAGATTTCTGTTTTCAAGCACAATGGGCATTCGGTAAAGACGCATTTTTGCCTCGGATTCCTGCTCCACGGAATAAATATCCCTTGTGTATCTTACGGGCTTATTCTGCCCTACGCATACCTCAAGGACCACGTTGGCTTCTGTCATTACTCTGCCCTCCTCCACGTTAAGAGCCAAGTCTGTGACCGTTCCGCTTACTCTCACAAGGGCATCTCCCTCGGAGGCAATACCGTCAATATCGGTTTCTGCCTCAAAGGGCAACCGTCTTGTCACAGTTTCTCTTACTTGATTTGCACAGCTAACGAGTATTCTTATGACCGCCTCTCCCCTTATGCGTATCATCTCGCCCTCAATTCGGCTGTCCTCTATATATACGCCGCCGTCGGCAAGAGCTACACCGCATTCCTCAGAGGGAAGCGCGTATTCATCCTCAAGGGTGATAACGTCCGAGCTTTCACAGACTATCTCCCCACATACCGACTCTCCGTAAAGCCTTTCTACGCTCCCCTCCGATTGAAGTCCCGAGAAATTATCCTCGCACAGCATCTTTCCGTAAGCGCTGACAGCAGAACGCAAATGTGAGCGTATCTGGAGCTTTCGAGGCGCGCTTACCCTTACGCTTGAGGAATCGGCAACGGTATGAGCCATAACCGTAACTCCCTCTCCAAGCTCAAAATCAGCGGGATTTTCTATGGGTAGCGCAAAGGAATATTCAGCCGAAAGGGGCGCGCTGGATACTCCTCCGTCACTGTTTACGTATACAAGAGTATAATCCACCACTCCGTTTACGTCTATCTTATTTCCGCTTATAAATCTCGCGGGTGTGGGAATATCCTCCCTGACATAAAGAACTCTGCGTATTTCGGGATAGTAATCGGGCAGGGTGAAATCCTCGGATATATCGCTATTGACCACTCTCCCACACATAGGCATTGAAAGCCTTTGTGTTATGCCCATATCTTGATTCATTTCCATTTTATTTCTCCCTTCGGCGTATCAAATTTTATTTCTTCATCAATACTCTATGAGTAAAAGCTCATTTTTATTACCAAAAGAAAGCTTTTCTGCTTATTTTCTTATAAAAGCTTTGACATAAGGTGAAAAATGTGATATAATAATATGAATATTTATGCCAAGGCAGAAAGGAGAAAGCAAATGGTAGCCATAACGGATGTCCTTCCGCGAAGCAGAGCAGAAAAAGCGGGGTTGCTTAGGGGTGATATACTTGTATCAATAAACGGCAAGGAAATAAACGACGTGCTTGATTACCGCTTTCACCTTGCCAATAAGCAGATAGCACTCCTTGTCCGCAGAGGCGAACGAGAGCTTGAAGTCACCATAACAAAAAAGGAATACGACGATATAGGTCTTGACTTTGAAACTCCGCTTATGGACAAGAAGCATTCCTGCGAAAATAAATGCGTATTCTGTTTCATAGACCAGCTCCCAAAGGGTATGAGAGAAACACTTTATTTCAAGGATGACGACTCCCGTCTGTCCTTTCTCCACGGAAATTACGTCACTCTTACCAATATGCGCGACAGAGATATCGACCGCATAATAGAGATGCATATTTCTCCCGTAAACGTATCGGTGCACACCACAAATCCCGAATTGCGGAAAAGGATGATGCACAACAAGCGCGCGGGCGAGGTGCTGTCGTATCTCAAACGGCTTGCGGACGCGGGCATTTCCCTTTGCTGTCAGATAGTTCTCTGCAAGGGACTTAACGACAAAGAGGAGCTTGACCGCTCTCTCCACGACCTTATCGCCCTTTATCCCGCTCTCCAGAGCGTGGCTATCGTTCCCGCGGGGCTGACACAATTCAGAGATAAGCTTTATCCCTTAGAGCCATTTACTCCTGAGGAATCCGCCGCTGTGATAAAGCAGATAAACGCTTACGGAGATTGGTGCAAAAGGGAGCTTGGCACTCGCCTTGTATATCCCTCTGACGAGTTTTATATAAACGCGGGGCTTCCTATGCCCGCCGACGAATACTATGAGGATTATTCACAGATAGAAAACGGCGTGGGAATGCTTACCGATATGCGAAGCGCTGTGGAATACGAGCTGGAGGATATCACTCCCTATACCGATTACAAGCGCCGCACCGTATCCGTGGCAACGGGCTATGCGGCTTATGAGCATATATGCTCTTTAGCAAGGCTTATTGAGGACAAATTTGACGGTATCAAGGTAAACGTATACAGAATAAAAAATAACTTCTTCGGAGAGCTTATAACAGTTTCGGGGCTTCTTACGGGAAAGGATATAAGCGAACAGCTCGCGGACAAGGAGCTTGGCGAGGAGCTTTTTATTCCCTCCTCCTCTCTGCGTGCCGAGGGCGACGTTTTCCTTGACGACATATCCCCGAATGAGCTTTCGGAAAAGCTTGGTGTCACGGTAACTCCCGCTGACAGCGAGGCTTGCGATTTTCTTGCGAAGATACTTGGAACAAACTAAGACAAAGGAAGGTGAATATAAATGGGAAAACCTATCGTTGCTATTGTGGGCAGACCTAACGTAGGCAAAAGCACACTTTTTAATAAGCTTATCGGAGAGCGCCGCTCCATCGTGGAGGATACCCCCGGTGTTACCCGTGACCGCATATACGGTGAGACCGAATGGTGCGGCAAAAAGCTGGTCGTTATCGACACGGGCGGAATAGAGCCAAAAACCGATGATATAATCCTGAAGCAGATGCGCTTTCAGGCTGAGGTAGCTATCGAGAGCGCCGACGTTATAATCTTTATGTGCGACGTTCGCACGGGGCTTACAGCCGACGACAGAGATATCGCGGTAATGCTCCAAAAGAGCGGAAAGCCTATCGTTCCCTGCATTAACAAATGCGATAGAGTTGGTGGACTGCCCTTTGAATTTTATGAATTTTATGAGCTTGGCTTTGAGGTTGAGCCCATAGCCGTTTCATCGGTACACG
>CAJGCD010000017.1 GCA_904501715.1 uncultured Clostridia bacterium
AAGACCCATAAACACGCCGCCGATAGGTCCGTTCCACGGAATATCAGAGATTGCCAGAGCGGTAGAAGCACCGATCATAGCGGTGATCTCAGGAGAGCAATCGGGGTCAACCGACATAACCGTAAGGGTGAGCGCAACGTCGTTGCGGAGGTCCTTGGGGAAGAGGGGACGGATGGGACGGTCGATAACGCGGGAGGTAAGAACAGCCTTTTCGGAAGGCTTGCCCTCTCTCTTAAGATATCCGCCGGGTATCTTTCCTGCCGCGTACATTCTCTCGTCGTAGTCGACCGAGAGGGGAAGGAAGTCGATACCGTCACGGGGCTTTGCGGACGCGGTAGCGCAGCAAAGGAGCACGGTCTCGCCGTAGCGGATAAGAACAGAACCGTTAGCAAGTCCTGCCATCTTACCTGTTTCGATAACAAGGGGACGTCCGGCAAAGGTATAGCGGAACACCTTGTAATTCTTGAATTCGATGGGTGTGCTAATTGAATTAGACATAATATCCTCCAAAAAATATATTGATATTATCTCACAAGGTTTAGCACTTAAGCACGCGCCGCCCGCATTGCGCGGCGAATGATTAACTGCTAATACGATGTGAGAATACCTGCAAGAAATAAAAAGGGGTAAAATAAAGAGTAAGGGAGTGAGGAGTAAAAACAGCTTTACTCTTCACTCCGACAACTATTTTGCTATTACTTTCTGAGTCCAAGCTTCTCAACGATCGCACGGTAGCGCTCGATGTCGGTCTTCTGGAGATAACCGAGAAGGTTTCTTCTGTGACCTACCATCTTCTGCAAGCCGCGGCGGCTGTGATGGTCCTTGTGATTGCTCTTGAGGTGCTCGGTGAGGTTCTTTATTCTGTAGGTCAGAAGTGCGATCTGAACCTCGGGAGAACCTGTGTCGCCCTCGTGTGTAGCATACTGCTCAATAATTGTCTGCTTTTCGTCTTTCAACATTTTTGGTATTCACCTTTCAAAAATATATTTATCGATAACACAGCAGGCGGCGGGTGAAAAATTGCTTGGCAATACATATATCCGCATACCGAGTTAACGACATACACGCATATTATAACACAAACGGATTTATTTGTAAATAGTTTTTCGAAAAATTTTCTTTCTCAAATATCATCTTATTTAAAATCGGGGGTGAATTTTGACGAAGATGAGTCTCTCGCCTGTATAAATCCTTCAAAGCCCAGCTGTTCTGCCTTTTTTACAACGCAGGAATATTCAAAGGAGGTAACACGGCGGTGAAGCTCCTTATAGGGCGTATCGAAAGCAAATTCGGGGGTGTATTGACTCATAAGGCTGAGAAGTATATCCTCCTTGGGAAGGAGAGATGACAGCTGCTCCAGCACGGCGATGCTGTCGTGGCGGCATCCCGGAAGAACTAAATGTCTGACTATAAGACCGCTCCGCAGTATATCGGGCTCGCTTTGAGAAAAGCCATATCTGCCTACCTGTCTGAACATCTCTTGTATAGCCGCAGATGCCACAGAGAAATAGTCGGGTGCCGAGGAGTATTTTTCGGACAGCTCCGAGGAAAAATACTTGAAGTCGGGCATATATATGTCAATAAGACCGTCAAGCCTCCTGAGCGAGTCGATGCTCTCGTATCCCGCGGAATTATATACTACGGGTATTTTGAGGTCGTTGCTTGCTCGCAATCTTTCAAGTATAGGCACAAGGCGGTGAACAAAATGGGTGGGAGTTACCAGATTTATATTGTGCACCCCGCTGTCCTGAAGCTCAAGAATGGCGCGGTACAGCTCCTCATCGGTCATATCCGCTCCCGCACCGCCTCGGCGGCTTATGTCGCGGTTCTGACAGAATACGCATCGCAGAGAGCATCCCGAAAAGAATACGGTGCCCGAGCCCCGAGCTCCGCTTATGGGGGGCTCTTCAAAGTGATGAGGCGCAACACGGGCAACGCGCAGCGTATGGCTCTCGCCGCAGTATCCCGCTTTGCCTTGCGAGCGGTCAACACCGCATTTGCGCGGGCAGATATCACAGTCTTTCATTACCGAAGCTCCTTCCCTTGGATGTCAGATACATTTTAACAGTATTTGCGGATTTTTGCGGGAATTATCCTTAAAATTCACAGAAAATTTACCAATATATTATTTTCTTAAAACAAATGTTTGGCACAATAAAGCGTGAAAAAACAGATTTTTGATGGAGATATTTATGGCAGAAACCACACAAAGAGCAGAGATACTCTGCGTAGGTACCGAGCTTTTGCTCGGTGATATAGTGAATACCAATGCCGCCTTTCTTTCCCGAAGACTTGCGGAGCTGGGAATAGGAGTGTACCGCCAAGTAGCTGTTGGTGACAATCCTCAGCGGCTCTGCGATGCGCTGGCGGCTTGTCTTGAGCGGGCTGATATAGTCGTTATGAGCGGTGGCTTGGGTCCCACTAAGGACGATCTCACCAAGGAGACAGTGGCAAAATTTTTTGGCAGACCTATGAGACTTCACCAAGAGTCCTTGGAGACTATCCGCGATTATTTCAAGAAAACCGGCAGGGTGATGACTCAAAATAACGAGAAGCAGGCTGTGATGCCCGAGGGAGCCATAGTTTTCCCAAACAGGTACGGCACAGCTCCCGCTCTTGCCATTGAAAACGAGTCAAAGACCGTTATAATGCTACCCGGACCTCCCGTGGAGCTGATGCCCCTTTTTGATGAAGAGGTAGTGCCTTATCTGGAAAAGAAATGTGACGCGGCTATCGTCAGCCGAAACGTTCATTTCTTTGGTATAGGAGAGTCGGCTCTGGCAGAAAAAATGGATAAGCTTCTTACAGAGTCGGAAAATCCCAGCGTTGCGCCCTACTGTCAGTCGGGAGAGGTGCGTCTGCGCGTTACTGCCAGAAGCGACGACAAGGAAAGCGCCGCCGCTATGTGCGATGAGTGCGTAAAAAGGATAATCGAGAGCGAGGTGGGCTGCTTCGTTTACGGCATAGATACCGATACCATAGAGAACGCGCTGGTAATGAAGCTTCATGAGAGCGGACTTACGCTGTCAGCGGCGGAATCCTGCACGGGTGGACTTATTGCCAAGAGAATAACCGATATCCCCGGCTGCTCCGACGTGTTTTTTGGCGGGTGCGTCACGTATACCAACGAGGTCAAGCAAAGGCTTTTGGGAGTGAAAGGCGAAACTCTTGACAGATATACGGCTATCTCTGCCGAGGTGGCAATGGAGATGGCGCGCGGGGTCAGAGAACGCACGGGAAGCGATATAGGTATATCCGCTACGGGCATTGCGGGTCCGGGGGGAGGAACTGAGGAGGCTCCCGTGGGAACGGTGTATCTCGGTATAAGCACCGAGGAGGGGGAGAGCTTCAGAAGGCTGTCGCTGTCCTCCAACAGAAGCAGGGAGTTTATACGCACCGTCAGTGCCACTAATGCGTATGATATGGTGCTGAAATATATAGCGAGTAAATAATTTGGTAAAAGGTCAACTTTTTTTTGCATACCTCTTGATTTTTTCTTTAATGTGTAGTACAATAATGGCAATATACCTAAAGTTTGACATTTTGCTGACGAAGATGCTTTGCATCAAGAGGAAGGGTGAATGATATGGATAAGATAAAGAAAATAGGCGTACTTACATCGGGCGGAGACGCTCCAGGAATGAATGCCGCAATACGCGCTATCACCGACAAGGCAATTGAGCAGGGACTTGATGTGGTTGCTGTTCTGGGCGGTTACAGCGGACTTATAAACGACAAGGTGGTTCCTATGACTATGGATACCGTGAACGGTATCATCAAGCGCGGGGGAACCTGTATATATTCCGACCGCTGTCCCGAATTTGCTACCGAGGAGGGTATGCAAAAGGCTATCGCTACCTGCAAGAAGCATAAAATAGACGCAATAGTTGCTATCGGCGGAGACGGAACCTTCAGAGGAGCTACCGACCTTAGCCTTCACGGAATTCCCACCGTGGGAGTTGCCGGTACAATAGATAACGATATCACGGCTACCGACTATACCGTTGGCTTTGATACCGCTATGAATACGGTTCTTGACGCTCTCGATAATTTTATGGATACCTGCGAGTCCCACGCGCGCTGCAACGTAGTTGAGGTAATGGGAAGAGATTGCGGAGATATCGCGGTAAGAACCGCTATCGCCTCAGGCGCTATCGCTGTTGCTATTCCCGAGGTGCCCTTTGATGAAGCAGAGGCTCTTGACAGAATAAAGAGAGCAAGAGCGGCAGGGAAGAGAGGTATGATAGTTGTCGTAAGCGAAGGCGTATTCCACACCGATGAGAACGGCAACAAGATACCTTACGGCGAATATTTTACGGAGATATGTCAGAGAGATATTATGGAAACAAGATTTGCGCGACTTGCGCATTTTGTAAGAGGCGGAAATCCTACGCTTCGTGACCGTCTGACAGCGTCCAGAATGGGCGTCAGGGCAGTGGAGCTTCTTCTTGAGGGCAAGAGCGACCTCATAGTTATAGAAGAGGACGGAAAGTACGTTCCTATGGATATCGTATTCGCGCTGACCACAGACAGAATGTACAAGAAAAAGCTTAAGGACGGAGACCTTGACAAGTACGGTGATGAGGATATAGCCGCAATGAAGGCTATATGCGATAAGCGTACCGCAGAGATCAAGGAGCTCTATAAGATAGCTAACGATATCGCGCTTTAAAATTTAAGTAAAATGAAAAAGCTGATTCACGTAACAATGAATCAGCTTTTTAAAATTGATTACAGACAGCAGATAAGCCGGTCTATCGCGGTGTAGCCCTGAGGGGAGAGCTTTAGCGCGAGGTCCGCTTCGGAGCAGAGAAGCAGCGCGCGCTTTAGCTTTTGCTCGGATTTTGAGGCAGCCGCCTGTGCGTAGAGCTTGGTTTTGTATTCGTTGATCTTAAGCACAGCGGCAATCTCGCCTACGGGAAGTCCTTCGCCTTGCAGTGTTTTTATCGCCAGTAGGTCGCAAACCGCGCGGGATACCTCGGAGAGAATTATTACGGGCTCCACACGCCTAAATCTCATAACGTTCAGCGCGTCAATAGCTTCGTCGTATCTTCCGTCCAGTATGGCGTTGGTAAGCGCGTAAGCGTCTGAGTCGATAACGGATGCCGAGATGTTATCTACATCCGCTGCTGTTATTTCTTTTCGCCCGTGAGAAAGAACGTAATAGGATATCTTTTCTGTTTCGGCGGAAAGCGTGAACATAGATTTTCCGCAGCGTTCAATTAGCATATTACATATAGCGGGAGATGCGCTGACTCCGTGATGCTCGAAGTGCTTTCCTATCCAGCTTGTCAGTCTTGCCCCCGAAATAGTGTCAAACTGTACGGGCGTCAGGTATTTTGAAAGCTCGGTAAGCACCGCCGAGGGGGCTTTCGGGAGCTTTCCCTCGTCTATAAGACCCGCGGGAACCGATATTATAAGCACGTTATAATCATATTCGGTGAGGGCAGAGAGTACTTCGCAAAGCTCGTCCAGCTCGGATTGCTTCATATCCGATATGGCGAGCCCGCTGACTGTCACTATCTTTTGCTCGCACATCATAGGAGGCGGCATAAGAGCATTGACGAGAGCTGATGCCGAATAATCCATAGGGTCGATTCGCACGTCGTTAAAGACGGCGAAGGTTTCGTCTGTACATACAGCTTCTCTGGCGGCACGCAGAGAAAAGCTCTTGAGATAGTCCTCCTCGCCAAAAAAGAGGTATCCGCCCGAGAGCCCTTTTTTCAGTTGCTTTCTGAAAATATCTTCCTTTATTATGTCCATAATGCACCGCCTTTTCTTACTTCCTACATTTTATCACAAAAAACCAAACTGTGCAACGATTTTTCGCATATTTTAGTCAAAGTAAAAAAAGTTTGCCAAAGTGAAAGAAAAAATTAAAAAACATCTTGACAAACAGAGGAAAATATGGTTAAATATAAGATGTCATTGTGTAAAAGCGTTATTTTGGCTATAACAGCAACACGCTTCCGGATAATTCCGGGCCAGACACGATCCGGAATTAAAACAAAAATAAGGAGGTGCAGGTAAATGCTCAGAACTTATCAACCCAAAAAGCGTCAGAGAAAGAAAGAGCACGGCTTCAGAAAGAGAATGGCAACTGCTGACGGCAGAAATGTATTGAAGAGAAGACGCGCTAAGGGCAGAAAAAGATTGACCTATTGATTTTGTCGGACTGATGTTCGATAGCCTGACACATAAAACCGCCGGTGACCCCCAAAAGCAGACGCCTGCTTTTTGTGAGCATCGGGGTTTTTGGTTTGAGGCGAAGAATGCCGACATTCTGTAAGGAAAGAGAAGGCAAGGAATGAAAAGCATTGCGATAAGAGAAAATCATCTTTATAACAAGACTTACCGCAAGGGTAAAAGCTTTGTGGGAAAGCTGGTGGCGGTCTACGTGCTGCGCGATCTGGCGGCGGACAGGCTGGCAAAGGCGAACCCCCAGAAGAAGCGAGTTAACCGACTTGGACTTTCGGTATCAAAAAAGCTTGGAGGAGCGGTGGCTCGAAACCGAGCGAAGCGTGTCATACGCGCGGCTTACGATACGGTAAAGTCAGAGCTTAAGACGGGTAATCTTATCGTTATAAGTGCTCGCGGCGCGTTGCTTAGCAAAAAAAGCACCGACGTTGCCCGAGAGCTCAGATATGCTTTTTCAAGGCTTGAAATGCTTTCTTTGGCGGGTGTGCCCGAGAGCGATGCCCGCGGTAAGGAAAATTAAATGAAGTATGTTTGCGCATGGCTCATACGCTTTTATCAGAAATTTTTATCACCTCTGAAACGAAATCCCACATGTAGGTTTACGCCTACGTGCTCTGCCTACGCTCTTGAAGCGTTTATGAAACGTGGCTTTTTCGTGGGCCTTTGGCTGACGGTGAGGCGCATATTGCGCTGCAATCCGTTCTGCGCGGGAGGGTATGACCCCGTTCCCGAAAAAAAGCACAAAAGGATTCCGAAGTATCAAAGGGATGTGGAGAATGATAAAGACAATAATGACACTACTCTGTCCAACAGAGAGGAGAATTAAAAAATGATGGACATAATCAACAAGCCGTTGGGTTGGGTTCTCAAGCTTTGCAGTAATATCGTAGGCGGCAACTATCTGTTCGCTATCCTGATATTCGCTATAATAGTTGAGATAATCCTGTTGCCCTTCGGTATCAAGCAGCAAAAGAACTCTATTAAGCAGGCTCGTCTTCGCCCAAAGGAAATGGCGATACGCAAGAAGTATGCGGGCAGAGACGACAAACCAACTCAGCAAAAAATGGCTCAGGAGATACAGGAGCTCTACCAGAAGGAGGGCTACAACCCGATGAGCGGTTGTCTGCCTCTTCTTATACAGTTCCCGCTTCTCATAGCCCTTTATAATATCGTTATCGACCCGCTCAGATATATATGCGGATTGAGCACCGACGCTATAAATGCTATCTCTAATCACCTTGGCGCAGATATCAGCAGAGGAACCATGGGGGTTCTCAGCCAGATAAGAGCGCACGATTACAGCTATTTCAAGGCTTTTGAGGGACTTGGATTTACAGAAGAGGTATATAATAGCGTTCCTAACCTCAATATTTTCAAGGTTCTGGACCTTTCGGTATCCCCTATGGAATGTATGAATCTCGACGCTATTAAGACAGTATCGGGATGGCTCATACTTCTCGTTCCCATAATAACCTTCTTGGCATACTTCTTTAGTATGAAGATGACAAGAAAGCTCTCTTACCAGCCCGCAAACGATGCTCAGCAGGCTCAGACAGGCTGCTCTAACAAGATGATGGATATAACGATGCCCTTGCTCAGCGTGTTCATCTCCTTCGGAGTTCCCGCAGCACTTGGTGTTTACTGGATATTCAAGAGCTTCCTCGGAGTGGCTAAGCAGGCTATCCTTTACTACGCTATGCCTCTTCCCAAGTTTACCGAGGAGGATTACAGAGCTGCTGAAAAGGAAGTCGGTGCGCGTGTTGAGAGGAGTACTTCGGTCAAGAAATCCGGCAAGGTAGTGCGTTCTCTCCATCATATAGACGACGAGGACTTTGAGGATACTGCCGAGGCGGCAAGAAAGCACAAGGAAGCCCTTGAGGCTCAGGAGGCAGCGGAGGCGGAAGCCAAAAAGCAGGCAGCGGGTAAGAAGAAGGGAATTCTCTCAGCCGCGCCTATTAAAGAGGATGAGCGCAAGCCCGAAAGCAGTGAAGGCGAAGAAGAAAAGTCTGACGAAAAATAATAAGGACAAATGGAGATAATAAAGTGAAAAAGGAAATTATAGTAAGCGGCAAGAGCGTTGAAGAGGCTGTTGCCAAGGCTGTGGAGGAGCTTGGAGCGCCCTCCGCTGAAAAAATAGAATATACCGTTATCGAGGAGGCTAAGAAGGGCTTTCTCGGAATAGGTGCTACCGACGCAAAAATAAGCGCCACATACACAGAAGGAAAGGAAGCAGAGGCGTTGGCATTCATTGAGAAGCTGGTTGCGGATATGGAGCTTGACGCAAAGGTCACCATGACCGACGGAGAGAACGGTGAGCACGTAATAGCCATAAACGGTGAGAGTGCTGCAATTCTTATCGGTCACCACGGTGAGACTCTTGATTCCTTACAGTATCTTGCGAATCTCGCGGCTAACAAGCGAGTAAACGGCAAGAAGGAGGAATACGTAAAGATAAGCGTAGACGTAGAGGGCTACCGCGCAAAGAGAGAGGAAACACTCCGCGCTCTTGCAAGAAAGATGGCGGCAAAGGTACTCAAATACAAGAAGAGCGTTATGCTCGAGCCTATGAATCCCTATGAGAGAAGAATAATTCACTCTGAGATACAGAACATAGAGGGTGTGTCTACCAACTCTATCGGTTCTGAGAACAACAGAAAGATAGTTATCTTTCTCGACGGAGATAACGCGTAAAATAAAAAAGAGCCGAAAGGCTCTTTTTTATTGCATTGAAGATTCAAACTGCTCTTTTCTTGAAAGGTTGTTTTCAAACACCGTAAGAACAAGGTGGCTGACCGCGCATATCACCGTCATTACAAGGAAGACGGACGGGGCGGCACCGAGATTGTCCGAGAGCATAGCGTGTACGGCGTACACCGCGGGAACTATCGAAAGGATTGCGTCTATAAAATAAACGTTATATAACAAAATACTTACGGCTAACAAAATGACAAACATCCAAAAGAGCTTTGATATTATTTGGGCGTCAAGTGGCTTGAAATCAAGGAGTATGTCCTTTTCAAAAAGGGTGAGGCCCTCTGTGTCCTCAGGGGGTGTCAGCTTTGATAGCTTTATGATACGGAAGCAGAGTATCGCGCCCATCAGCGAGGATATCTTAGCGGCGGCGGAGAGTCTGTGCTTTCCGTCCTCCTTATCACGAACCGCGCACTCCGCAAGATTTCCAACTACGTGAAGCGCGCATACTATGACCATTATACCTATAAGCTCGTAGAGAACTCCCTTTTCAAACATAAAGGATACGTACAGCGCGGGTACAATAGAGAAGGCGAAGCAAACAAATGGAAACCTTCTCAGAGCAAAGCCCAAAATCGCAGAGAGGAATAGAATCAATATCAACGGCAGGAGCATAGTGTAGTCGCTTTTTGAGGTGGGCTCAAGAAATTGCTCCAGCTTGCCGGGGGCTTCCTCGGAGATAACAGGGTCAAAATTCATATATTTCACTATAAAAAATACAGCGGCACAAAAGGCACCAATGAACGCGCACATGTCGGTGAATTTTTTGAAATAACTCATTTAGTGCCTCCTTTTTTAAAAGTACAGGTTTATTATACACTAATTCAGGCAAAATTTCAATAGCAAGTTGGATTTTGAAAAGAAAATATAAATAAAATTAAAATAAACTGAAAAAATCATTGAAAAAAATTCGCTTAGATGTTATAATATAAGCGGAAAAATTTTAAATGCTTCAGGAGATATATTATGAACATTCAGCAGATGAAGGCTCATATCGCCGCAGGCGGTATAGACAACGTACTTACACACATCTACGGTGAGGCTGCGGTATCCGCACAGAAGGCTCGCTACGCTGCGGCAATAGACGAGTTTGCGGCTATTTACGGGGAGGACAGAGATATAACCCTTTACTCGGTAGCGGGCAGAAGCGAGCTGTCGGGCAACCACACCGACCACAACCACGGCTGCGTGGTAGCGGCATCCATAGACCTCGACATAATAGCAGTAGCTGCCAAGAGAAGCGACAGCGTTATCCGCATAAAGAGCGAGGGCTTCCCCGAGGATGTAGTTGACTTTGCGGCTTACACCGCGCCCGTAGAGGCAAAATTCGGCACCTCCGAGTCTATAATAGCCGGTATGTGTCAGGGCTTCCTTAAGGACGGATACGCAATAGGCGGCTTTGATGCTTATACCACGTCTAACGTTCTCAAGGGCTCGGGACTTTCCTCCTCCGCCGCATTTGAGGATATGGTAGGAAACATTCTCAGCCATATGTATAACGACGGAAAGGTAGATAACGTTGAGATAGCTAAGCTGGCTCAGTACTCCGAGAACGTATTTTTCGGCAAGCCCTGCGGACTTATGGATCAGGTGGCTTGTGCTGTGGGCGGTATCGTGGCTATTGATTTTGAGGACCCCAAGGCTCCCGTTATTGACAAGGTAGACTTTGATATATCGGCGGCAGGCTACAATCTCTGTATCGTAAATACGGGCGGAAACCACGCTGACCTTACAGATGATTACGCATCGGTTCCCGCAGAGATGAAGGCGGCAGCGGCGTACTTCGGCAAGAAGGTTCTCCGTGAGGTCGACGAGAAGGAATTTATCGCGGCTATCCCCGCGCTTCGCGAGGAGGTAGGCGACAGAGCGGTTCTCCGCGCGCTCCATTTCTTCGCGGAGAATAAGAGAGTAGCGGCTCAGAAGGCGGCTCTTATGGGTGGAGATCTTGAGGCATTCTTTAGCGAGGTGCTTGCTTCGGGTAAGTCATCCTTCTGCTACCTGCAGAACGTTTATACCACCAAGAACCTTACAGAGCAGGGACTTTCTCTGGCACTCTGCCTTGCTGAAAAGTATCTTTCGGACAAGAGCGGCGCGTGGCGTGTACACGGCGGCGGATTTGCGGGAACTATTCAGGCGTACGTTCCCATGAGCGACGTCGAGGGCTTCAGAGCTCTTATGGACAGCGTATTCGGAGAGGGTAAATGTATCGTTCTTCGTATCCGTCCCGAGGGTGCTGTAAGAATAGCTTAAATTTTCAATTTGCGAAAGGAGAAAAGCGATGAAGGAGAAGAATAAAGACGAAGTGCTTTTAAATGATGCAAAGCAAAGCTCTGAGGACAGAAAAATAGTCATAAGAGTACTTTGTACCGTAGCGCTTTCGGTTATAGTATTTACCTTTTATCGCTTTTCTCTTGCCGTTGATTTCTTCTTCCCCATAGTTATGTGGAGCTATATGGCGATACTTGCGGTGTTGGTTTTCGTATATATCATATATAACCGAGGATTTTCACGCAAGGGAGTTACGGTTGATATGCTTCCCGAGGAGTGGAGCGCGGAGAAAAAGCAGAGCTTTGTTGCCGATGCCGAGCGTAGGCTCAGGCGCTCAAAGTGGATGCTCATATTGATAATAGCCTTTTTGGTTACATTTTTGATGGAAGCCTTGGAGCTTTTCGTGCTTCCTATGTTTAGCGGTTGGTTTTAACAATGAGAAATGATTGCAGGACAGTCGTGCTATATTCAGGCTCGGGCGGCAATTCCGTATTTATCAGAGCGGGTGAGAATGCCATTCTGATAGACGCGGGAAAGAGTGCCCGAGCTCTTTGCAATGCCCTTTGTTCCATAGGGGAGAGCATAGACGGTATAGACGCTATATTTATTACCCACGAGCACAGCGACCACGTTTCGGCGCTGGAGGTGTTGGCAAAAAAGAAGGATATTCCCATACATATTACCGAGGTGTCGGCAAAGAGATTTGATACAGACCCCAAGGCGGTAATACATCAAAGGCTTCAGAGGCACGACGTTCATTTTTCGGTGGAGGTAGGAAATATATGCGTGACCTCCTTCCGTACTCCGCATGATAGCAGAATGAGCGTTGGATACCGAGTGGAGCTTGCGGATGGAGAGGGACAGCTTGTTTTAGGACTTGCTACCGATATTGGATACGTATCCGAGGAGATAAAGGAAAATCTTTTGGGATGTGACGCGGTTATCATAGAGTCAAATCACGACAGGGATATGCTTATGACGGGACCCTATCCGAGAGAGCTGAAGCAAAGGGTAGCGTCGAAGCGCGGACACCTTTCCAATGCAGAGTGCGCCGAGCTTGCTACCGAGCTTGCCCAGAATGGTACACGCGCCTTTATGCTTGCGCATCTCAGCGAAGAAAACAACGAGCCAGAGCTCGCTTTTGACGAGGTGAGCAGGGCGGTCAGCGGAACAGGGGCGGCAGTCTTTGTTGCCCGTCCCGACAGCCCTGTGGAATTCGTAACGGAGGTGAAAGCCTATGATGAACGTGAAATTTATAACCCTTGGAACGCTTAAGGAGGCGTATCTGCGTGAGGCGGCTGCCGAGTATGAGAAGCGGTTGGGGGCTTTTTGCAGATTTGAAACGGTACAGCTAAAGGAAGAGCGGTTGTCGGACAACCCGTCAGACAGCGAGATAAGGAACGCCCTGACAAGGGAGAGCGAGAAAATATTTGCCCAGATACCCACCAGAGCCTTTTGCGTGGCTATGTGCGTAGAGGGAAAGCAGGTGTCCTCCGAGGAGCTGGCGCAAAAAATAGGAGAGGTTGCCAATCTGACCGGTGATATATGCTTTATTATAGGAAGCTCCTTTGGACTTGCCGACTCGGTAAAGCAGAGAGCGGATATGCGGCTTTCCGTGTCGAAATTGACCTTTCCGCACCAGCTTATGCGCGTTATACTGCTTGAGGCGGTCTACCGAGCCTTCAATATTAAAAAGGGAACTAAATATCATAAATAAAAAAGCTTCGAGTTTCGAAGCTTTTTTCTTCGGGTCAAAAAAAGTCGGTAAAAAATACCGATTTTTTAAAATGTTTACAAATACGCTATTGAAATTTTATTGTAAATGCGGTATGATAATATGAATGTTTGTAATGATAGCGGTATGCGGAGGTGCTATATGTTCGGTTACGTTAAGGTCAACAGTGCCGAATTGAAGGTGAAGGAATACGAATTTTATCGCGGCACCTACTGCGGACTGTGTCGGGCAATGGGAAAATGCACAGGTCAATGCTCCCGTATGACCCTCAATTATGATTTTGTGTTTCTGGCATTGGTCAGACTTGCTATCGCTCCCGAGAAAATAGAGTTTAAGCAGCGAAGATGCTTGGTTCATCCGCTGAAAAAGCGGAATTCAATGGAGAAAAATTCCGTGCTGTCCTACTGCGCTGGTGCGTCGTCTATTCTTAATTATCAAAAAGTGATTGACGATTTACAGGACGAGAAGGGGTTTAAGCGCCTTAAGGCTAGGCTTGTGTTGCCCTTTGTGGCACACGCAAGGAAAAGAGCCCTTAAGCGTCAGCCTGAGCTTGCGGCACTTGACGCGTCTGTGGCGGAAGTGCTTAAGGAGCTGGCAGCCGAGGAAAAAAGCGACAGCGTAAGCGTAGATGTGCCCGCCAACTGCTTCGGAAGGCTTCTTGGTGAGATAATGTCATTCGGCTTTGAGGGAAGTGATGCCCGCGTAGCCTACGAGCTGGGCAAGAATATCGGCGCGTGGATATATATAGCCGACGCTATGGACGATATGCGAGAGGACGCGCAAAAGGGAAGATACAATCCTTTCCTAAGGCTCTACGGCGGGCGGTTGCCTACCGAGGAGGAGCTTACGTCGGTGTCCTACGCTATTAAAAATCATCTTTACGGCGCTGAGGCGGCGGTCGACCTCATTGATACAGAGTACGAGCCCGTGAAAAATATAATTCAGAACATTATTTATCTTGGAATAACCGAAAGGACTGACGGGATAATAAAAGAACATATTACCGAAAAAAGTGGAAAGGAAAACGCAAATGACTGATCCTTACAAGGTTCTGGGTGTGTCTCCCAACGCATCCGACGATGAAATAAAAAAAGCGTACCGAGCCCTCGCGAGAAAGTACCACCCCGATAAATACCGCGACAGCGATCTGGCTGATCTGGCAAGCGAGAAGATGAAAGAGGTCAACGCCGCGTATGAAGAGATACAGAATATGCGAAAGAACGGCGGTGGACAGAGCACATCGGGCAACGGCGGCGGATATAACTACGGCGGCGGAAGCTCGGCATCGGGTAATCCTAAATATAACGAGATACGCAGATATATCAACAACGGAAATATTGCCGCAGCGGAGCAGATGCTCTATTCTATTCACGAGGGCGACAGAACCGCTGAATGGAATTTCCTTTTTGGCTGTGTTATGGTCAAGAAGGGGCAGTACGTGGACGCTCAGCGTTACTTTGATATGGCGTGCTCTATGGATCCGTACAATCAAGAATACCGCGCGGCTCGCGAGCATCTTCGCAGACAGGCAAGCGGATATGGCGGAGGATATAATACCTCCGGCAGAGGCGGTGGATGCTCCACCTGCGATATATGCCAGGGACTTATCTGTGCCGATTGCTGCTGTGAGTGTATGGGCGGAGACCTTATCTCCTGCTGTTAAGGGAGCTTGATATGGCAAAAAGAAATAACGGCTATAATACAAAAAGGCTTGCCACGTGTGCTATGCTGGCGGCTCTTGGAGTGGTAATGCTCTATGCGGGCGCACTTATTGAGATAGTTGACATTTCTATGGCTGTAATAGCCTCTCTTCTGTGTGTGGTGGCTGTAATAGAATACGGCGGCGGCGCTCCGTGGATGATATACGGAGTTACCGCGCTGCTTTCCTTGCTGCTGCTTCCTAACAAGACTCCCGCGGCGCTGTATACGCTCTTCTTTGGATTTTATCCTATACTTAAAGAGAAATTTGAAAAAAGACCTAAGGTGTTATGCTGGGTGCTCAAGGAGCTGACCTTTAACGCTTCGCTGGTGCTTATGGGTATAGCAAGCGTATATCTTATGCTCGGAGAGAACAACGCTCTTGTAAATCCGCTCTTTATAGGAATAGTCGTGGTGCTCTGCGAGGCGGTGTTTGTTCTTTACGACATAGCCCTGACCAGACTTATATCCTTTTATCTTATTACTCTCAGAAAAAGATTTAAATTTTAGTTTTAAAGGACATAAAAAAGGAACAGCTTGAAGCTGTTCCTTTTCTGTCATTGTCCCTATTATTCAAATCTTAGGATTTCCTTCATAAGCACAAAAACGTCGGTGTTTCTTATTTTGTCTGCTGTCTTGTACTTGCTGATGGAAGCAAAATCTATATCAATTCCATATACGAATATTTCTACCATAGTCTTAGTATGGTCTACACTTGACCAGTCATAATACAGAGTATTGTTGTTTATTATGTAAGACGGCTCGTAATCAGGAGTAGTGGCACCGGATAAGCCTCCCGTTTCGTGGTCCGCGGTGACGATGACGGCAGTATCCGTTCTGTCACCTACCCATTCCATTACGGTGTCAACCGTATCGTTAAGGCTCTTTACACGCTCAAGCACCTTGTCTATTGTGTTGCTGTGAGAATATTTATCAATATAAGCCTGCTCTACCATAAGAACAAACCCGTCGGTGTCGCGTTCAAGATATTCGATAGCCATTGCGGTGGCATCCTTAAGCGCAACAGCGCCTGACTTGCCATTTTCCAGGTCTATGGGAAGAAATACGCTTTTTGCCGCCATAATAGCTTCCTTATCGGAAAGGTCGGTAGCGTAGTGGATCTTGAATAACTCGATCGTTCTCAGATATTCCTCATAGAAGTCATCGGAGCGAAGTCCGCAAAGAAAGTCTATGCCCGAGGAGATTTGGGAACGAGTTATTTCGTCGGTGTTGTTTCTGTTGCTGGAGTGAGCGGAGAAGCCCGCGGGAGTAGCGCCGTGGAGATAGTCAGAGGTTACTACGCCTACTGCTTTTTTATTTTTCTTTGCAATTTCAAGAATATTTTCAAGATCCTTACCGCTCTTGTCCTTACCCACAAAGCCGTTCCTAGTAAGAGTGCCCGTAGCTAAGGCTGTGGCAGATGCCGCGGAGTCGGTGACCACCTCCGCGCCGCTTGAATCTATCGAATTGGTGTTACAAAAGCTTTTGCTCCACTCGGTAAAGCCGTAGGTCTTGTTTTCACTTATTTGCCCCGCGGTAATATGCTGAGGACCCATACCGTCTCCGATTATAATGATAAGGTTTTTTATATCCTCCGAGAATAGATATTCGGGCTCCTGGGGCTCGGGGGGATTAGTAGAATTACTGCTTTTTTTAGTTGTTGTGGCTGATGTCTGAGTACTTTCCGAAGTAGCCTGCGAAGGCTGTGATTCTGGTGCATTATTGCAGGAAACCAAGCATAGTGCCATAACGATTGCCAGAATACACGCAATTAATTTTAAAAGCGATTTCACCATAAGTCCTCCTTGGAAAGTAGTTATATTGCTATTAAAGTGTAGCATAATCAATTACTTTTGTCAAGATGAAAAAATCTAATTACAGTTGACAAATAAGCACTTAAGCGTTATAATTTAAGTAGTATACCTTGGGAGGATAGAATATGAAGAAGATATTTGTTGAGGGACACAGGGGAGGGGATATTGCGCAAAATATCCCGAAAATACGCTGATCTCATTTGAAGCGGCTATTGACCTTGGCGTAGATGCCTTTGAGTTCGACGTATGGCTCTCAAAGGACAAGGTGCCCGTAACAATGCACGACGGAAACGGTAAGCGTACTTGTGGTGTTGACAAGCACGTTCGCGATATGACGCTTGACGAGATAAAGACGCTCGAAGCGGCATATACCGAAAAATTCGGTGACAAGTACGTAGGGCAGGGAGTAGGCGTTCCTACTCTTAAGGAGCTCTGTGAGCTTGTGGACAGAAAGCGTCCAGGTATGCCGCTGGGTGTTGAGATAAAGGAATATACCGAGGAGTGTGTAGACCTGACAGTAGCTATGCTCAAGGAGTACGGACTTTTTGAGAGAGCTTGGTTCTATGCCTTTGACGCGCCTACTATCAAATGGCTCAAGACCAAGTACAACGCGAGAACTATGGGATATCCCGACGTACAGATGAATCGCTGGGAGGAGGGTGCATACAGCTATTACGACGAGATAGGTCTTTCTATGAGATTTGTAAAGTCCGAGCTGCTTCCTATATACATCGCTAAGGGTATACCTATACATATGTACTGTGCCGACAACGAGGCAGATGTTCGTCTTTGTATCGAAAAGGGCGCAGACCTTATTACGGCAAACGACCCCGTGCCGCTGATGAAGGTGCTTGGCAGAATAGAATAATAAAAATGCGGAGCATTGCTCCGCATTTTTTATTTAAGAAGTATTTCCGCCTCAAGACAGACTATGCCTGATTGATTGACTGTTCTGAATCCGTATTTTTTATTATCGCTGTAGCGATATACCTTTACGGTATCACCGAGAACCGCCTCGTGAAGATAGGAAAGAGATATGCCACTTATATATTCTGTTTCGTTGTAAGGAATAAAATCGCACAGCATATCGGCGTATCGAGTGTTATTCATATGCATATTGTAATCAAGGTCCGAGTAGACTATCCGCCGCTCCCCGAGAAGCTCCATAAGCTCTGTCTTGGGAACTCTGAAGCGAAGCGGGATGCCGATATCTATGGGAGGATCGTGAGAGAATCCCAGATCAAAGCTGTCTACCTTGCAAAGCTGTTTATCCTCAAGGGAGACCAGAGCCCAAGTGGTGTCTGCTGTGGCGATGACCTCTTCTCCGCGTACTATTTCGTAAAAACGGCTGAAAGCGTAGCCTCGGCTCTCGCAGGTCCAGGTCTTTACGGTTATATTCTCATAGGCGTACAGAGGAGTATTTATGGCAAGACGGGTCTTGCTGAGTATAAAGGCGAGATTTTTCTCGTCGCGAAGCCTATCAAGATTGCAATCAAGGCTTTCAAGATGGCTGTTTGACGTCTCCTGCATATATACCAGAAGCTGCGTAGGTCGGACACGGCGTCTTGCATCGGTATCGTGCCAGCGTGTTGTGAAGTTCTGAGAGAATATCATATTTTTGCCTCGGTTTCATTTTATACCGATATTCTAACAGAAATTTTTTAATATTTCAATATTATTTTGTGAACTGTTTTTTACCCCTCTGCCGTGGTCAGAGCGTCCGTATTGCCGACAGATGATACCGCTCCACCGCTCTCGGTCACCGCAACGGCGGCGCCGCCCAGACCGAAGCTTACGGCAATGGCTGTATTTACCTCGCGCATCATACCGTCGTCAAGATGCCCCATCTTTTCCTTTAAGCGACGCTTGTCAAGAGTGCGTATCTGCTCAAGCAGTACCACAGAATCCTTGGCAAGACCTACCTTGTCGGCATGTATATCTATATGAGTGGGCAGACGGTTCTTGCCCATGCGTGAGGTTATAGCTGCGGCTATGACGGTAGGGCTGTATCGGTTGCCGACGTCATTTTGTATTATAAGCACGGGGCGAAGTCCCCCTTGCTCCGAGCCGACCACGGGGCTTAGGTCGGCGTAATAAATATCTCCTCGTTTGACACTCATCGAATTTCACTCTCCAAACCAAAACATAATTTTCCTTTCAAATATATTTTTGTCACGCTCACCCCGAATTTAAACACACAGAGCGCTTTTTAGTTAAGGAAGTTTTACCCATTTTTAGACCGAGGATGACAGAGATTGACTCTATTCAGCCTCAATACAGTAAATGCGGAAAGGAGAGATAAAGTTAACGGCAATAATTATTACAGGAGTATGACATTTTTAAAATGCGGAAAAATTATTGTTGAATTTTAAAAAAATACTTGCAGAAATAAAGATATTGTGGTAAAATAAATTCTGTAATTATTCTTTGTTTATGTTACGGGAGGTAACAGTATGGATGCAAATAAAAGACCTGAAAATATGGAGCGTATAACTACTCCTGAATTGGCAAAAGCGTTTATAGACGAGCAGGTTGCTGCCGTAAGAGCGCAGGTTGGTGACAAGAAGGTGCTTCTCGCGCTTTCGGGCGGAGTTGACAGCTCCGTGGTTGCAGCTCTTTTGGTTAAGGCTATTGGAAAGCAGCTTGTATGCGTTCACGTAAATCACGGACTTATGCGTAAGGGTGAGAGTGAAGACGTTATCAGAATATTCAGAGATGAGATGGATGCAAATCTTGTTTACGTTGACGCTACCGACCGTTTCCTTAATCTCCTTGAAGGTGTCAGCGACCCCGAAAAGAAGAGAAAGATAATAGGTAAGGAGTTTATCGAGGTATTTGCCGATGAGGCGAGAAAGCTCGATGGCGTTGAATTTTTGGCACAGGGAACTATATATCCCGATATTCTTGAGAGTGTCAAACAAGCAGAGGGCAAGAAGGCAGTAAAGTCGCACCACAACGTTGGAGGGCTTCCCGAGGACCTCAAGTTTGAGCTTGTTGAGCCTGTAAAGCTCCTCTTTAAGGACGAGGTAAGAGTTGTCGGTGAGGCGCTTGGACTTCCTCACGCGATGGTTTACCGTCAGCCGTTCCCCGGTCCCGGACTTGGAGTTCGTTGCCTTGGTGCAATTACGCGTGACAGACTTCACGCGCTTCGCGAGGCAGACGCTATTCTTCGCGAGGAGTTCGACATTTGCGGACTTTCAGAGAAGGTATGGCAGTATTTCATAGCCGTTCCCGATATTAAGAGCGTTGGTGTTAAGGACGAGAGCCGTTACGAGGGATGGCCCGCAATAATCCGTGCCGTAAATACGACGGACGCTATGTCTGCTACCATAGAGGAGATACCTTATGCGGTTCTTCATAAGATAACCGATAGAATTACTCACGAGGTTGAGGGAATCAACAGAGTGCTTCTTGATTTGACGCCCAAGCCTATCGGAACTATCGAGTGGGAATAATTAAAACATTTTAATGAATATTTCAATAACCAATAAGCCTTGCAGTTTAAATACTGCAAGGCGTATTTTCTTTCATTTTATTCAAATTGAACCTCAGCTGTGACACTCTCGGGCTCCTTGATATCCCAGAAATTTGTCAATTGAACAAGCTTGAAGCTTGCGTCGGTAACTATTTCTTCGATATGCCCGTCCTCATAATACAGTCGGATACCGCCCGTTATTGCGGAGCTGAAGGTATTGTAGGTAGCGGATTGATATCCGCGGATGTGAAGATTATTTTCACCGTCAACCAAAAGCTCAGTGATGTCGGCAAGCGTCAGGTGCTTGGAGTCAAGGACTATCTGCTTTCCGTTGAGCCAAAGGTCAAAAAGATTGTCGCAAAGAAAGGCAGTCTCTGCCTTTTTTATCTTTTTTGCGGGAGTGAACATGCGGAAGGCATGAAAACGAGTACAGCCAAAGGGCCATATGTACTTTGCGTCGGGAAAGCCCTCTGCCTTGGGACGTTAAAGCGTTCAAGAGCGCTGTTGGCAGCTGATATGAGCTTGGCGCGGGAAAAATCCTTTTCTTTAACGTAATATTGCATTGGTGTTCTCCTAAGCTTTAGAGCTTTTAGCTCGTCGGGTGTATCTTTATGCGGTTTCTCCACTCAAATGGAGAAATTCCGTTTTTGGTTATGAACATACGGTAAAAATGGGAATAGTAGTTAAATCCGCTTTCTTCGCTTATCTCCTCGATTGATTTGGAGGTTACCTCCAAAAGGTACATCGCCCTTTTTATTTTTAGGTCGTTGATATATTCAAACGGAGTGATACCGAATTCCTTTTTGAAGAGATTTATAACGTGATTTTTACTGTAATGGAAGGGTTTACATATCTGTTCAAGAGAAGTTATGGAAAGATACTCTTTTTCTATAAGTTCGGCTATATGTTTGGCTGGAGTATTGATAGTGTCCTTTGAATACAGCTTGGTAAGCAGACCGAGAAACAGTACCGCCTTTTCTGTGTAGGTGCACTCTGAACGTGAGATGTCGTCAAGGTCATTTATATCCTTAGATAAGAGGCTGTAGCTAAAGTTTCCTCGCTTTGGGAGGACTGTGGGGCAGTCGCTCCATTCTGCCATGAAATGTACGTAGAGATATTTTGGAGAGTCGCTTGCAAGCTCGCCATCCTGCGCTGAGTCGTGCTCCTGTATATAATATTCTCCCGCGCGAACCTCCTGCTGTACTCCGTTTTCCGAAAAGCGAAGAACGCCCTCATACACCATCAGCAAAACGTCGGCGTTGCAAAATCTTTTTACGTGATGCTCGTTTTTTTCAAAAAATCGCAGGGAAGAGTGCTTGTAAAATATTGGCTTATTAAGATCGATGCCGTTCATATATTCACCTCCTTCATACGACAATTATATCACAGATGTGTGATATTGTCAATAAAATTCAACATAATATCAATTTAAAAATGTTTGGTTATATGATATAATAAACAAAAAGGAGGATGAACTATGAAAAAATGGCAATTATATACTTCTAAAGAAATAAAACCTCAGGGCTGGATAAAGAGCCAGCTTGAGATACAGGCTAAGGGCTTGTCGGGAAATCTTGACAAGGTATGGAACAGTGTAAAAGAAAGCGCGTGGATAGGACGCACAGGCGATAGCTGGGAGCGTATGCCTTATTGGCTGGACGGCTTTATTCCGCTCGCGTATCTTCTGGAGGATGAGGATATGATATCAAGGGCAAGGGAATATATGGATATCATAATAAGCCGTCAGAAGGAGGATGGGTGGATATGCCCATATGATGACGCTGACCGTTCAAAATATGATACGTGGGCAGTTATACTTATATCAAAGGTTCTTACTGTATATTACGATTGCTCCGGCGACGAACGCGTACCGTCGGTTGTGTACAGGGCTTTAAAAAATTACTACGAGATGCTTAAGGAAGAAAAGATAAAGATATTTGATTGGGGAAAATACCGCTGGTTTGAGGCGTTTATAGCCCTGAATATGCTGGATGAGCGTTTCGGAGAGGAATGGATACGCGACTTTGCGAGACTTCTTAAGGCGCAGGGAACAGATTACTGTGCGATTACGGAAAAATGGAAGCATCCTCTGTATTGCTGGCAGTGGGATACTCATATAGTAAACCTTGTTATGATGCTGAAATCAGAGGCAGTATCTCACGAGCTGCTGGGCGAGGAGTATGAGGACGTAGCAGAGAAGCTGTATGGAATACTTAAGGAATATAACGGTACTCCAGTTGGATTGTTTACGGGTGACGAGTGTCTGTCGGGAAGAAGTCCTATTCAGGGAACCGAGCTTTGCAGTGTTGTGGAGCAGATGTATTCTTATGAGCTGCTTTATGCCTATACGGGTGACAGAAAATGGGCTGAGCGCCTTGAGGTGCTGGGCTTTAACGCTCTTCCCGCTACCATAAGCGACGATATGTGGGCTCATCAGTATCTCCAGCAGAGCAACCAAATAGCATGCCAGAAGATTCCCGGTAAACCTCTTTTCGGAACAAAC
This sequence comes from uncultured Clostridia bacterium, assembly GCA_904501715.1. Taxonomy (GTDB): domain Bacteria; phylum Bacillota; class Clostridia; order Oscillospirales; family CAG-272; genus HGM12713. The sequence continues at coordinate 22,443 of CAJGCD010000017.1, forward strand.
AACGGCGAGGCGCATCTTTTTGGGCTTGAGCCTCATTTCGGGTGCTGTACGTCAAACTTCAATCAGGGATGGCCTAAATTTGCTCTGGCGGCATTTATGCATAGCGAGGACTGTGTTATAAGCGCTGTGCCGTTACCCTCTGAGCTTAAAACAGAGGATATATACGTTTCCCTCGAAACAAATTATCCTTTTGAGAACAGCTTCAGATATACCATTAAGGCTGAGAGGGATATGGACTTTGTCATAAGAATACCCAGCTTCGCGCAGGAGCTTACGGTTGACCGAGAAAAAAGGGAAAACGGTGACGTTACAGTAAAGCTTTCGGCTGGCGAGAGCAGAGAAATAACTGTTTCCTACGTGACAGCTCCTTGTTTTGAAAGCAGACCTTACGGGCTCTCCACAGTCAAATGCGGCTCGCTTGTGTTCTCTCTGCCCATAGATTACGAGAAGAGAATGCTTGAGTATGAGAAAGACGGCTGCGAGAGAAAGTTCCCGTACTGCGATTACGAGTATCTGCCAAAGAGCGATTGGAATTACGCCTACTGCGAGAGTCCGCTCTCTGTGGAGAAGCGCGAGATAAGTGATATTCCATTCTCCTCGCAGCAGCCGCCCGTAGTTATCAAGGCAAGGGTCAAGCCTATTGACTGGGGACTTGAGCCGGGCTATGATACTGTGTGCGCAAAGGTACCACAGTCAAGAGAGCCCATAGGAGAAGCAAAGGAGATAGAGCTTTATCCCTATGGCTGTGCCAAGCTGAGAATGACCGAGCTGCCCAAAATATAAACGTAAAAAAACCCTTTAAAAAATAAGGACAGAGATTTTCTCTGTCCTTGCTTTTTATTTGAGTTCAACACTAATTGAAACCACGCTCGCCGCGGGCAGCTTTATTGTGGGCGCGAGGTCAATCTCCGTGCTTACGGGGGTTATTCTGTCTGGGTCTTCAAAGGTATTGCACGCACGGATATCGTCACAGCGGAGTATCTGCGTCTTTGCCTTCTTTGCTGTGACCGCACCGAGAATATCAAGCTCTGCCTCGGTGTCCTCAAAGGCGTAGTTTGCCATAGTGATGAGCAGCTTTCCGTTCTTTTCGGATGCGGATACGGATATGCGTGTGGTTATATCATCGTTGTCGCTTACCACCGTGTCAAGTGAAAGCGCACCCTGATGCTCCTTATACATATCGAACACGTGATACGTAGGTGTCACTATAAACTTTTCACCCTCGGTGAGGAAGAGCGACTGTATATTGTTTGCCACCTGAGCAAGATTTGCCATTCTTATCTTATCAGCGTGGCGGTTGAATATATTCAAGGTGGTAGCGGCTACGAGGGCATCGCGCATAGTGGATTGCTGTCAAAGACATTGTATCCTTTTGAAGGTCCGGAGCCCTCAGCGTGCCAGCAGCCCCATTCGTCGATAACCAGCTTGAGCTTATTTTCCATACCATAGCTCATAGATGTGCCGTGGTGTCGGATGATGATATCCTCCATTTTTTCAGCGCCCTCAAGAAGCTTGAACCAGCCCTCGTCGGTAAAGTTTACGGGGTCTTTTTCTCCAA
>CAJGCD010000018.1 GCA_904501715.1 uncultured Clostridia bacterium
GGCATACAATTACCCCCTTGATATGGTATCTTAATTCTACCACATCAAGGGGGCTTTTGTCTATTGTCCGTTTTTAACGGACTTGTTCACATACCAGCGAGGTAAAAATGGTGGACGGAAAGATAGTGTATATTTCCTGTGATTATACCTTTGGAGAGAGTGATGAGCTTAACTCGTTTACCTATTACAATATAGGTATGTCCAACGTAGAAGTGCCTCAGGCTGTTATTGATGAGGCAAAGGCTAACGGTGCTCTTGATATGAATAATATGGGCGGCGGAAATCAAGCCGAATAAGCAAAATAAAAAACAGAACGGCAACCACAAGCGTGGTTGCCGTTTTTGTATGCTCAAGATTATTTCTTGTATTTCATAATACCCTTGTATTCAAGAAGCTTTATGAAAAGACCGCCCTGAACGGTTCTGTTTTGGAAGCCTCTCATAGTGCCCGTGATGGTGAAGTACCAGTCGGTCATAGGTACGCGGGAGGGGGACTCATTGTAGAATTTCCACAAGGGAGCTATATATTCCTTGAAAGCGTCGCGGTCGTTAGTAAGAGTAGCGGTCCATACGAGCCAGTCGGACTTGGTGTAGGGCTGTCTGTTGTCAAGCGCCATTCCGTAAGCATTAATGTGCTTTTTGTAGCTTGCAAATTCGGATTCGATTACCTCTCTGGGCATAAGGTCGGTTCCGAAAAGCTTATCCCATACTATGTTATATTTCATACTGAAGGTGTCCTGCTTATCAAATGCAAGTCTGTAGCTACCGTCACCGTTGGACGCGCGCTTTGCCCAGTCAAGTGCCATTTCGCGAGCGAGCTTCATATACTTGCGCTCCTCACGCTTCTTTCCGTTCATTCCATAGAGTACTGCAAGACCTGCTATGCCCATTATAGCCTTAAGAGAAAGGTTGCAGTTGTGAGCGAGGTGACCCGCGAAGTCATCGGTGCAGAGCTGATTTTCGGGGTCTCTGCCGTTCTTTATGAGATATTTTACCCATGTTTCAAGGGTATCGAAGTGCTCGTTAGCAAATGAGGTGCTCTTTGTTGCGATTGCGACAGCTGCCTCCATGACCAGCATGTTGCCGCATTCCTCTACCGGCATCTGCTTTTCGTAGTTAAGGGGGGCTGCCGAACGGTCATATTTGGGAGCGCCGTAAACCTGTCCGTTGACGATGGGGTAACGACCCGCATCGTGAGGCGCAAAATCGTAACCGTAGTCCTCAGTCCATTCCTTGGAGTGTGCGTAACGGTAAATAGGACGCATCATACCCTTAACAAGCTCGGGGTTGTAGAGGAGGAAGAGAGGAATAGAGGGATAGCTTACGTCAACGGTTGCGGCACATCCGTTGGAGAAGCATTCCTTCGAAATGAAGAGGACCTCTCCATTCTCGTCAAGAACCAGCTTGTGAGCCGCGATTGCCTGACGGAAGGCAAGCTCCAGCAGCTCGGCATATTTTTCTCCACCTGCTCTTACGGAATCTATAAACATTCTGTCGGCAAATTCCTTGCATTTCTTGGTGGTTGCCTTGTAATCTGCGTGAGCCTTAAGTATTTCGTCGGTGATAAGCGCTCCGTCCTTGTTCCAATAGGATTTGAGACGAGTGCCAAAATACTCTATACTGTATATATCGTCATAAGCAAAGGTAAACAAAGTGGACTTTTTCAGCTCCGCTTCTGCTGTCACGTAGGTGAGCTCTTCGCCTTCGCCTATTGAATAGGAAACGGTGCCTTCGGTGGAAAGATAGAAATATCCCCAGCTTATACGGTGGTCGTCGCCTGCGCAAGGGAGGATATCTTGAGCTATTGCGCCCATCTTAACACTCTTAAGCTTGCCAAGGTCGAGAATTTCACATGCCACGGGCTCGGATTTTGTGAGATTGGTGCATATTTGCTCTGCTACCGATATTTTTATCCTTATATCGTGTCTCTTTCTGTCCAGATTTTCACTCTGCACCTCAAGGTAACTGACGGGGCGTGAAAGGAGATAAAGGTCGTTAGGTATGATAGGAGAGGTAAAGATAGCCTTGATGCGTACCCCCGCCTCCTCAAATACGTAGGTGGTGGAAAAAGCGTTGCAGTCAACCGAGCACTGCTTCATAGCGGGGATGCTGTCATCCTTGCCCATAAAACGGTAGTCGGTGCCGTCGATGCTTGCGATGCCCATGATAGTGTTGGGCTTACAGGTCCAATGGTTGGTGTTTTCATCGGTAAGCTTGTCCGCCATAGACCATACGCTGAAGAACGGGTCTATTGTTATAAGCGGATACGCCGGGGCTCTTAATCTCATAAAAAACTCCTTTGAAATTTGCATTATTTGCTCCAAAAACATTGTGCGAGGCAACACAGCCTTGCGATAAAATATGCAACTATTTCAAGAAAAAACAGAAAATAATTGTAATAAACATCACAAATATATCGGTTTGGGAAAATGGCTTAAAAATGCTCGCTTCGCACCTGGTTCTAAGCTTCTAAGCTATTATAACATTTGAAAAACAAAAAAGCAAGACTAAAAGTAAAAAAACTATTGAAAAAAGGGAGATTTTGATGTATAATATCCCTTGAAAACAGTCTATTTTAATATAGAATTCGGATACACAGGAGAAATTAAATGCTGGAGTTTAAAAACGTATCTTACTCGGTGGCGGGTAAGGATATATTAAAGGATATAAATTTACAGATAGACGACCGATTTGTGGCTATAACAGGACCTAACGGAAGCGGAAAGTCTACTATGGCAAAGCTTATCGCGGGAATCATAGCTCCTACCGAGGGGAAGATATATATGGATGGCATAGATATTACCGATATGTCAATAACGGAGCGTGCAAATGCGGGCATAAGCTTCGCCTTTCAACAGCCTGTGCGCTTCAAGGGAATTACAGTCAAGGACCTTATATCTCTTGCCGCGGGTAAGGATACGAGCGTTGGTGAGGCGTGCGCTTATCTTTCGGAGGTCGGACTTTGCGCGAAGGATTATATAAATAGGGAAGTGGATGCTTCTCTGTCGGGCGGCGAGCTTAAGCGCATAGAAATTGCTATGATAAACGCGAGAGGCACCAAGCTCTCTGTTTTTGATGAGCCTGAGGCGGGAATAGACCTTTGGAGCTTCAATAATCTTATCAAGGTTTTTGAAAAGATGTATGAGCGCACAAAAGGAATGATAGTTATTATATCCCACCAAGAGAGAATATTGAACATAGCTGACAAGATAATAGTTCTTGCGGGCGGAACTGTGGCGGATTACGGCGACAAGGATACCGTTTTCCCAAAGCTTATGGACGTAAGAGCAGGATGCTACGTTTCTAACAGAAGCTGAAAGAGGTAAATATGGATAAGATACAGAAAAAATTACTTGAAGAGGTGGCGGGTCTGCACGACGTGCCTCAGGGGGCGTATTCCCTCAGAATAAATGGAAGCCTTTACGGAAAGAATTCTTCTGAAAACATCGAGATAGTGGGTAAGGAGGATAAATCGGGAATAGATATTTACGTAAAAGCGGGAACAAAAAACGAGAGCCTTCATATCCCTGTTTTGCTTTCGCAGAGCGGATTGAAGGAGCTGGTGTACAACGACTTTCATATAGGAGAGGATTGCGACGTTACCATAGTGGCGGGATGCGGAATTCACAACAGTGGAGATAAGGCGTCCGAGCATAGCGGTATACATTCATTTTTTGTGGCGAAAAATGCAAAGGTTAAGTATGTTGAAAAGCATTACGGACAGGGCGACGGAAACGGTGAAAACATAATGAACCCCACGACATATGTTGAATTGGCTGAAGGCGCGTATATGGAAATGGAAACTGTCCAGATAAAAGGTGTGGATTCCACTGACAGAAAGACGACGGCAAAAGTGTCGAAAAATGCAACTCTTATAGTTCATGAGAAAATAATGACACACGGAAAACAGAATGCCGTTACCGAGTTTGAGGTTGAGCTCAACGGTGAAAATTCGGGAACTCACGTGGTATCCCGCTCGGTTGCGAGAGATGAATCTACACAGAAGTTTATATCTCGCATCAAGGGTAACAACAGGTGCTCGGGACACACCGAATGCGATGCCATAATAATGGATAATGCTACCGTTTCGGCAATTCCCGAGATATTGGCGGTGGATCCCGATGCTTCGCTTATTCACGAGGCGGCTATCGGAAAGATTGCTGGAGAACAGCTGATCAAGCTAATGACGCTGGGACTTACCGAAAAGCAAGCAGAGGAAGAAATCGTAAATGGATTTCTGCGCTGATGATGTTATTGTGAAGTTAATAGCTGCGGCACGCTTGACGTGCCGCTTTTTTTAATTTATGGAGTTAAAATGGGGCGAAAAGAATGGTGTTTTGGCGGGATTGTAAAAAGAAGAAAGAAATGTAAAAAAATGTAAAACAGGACGAAATCATAGTTTAAAGTGCTCAAATTTGTATATCTGGCTCGCAAAAACGCGAAAAAGCTTGAAAAAATATTGGGTGCTCAATGTGTAGAAAAATGAGATTTAATTTTGTGCAAAACCCACAAAAATCAAAAAACAAGCTCTAAATCTGCAAAAAATAGCCTTGAAAAATCAGAGTAAAAATAAATTACCAACGCAAAATGAACAAAAAACGCAAAAACGTTTGTGAGAAAAGTGCACAAAAAACAGTGTTTTTTACAAATGCCAAGAGAAAAACAGTAACTTAAATTTACCCTAAAAACGTTGTCGAAATGTCAAGAGCCAATATTGACGATTTTTTACCAAATGCTTGAAAGTTTACGGAATTTTTCGGAGGTGGCGAATTCTGAAAAATGAACGCTTTATGTGTGCGGTTAAAAAAAGTGCGCTTGACTTTTTACATATTTTATGTTAAAATCACACCATAAGTTTTGGGCGCTCACACCTAAAGTGTGGGTGCCGATTTAAATGTTTGGGGGTAGAGCGTGTACCGAGCGCTTGCGCTCCTTTTCGTTTAACTAAGCTAAGAAAAATTGGTTAGGAGGAATTTCTAAATGAGAACCACGAAATTTCAAAGAGCGATCGCTCTGATACTGGTCGTGGTCTTCCTTGCGTGCGGCGGGACTGTCACTGCGGGCGCGAGAGAAGATGATGGCGAGAGTGTTCTCAACAGTATCAAGGAGCTGTTGAACGCTATCTCGTACAACGAGTATCAAAACCTCGAGATATTTCAGGAGGCGCAGAACGCTACCGAGGATGTCTCGCTGTCCGGCGTAGACGGTGTTTATACCAACGTTGCCGGTGATATCGTTGTGCCCGACGAGGATGTGATCAAGGTCGATGCGGCGCTCAAAGCACAGTATGCCACTGAGGAGAAAATGTGGGATACTATCATAGGCGCAGACAACACGCCCTACAAGGTTGATATTACCGATGATAACGGAGATAACGCTGTCGGTCTGTATATCCCCGATTCAGGCGTTGTTGAATGGACCTTTGACATTGACAAAACAACGAAGTACAACATCCATATCGAGTATTATCCCGTTGCCAACAAGGCGGCATCGATCGAAAGGATATTTATGATAAACGGCGAGGTGCCGTTTGCGGAGGCTCGTTATCTGGATATCTCCAAGGTCTGGACCTCGCCTTATCCTCTCTCCGAGTATGAGCTTGGAAAGAAGCAGGATTCGGAGACGATAAAGAACGAGGCGATAGCCGCAGGACTTCAGCAGGTGGCAATAAAGACTGACGACGACGGTGTTAAATATCTTGTGTGTCAGAAGCCTGCGGTATGGACGAAGGCAATGTCCGATTTCGTTGACAAGTATGATATCAGATTCTTCAGAGACGATATAGACAGCAACGAAATACGTGAAAGCTTGCGTCAAAGTCCTATATGGCAGACTTACAGTCTTAAGGATTCCAACGGATTTGTTCAGGAGCCCTTCATATTTGCTATCGAGCCCAACGATGAGGGCAAGGCTACCATATCTCTTGAGGGAGTAAATGAGCCTATAGTTATTTCCAACATCGAGCTCACTCCCATAGTGGAGTATCAGAGCTATGCCGACTACTCCAAAAAGTATGAGGGTAAGGACAGCGGCGAGGGCGCTATGAAGATAGAGGCTGAGTATTTCTCGGCGGTATCCAACCAGACTATCTATTCAACTGCCGACACCACCAGCGCTGCGAACTCTCCTGTTGCTACCGATAAAACCTACCTCAACGTTGTAGGAGGTGAAAAGTGGCAGGGTGTAGGACAGTGGATAGAATACGACTTCAGCGTGACCAAGAGCGGTATGTACAATATCGCTATGCGCTACAAGCAGAACATCCTTGACGGTATGTCTGTTTGCCGTATGCTCTACCTTTACAGTGACGATACGGTTGCTGAGGGCGCAGACGGATATTACAACGGAATACCCTTTGACGAGGCTACACGTCTTAAGTTTAACTTCAGCGACGATTGGCAGTCGGGAAAGATATCCGACGGAGTCAACGACCCCTTCGAATTCTATTTTGAGGCGGGCGTTACGTATAAGCTCAGACTTGAGGTCTCCCTTGGAGCTATGGGTGATGTTGTAAGACGAGTTCAGGAATCTCTTGACTCTATCAACGCTGACTACCTTAACATACTTAAGCTTACGGGAACTACTCCCGATGAGTTCCGTGACTACGACTTTTACCGTACCATCCCCAAGACCATGGGTGACATGCTTCTGCAGTATCAGCTCATTGCAGAGGAGCAGGAGGGCAAGAAGAACGAGTACGTTGAAGGAACTATCGTTTCGGATATTCTTAAAGACTCCGACAAGAGCTCCATGACAGCGACGCTGATAAACGTTGCCGAGCTTCTTGAGGAGATGGCAAGAGATGAAGAAGAAGTTGCTAAGAATATGGAGCAGCTTAAAACATATATTGGTTCTCTCGGTACGTGGGTGGGCGACGCAAAGACGCAGCCTCTCCTCCTTGACTTTGTTTCGATACAGGCGGTTGGTGAGGAGGATCCCAGAGCAAGAGCGGGATTCTTTGAAGCGCTGTGGCACGAGATATCGGGCTTCTTCCAGAGCTTCTTCCGTAAGTACGACAGAATGGGTGCTCTTACCGAGGAGGATTCGGATGAGAGCGTTGAGGTCTGGCTGGCTTACGGACGTGACCAGTCTCAGGTTATCAGAAACCTCATAAATAATAACTTCACTCCCGACAGCAACGTTACGGTCAACCTTAAGCTGGTTGCGGGCGGCACCTTGCTTCCTTCTATACTATCGGGTCAAGGACCTGACGTTTATCTCGGACTTGGCGCGGGTGACGTAATCAACTACGCTATCAGAGGTGCGCTTGAGTCCATAGAGACCATGGAAGGCTATGACGAAGCCTGCTCGAACTTCAACGAAAGCGCTATGATGGTGCTTCAGATAGGATGCGCGGGCACTAACGGAGACGCTGAGGAGCATCAGCAGTGCGGAACGGGTAAGGTCCACTGCTACGGACTTCCCGAAGTACAGGGCTTTGCGATGATGTTCGTCCGAGAGGATATTCTTGCTGAGCTTGACCTTGAGGTTCCTAAGACGTGGAACGATGTTAAGGAAGCGGTTCCCGTTCTTCAGGCTAACAACATGGAAATAGCAATGAGTAACGACAGTAACATCTTCCTCTACCAGATGGGCGGTGAGCTCTTTGCAGATGACGGTATGAGAATCAATCTCGACTCCAATCTGGCTCTTACTGCTTTCGAGAATATGTGTGAGATGTTCACGATGTACTCCTTCCCCTATCAGTACAACTTCGCTAACCGTTTCAGAACCGGTGAGATGCCCATAGGATTTGCGGATTATACGGGAACGTATAACCACCTTAAGGTATTCGCTACCGAGATCGAGGGACTTTGGTCCTTCTATCCGCTGCCCGGTATTGAAGACGAAAACGGCAATATAAACTTTGATGCCGTTTCGGGAGTCAGCGCGGTAGTAATGATATCCGGTACAGAGCGTAAGCAGGATGCATGGAAGTTTATGAGATGGTACGTTGGCGCTGATTGCCAGACCGACTACTCAAATGAAATGGTGGCTATACTCGGCCCTTCCGCAAAGCATCCTACCGCTAACTCCGAGGCGCTTGAAAGCTTGCCTTGGACCCGCGAGGAATACGAGCAGATAAAGCTTCAGTTCGATAATCTTGCGGCAGTTCCCAACTATCCCGGAGCCTACATTGTAGGACGTTATACGGGATTTGCGTTCCTTGATGCTTACAATGATAATCTTAACCCTGTAGAAAGCCTTCTTGGATATATAGATTATATTAATGATGAAATCACAAGAAAGCGTGAGGAGTTTGATCTTGAGACGCTTGAGGAATATGAGAAGGACGGTAAATACTACAAGGAGAGTACGCTTGCTGTCAGACGTATGAGACAGGCAGAGAAGGAGCTGGAGGCCGCAAAGAGCGACAGCCGCTACAACTCGGCTTACGACAGCGTATATATTTCCTTGGAGAAGGAATTGAGAGATTACAAGACGCAGGATTACGGAGCGCTTGAAGCCTATGCTGAAGAGCTTAAGTCACTTAACTCGGAATTGTTTGCCAAGGCAGCTGACTATCTTGAGCAAGCGGCTAAGTGCCTCAGATCCTATGAAGCTTACAAATAATCTGCATTATAATTAAGGAGAAAAACTCATGTCACAAAAAACAGCGAAAAAGAAAGCTGTGGTGCGCAAGGATATGACGATGGCGCAATGGACATGGAACGAGATGAAGAGAAACAAGGTGGCGTACCTGATGGTAGCACCGTATATGATAATCTTCACTTGCTTTACAGTCCTTCCCGTCGTGCTTTCACTGGTTATAAGCTTTACTAACTTTAACCTGCTGCAGGTTCCTGATTTTATATGGTTCGATAACTATATAAGACTTTTCCTTGAGGATGATATATTCATCATAGCTTGTCAGAACACTTTGATATTTGCCGCCATCGTTGGACCTGTTTCGTACATAATGTCCTTCTTGGTTGCTTGGTTTATCAACGAGCTCTCACCGAGAATAAGAGCTATCGTAACCCTCGTATTCTATGCTCCCTCCATATCGGGTCAGGTATACCTTATCTGGGGTACACTCTTCTCGGGTGACCGCTACGGTTGGGTAAACGCTTGGCTCTTGGAGCTGGGAATAACAAATGAAGAAATAGTATTCTTCCAGGATGCAGATTACGTAATGCCGCTGTGTATCGTAGTTGCTCTCTGGACCTCGCTTGGAACTTCCTTCCTTGCGTTTATCGCGGGTCTTCAGGGAATAGACAAGGCACAGTTCGAGGCGGGTGCCGTTGACGGTGTCAAGAACAGATGGCAGGAGCTTTATTACATAACGCTCCCCAACATGAAAAACCAGCTGATGTTCGGTGCTATTATGGCTATTACCGGTGCATTCGGATTCGGCGGAGTCGTTACGGCTCTTTGCGGATTCCCGTCCGTTGATTACGCGGCGCATACCATAGTTCACCACCTTGATGACTACGGCGGAATGCGATTTGAAACGGGTTATGCTTCGGCGATAGCGGTTGTCCTGTTCGTAGTAATGGTAGGCTCAAATATGCTTGTTAAGAAGATAATTTCGAAGGTAGGATCGTAATATGGCAAAGTTAAGAACAAGAAAGCATAAAGTTGTATTTGCTCGATCCAGAAGTGGAGACTTGGGTATCACGGTTATCCTTGCCATCCTCGGCGTATTTATGGCGCTTCCTATGTATTATTGTATAATACAGGCGTTTAAGCCTCTTGACGAGCTTTGGATGTTCCCCCCGAGATTTTACGTAGTAGCTCCTACGGGTAAGAACTTTAAGGACCTGTTTACCTTGATGAGCGGAAACATGGTACCCTTCTCGCGTTACATATTCAACACTGTGTTTACATCATTTGCCGGTACTCTGGGACACCTCCTCTTCGCGTCACTTGCGGCTTACGCGCTGGCGAAGATAAAATTCCCCGGCGGAAAGCTTATGTTTAAGACGGTACAGACATCGCTCATGTTCCACCAGACGGTAACAGCACTTTGTAGCTTCATTCTTATGAGTGCTCTGGGAATGGTTGATACCTATTGGGCTATCATAGTTCCCGCGTGGGGCTCGACTCTCGGACTTTACCTGATGAAGCAGTTTATGGAGTCCAACGTTAACGACTCGGTCCTCGAAAGCGCGAGACTTGACGGTGCGGGCGAGTTTAAGACCTTCTGGGTAATAGCGATGCCTATGGTAAAGCCTGGTTGGCTTACACTTATCGTGTACTCCTTCCAGGGACTTTGGAACCAGGGCTCGAGTATATACATACACTCCGAGCAGCTCAAATCGCTCAACTACGCAATAGGTCAGATAACCGCGGGCGGTATAAGACGTGCCGGTGCCAGTGCGGCGGCAACCGTGGTAATGATGCTCGTACCTATTCTGGTATTCGTCGTATCGCAGTCAAATATCATTGAGACCATGGGTTCCAGTGGTATGAAGGATTAATATAAGGAGGAGAAAAATGAAAAAGACAACATCTATTTTATGTATAGTGTTCGTTGTTGTATTGCTTTTGTCTCTTCCTATAAGCGCGGCAACATCGTATTACACTTATACATATTCAATATCCGGAACAGCCCTCCGCTCTCCTCACGCGTATACGCCTGAGACAGAGGTGGATATGGATTACATGGGGCTTACCAATATTGATACGCTTGCGGGATTTTATCCTAATAAGACCCAAAAAGAGCTTGAGGATCTTATGAAAGCCAAGATTGGCTTCGTTGACCTTGAGGTTGATGAAAACAATAACGTATATATGGTTGATAAGGATAACAACAGAGTTATAATACTCGATCCTTATTATAAGGTAAAGAACGTTATTCACACCTTTGATAACGCAAACGGAAACAGTGACACGTTTAAGTCTCCTGAGGGAATATTTGTTTCGGATACGAAGATAGTAAACGGCGTATCTGTTTCCGGTAAGATCTACGTGTGTGATACGGGTAACGCAAGAATTCTTGTGTTCGATATGGACGGAAACTTCGTTAAGGAGATAGGCAAGCCTAAGTCCGAGCTTCTTGATGCGTCCTCCGACTATATGCCCGTGGCAGTAGCCGTAGACAGATACGACAGACTTTACGTTGTAAACAGCAACTCTAATGGCGGTATCGAGGTAATAACCGAGGACGGAGAGTTTACCGGATATATCGGCGCTCAGAAGAGCTCGTTGACCCTTTGGGAAAGAATCTGGAGAAGATTCCAGACCGAGGAGCAGAAGCTGAATAACTCCAAGGAAACAGCGCCTCCTTTCAATAATATTACATTGGCAGGCGACTTCGTATACGTTACCATTGTTCTTGAGGATACATCTGCGGTATCCAACGCTATCCAGACAAAGAGTAAGAGCGGAGATTTTGCACCCGTTAGAATGCTTAACGCGGCAGGCTCCGAGCTTATGAGAAGAAACGGATTTTATCCTCCCTCGGGAGAAGTGGATTTCTTCGGCGCTATAAATTCCGAGGATGCTAAGTATGTAGGTCCTTCCAAGATAGTTGACGTTGCTGTCGGTCCTGAGGACACATGGTCCATAATCGACCAGCAGAGAAGCAAGGTATTTACATACGACTTCGACGGAAACCTCCTTTTCGCCTTCGGTGATAAGGGAGAGCTTCTCGGAAACATTGAAAAGGCAGAGGCGGTAGTATATCAGGGAAATGATATGCTGCTTCTCGACGGAGACCCCGATGCTGCCTCGTTTACGGTTTATGAGAGAACTGAGTACGGCGACGTGCTTATGAGAGCTATCGAAAATCAGAATAACCGTAGATACGATATGGCAATAAACGACTGGCAAGAGGTCATTAAGAGAAACTCCAACTTTGACGCGGCTTATATTGGAATCGGTAACGCGTATTACAGAATCAACGAGTATGACAAGGCGGTAGAGCAGTATAAGAATGCGTATGACGTTACTAATTATTCGACTACTTATACCGAGCTCAGACAGCAGTGGATATCCAATTACTTGTGGACGATTCCCGTTATAGTATTCGTTCTTTGCTTTGCGCTCTCTAAGTTTATGAAGTATACTAAGAGGGTCAACAAGGAAGTATCGACCACCACCGGAAAGAGAACCTACGTTCAGGAATTGCTCTTTGTGTTCCACCTTATAGTCCATCCCTTTGACGGCTTCTGGGATCTGAAGCACGAAAAGAGAGGATCTGTAAGAGCAGGTTCGACCATACTCGCGGTTGCTATACTTGTATTCTACTATCAATCTGTGGGCGCGGGTTACGTCTCGAATCCTCAGGGCAACTATCTGTCCTTCTTTGAGGCGCTCACCAGCCTGTGCGTACCCTTGGCTCTCTTTATGATAGCTAACTGGTGTCTTACGACACTCTTTGACGGTGAAGGAAACTTCAAGGATATATATATCGCTTGTACCTATTCCTTGATGCCGTTGATACTTACGATTGTTCCTGCAACTCTGGCATCCAACTTCGTTGTTGAATCGGAGCTTAAGACAGTTTCCCTTATAACGGGAATTGGATTTGTATGGCTTGGTATATTGCTCTTCTTCGGTATGATGGTAACGCACGATTACAGTATCGGAAAGAACGTGGTAATAACCATCTCCACGATTGTTGGAATGATTTGTATTATGTTTATTGCAATTCTGTTCACGACACTTCTTGGAAAACTTGTAAGCTTTGTTACCAATATAGTTACAGAGCTACGGTACAGAATGTAGTAAGGAGGAGGTATTTAAAATGTTAATTAAAAGAATAATATCGACTTTCTTAGCGCTTCTGATGCTCGTAAGTGCTCTGTCAATGGTGGTAAGCGCAGAGGAGACTTCATCCGACTCCGGTGCGATTGTGTATGAGTACAATACCAATAAGCTCACACCTACCATGGATTATATCAACGGCAAGTATGAGCTTAAGGACGAAAACGGTACTATTATAGATACCGTAAAGGTAGATACAAAGCAGAAAAAGCTTGAAACAATGGACCTTCGTCTTGAATACGAGGGCTACCGTCTGTACGTTGACGCTTATAGCGGAGAGGTTGCGGTAGAAAACGTTGTAACAGGGGACGTTCTTTTCTCGAATCCCTACGATTTGGGAACTAAGAGTATATCCGAGGATGATAAAGCGGATATGCTTTCTCAGATCATAATATCCTTCGTGGATACCAGTGATAATGATGACCCCGATACCTACAACAGCTATGTTTACGCAGTAAGAGGCGGTGACGATAACCTTAAGGATGCTACGGCTAAGCTTCCCGCCAGCCAGATAGATGTAAAGTACATAAAGAACGGTATTCGTGTTGAATATCAGATAGGACGTACCGATTCCAGATATCTGGTTCCTAAGTTTATTACCGCTGAAACCTACGATCGCGAATTCGGTGACGTTCAGAATAATCCTAATTTGTCGGACTTCGAAAAGAGACAGTTCCTCGGATTTATAAAGAAGAGAGGTCTTACCGAGCATCTGGCACAGTTCAAGGATGAGGAAATGAAGGAAAAGAACAAGGAAGCTTACCTTGAGCAGTATCCTTTTGCTGATATGACCGATGAAAACGGTGAGTATATTGTGTTCTACGAGTGCACCTGCGCTGTAAAGACAGAGTATGCGGCTGTTGAGAATATTATCAAAAATTATTTCCCCGAGTACACCTTTGAGGACCTTGACTCCGAGCATCTCGATCTTGGCGTTGACACCAAGGAAATGAACGAGCCTCTCTTCAAGATTTCCCTTGAGTATACCCTTGATAAGGAAGGACTTACAGTTCGTGTACCCGCTAACGGTATAAGATTTGATGAATCTGTTTACCGCTTGGATGATATAGAGATACTTCCTTATATGGGAGCAGGCTCTAATCCCAATTCCGGATACACCTTCTTCCCCGATGGCTCGGGTACGCTGTTTGACTTTGAGGAGCTGGCAAAGCTTACTGTTCCTACTTGGTTCCACGGTTCCATCTACGGACACGACTTTACCTACTCCAAGATAAATACTCAGATGCCTCACAACCAGGTGGTTCGTTATCCCGTATTTGGATTGGTGGAGGACGAAACGCTTGAGGACGGAAGTGAGCGCTCCAGAGGATTTCTGGCTGTAATAGAGGAAGGCGAATCGCTGATGACGCTTTCCGCGCATCACTCTACCTACTATAATACAGTCCATATGGTTATCTCCCCCAGACCTTACGACGAATACAAGCTGGCTGATGCTATTTCGGTAAGCACCAGCGGCGCGTTTGTTGTGGCATCGCCGAGAAAGTATACGGGAGACTTCAGAATACGCTACACTATGCTTACCGACCCCGACGTAAAGACGGGCGAGGGCTATTACGATACAAGCTATGTCGGAATGGCAAAGGCATACAGAGAGTATCTGATAAAGAACGGAACGCTCTCTAAGCTTACTGAAAATGATGTAAAGACGGATATTCCTCTTTATATCGAGACCTTTGGCGCCATAGAGACCACCGAAAAGTTTATGTCTATTCCTTATGATACTATGAAGGCTCTTACAAGCTTTGATGATATCAAGAAGATGTATGACGAGCTTTCCGAGTCTAACATAAAGAACATCAACTTTATCCTTACCGGATACAATAAGGGCGGTCTTAGTGTAGACCAGATGCCTTATCATCTCAATTGGGATAACTCGGTAGAGAAGGAAATGAAGTTTGAGGAGCTGTTGCAGTATGCTAAGGATAACGGCTTTGGACTTTATCCTGACTTTGACTTTGTTTTCGCTGCTGACAATAAGATGTTCGACGGACTTTCTCTTATGTCTCACGCGGCTAAGACCATAGATGACCGCTATACCAGTAAGAGAGAATACAGCGCTTCAAGACAGGCTTACATCAACTACTTTGAGCTTGTTATGTCGCCCGCTTACTTTAGCCGTTTCTATGAAAAGCTGACTAAGAATTATAGCAAATACGAGCCAATGGGAATTTCTGTTTCCACAATGGCATCGTATCTGAATTCAGACTTTGATGAGGATGATCCTTACCATCGCGAGGACTCTAAGGGATTTGTTATAGATTCCTTCAAGTATTTCGATGAGCATTACAGCAAGGTGATGACTTCCGGCGGAAACGCCTACTCATGGAAGTACGTTGACTATATCACCGATATAGCTACCGACTCCAGCCGTCACGCGCGCTCAGCTGCTACAGTTCCTTTCCTTGGAATAGTACTTCACGGATATGTGCAGACAGCGGCAACTCCTATCAATATGGAAGGAAACACCGACTATGCGCTTCTCAGAGCCATAGAGAACGGTTCCGCCCTTAAGTTCATTCTTTCTTACCGCAACACCTCGTTGCTTAAGGAAAATGTAGATACCAGTGTTTATTACTCGGTACGCTATGATATCTGGCTTGATGACGTTATAGCTAATTATTCCGATATAAACAAGGCACTTAGCGACGTACAGACCAGCACTATTGACGTTCACCAGTTCATAGACGGTCTCAGAATACCCAACGCAGATGAAATAGAGGGTGACTCCTTTAATGAGCTCTTCAACTTCATCTATAAGGATATTCAGGATTCTGCGGCAGCCAAGGAAGAGCTCAGAGCATTGCTCCAGGCAGTGAGAAAGAATTTGCTGGATTGGAAGGATTATATGACTCCTGAGTTCCAGACCGCGCAGAAGATATATGATACCAAGGCGCAGAAGATTACAGATCTTACCGCAGCTAACACAGCTGTAAATACGGCTAAGACGGCTCTTGCAGCTGCAGAGAAGGCTATCGCAGACCTTGAAAAGCCTATTACGGACGCCAAGGCTGCCGTTAAGACTGCCGAGGACGCATTGGCAAAGGCTGATGAAAATGCGGATAAGAAGGCTCTTGAGGATGCAGTAAAGGCTGCTCAGGCGGCTCTTGAGACAGCTAAAACCGCTGCTCAAAAGGATCTGCTGGACGCAAGAAAGGCACTTGATAACGCAAAGACTCAGTATGAAGAGGCACTTGCGGATATGTTCGCCAAGTATTACGATTACAAGGATACCTCAGCACTTGCTAAGGAAACCGCAGCCGAATATATCGAAAAGTATGAGATTGCTAACGATAATTTCGCAAAGCTCAGTGATGCGGAAAATGATGCTTACACAGCTGACATAATAGCAGGACTCAAGACGATACTTGATGACGCTAAGGCTCCTTACGAGGCACTTAAGGTTCTTGCTAAGAATATGGCAGAGGAAAAGGAAGCAGACGTCATACTGACCATCGAAAAGGAATATGCCGAGGAGATCGGTGTTGACGTGGCTGATAAGGTTGAAGAGGAAGAAAACGCAAATAGCAGCTTCAACAAATATGCAGTTCCCGCTAATTCCATCGTCTATGAGCGTTATTCCAACGGTAAGGAATTTATCCTTAACTTCAACAACTACGCTGTTAAGGTGATGCTTAATAACGTATATTACACCGTAGACGCATACGGATATGTTATCGTAGACTAAGAAAGGAGAGGTAGCAAATGACTAACGAAATTGAAATTAAAAAAGTCAAACCCGCAAAAAGAAAAAGAAATGCCTCTCTTGACAAGAGAAAGGCTCGCGCAGGATGGATATTTGTACTGCCTTTTGTCATAGGATTTATACTCATATACATACCTATGCTCTACGATTCCATTTCCAGCAGTATGATATTCAGCGACAAGAACCCCCAGACGGGAATTATGGAAAAGACCTTTGTAGGTTGGCAGGCTTACGCTGAGGCGTTTACTGCCACCTCCAAAGGAGGAACCGACTTCCTTGAGATATTGATAACCGGCGTTACCGATATGATACTTGATATTCCTATGATATTGTTGTTCTCGCTCTTTATGGCAGTGTTGCTTAACCAGAAGATGGCGGGAAGAGCAGTGTTCAGAGCGATATTCTTCGTTCCCGTTATACTTTCAACCGGTATTATGAACACTATGGGAAGTCAGAGTATAGACGCCTACATGAGCTCGTCCTCGGGTATTGATGACGGCTCGGGTCAGGACGCGGCTACCCAGATAGTATCGGCACTTGACGTGCAGGAGCTCTTCTCGGGAATGGCGATAGGCGACGGAATGCTTACGTACGTAGCAGATATTATTAACCGTATTTACGATATCGTAAACCGCTCCGGAGTACAGATGCTTATATTCCTTGCGGGATTGCAGTCAATATCTCCTGCAATATATGAGTCGGTACAGATAGACGGAGCGACCTCTTGGGAGACCTTCTGGAAAATAACCTTCCCGATGATAAGCCCGATGATACTTGTTAACGCTGTTTATACGGTAATTGACGCATTTACGACAGACAGTAGGGTCATGCAGTATATTAGAGACATAAAGGCGGGAGACCTTGTAGGAAAGCATCCTACCACTATTGCCACGGCAATGTCGTGGATATACTTCCTGGTGGTAATCGGTATACTCGGATTGGTAGCAGCCATATTCTCAGCATATGTCTTCTACCAGCGAAAGAATTAAAGGAGGTGTACTGTTATGAATTCTGAAAAGATTATGGAACAACCTAAGGTTCGTAAGGAAAGTAAGAACAAAATAAAGGTTGATTTCGAAAGAACACCTCTTAAAGAACGTCTTAAAGCAAAATTCCTTTCAATGTTCTTCCTTAAGAAGCTGGTTTGGTGGATAGTTCGTTACGTGCTTCTGGTTGGTGTCGCGTACATCGTGCTTTTCCCCTTTATCTCCAAGATAGCCGCTTCCTTTATGGAGATGTATGACCTCGCTGACTCTTCGGTAAAGCTTATTCCTAAAAATTTCACTGTTGAAATATACAGAGAGCTGTGGCTTAAGCAGGATTACGTAAAGGCATTTATGAACACACTGGGGTTGTCATTGACCACAGCGGTGATACAGATGTTTATATGTAGCTTGATAGCTTACGGATTTGCTAAGTTCAAATTTAAGGGTAACAAGCTTTTGTTCGCACTTGTCATACTGACTATGATAATACCTCACCGAACAATACAGCAGGCATTGCTTGCAAGATTTAAGGGCTTTGATATCTTTGGAATATTCGGCTTCCTTGAGGGCGGCGGAATAAAAATACTTGGTTTTGAATTCAATAACGAAGCTCTGTCAAGTATAAACGTATTCCCCGACAGTTGGAAGATGTTTACCTCGGACGGTATAAATTTGCTTAATACCTTATGGCCATTTATATTGCTGTCCTTGGCTGGTCTTGCGTTTAAGAACGGTCTGTATATATTCCTGCTCCGTCAGTTCTTTATGGGCGTTCCCGACGAGCTTGAGGAGTCGGCGTACATAGACGGCTCGGGCGTATTCCGCACGTTCTTTACCATCATCCTTCCTATATCCATACCCATGATGATAACGGTATTCCTGTTCGCCTTCTCATGGCAATGGACCGATGACTTCTATACGGGTGGAGCAATGTTCTTCGTTGATAAGTTTGAGGCTCCGTACCTGCTGATAAACTTCATAGAAGAGGACATACCTAAGAGCTTGGTGGATAAGAACTTTAAGGGACAAGAAGCATACAACGGTGTTGTCAGAAACACCGCGGGACTTATGGTTATTGCTCCTTTGGTGGTTATGTATCTGTTCTGTCAGAAATACCTTGTGCAGGGTATCGAAAGATCGGGTCTTACCGCAGATTAATTTACTTAAAAAGAGGTTGCCGCTTGTGCGGCAACCTCAAATTTTTATTATTATCTACTTGAAAAAAGCTTGTCTATATGATAAAATATAAGTAAGATTTCTCACTAAGGAGAGCATAGATGTTTACGCCTAAACAATATATGGAAATAAAAAAGCAAAACAGACAGAGATGGCCCGGCAAAGGGTATTTTATAATACTTTTTACAACTATAATATTGCTGGTAGCATTTACTGCTTCGCTCTTTGTTATTTTGGCTGTTGAGGATAACGATATAGGGGAAGTTCCCGAGAGTACGGGAAAGAAGCCTATGACTAATACCAATAAAGCGGCATTATATCCTACTATTCCCAGCAGAAGCAGCTATTTGAGCACAAGCGCGGGGAACGTTGCGCAGATAGGGGATAGCATCAGGTCTAATAATGCCATTCTTGTGGAGCTTGGCGGCTATACCTCCATAGCGGAGAAGAGCGCAGACCAAAAGATGTATCCCGCGTCTATGACAAAGGTAATGACCTTGCTGGTAGCTTGTGAGAACGTGACCAGCCTTAATAAAAAGCTTGTGGTAACGCAGGATGATATCGACTACAAGAACGAAAACGGCGGCTCGGGACTTTTGGTAGCTTCATCTCTTGGTGACGGGTTTACAGTAGAAGACCTTCTGTATATGATATCCTATAAATCGGATACTATCGCTTGTCTTATGATAGCCAAGGAGGTAGCGGGAAGTGAAGCGAAGTTCGTAAAAATGATGAACGACAAGGCAGACCAGCTTGGACTCACCCAAACGAATTTTAAAAACTGCACGGGACTTCACCATACAGAACACGTTACCACCTGTCGAGAAATGGCGGCAATGATGTCCTACGCGCTGGAGAACCAGTTAGCAAAGAGAATATTGCTCTCTACCGATACCAGAAAGATACCTGCTTACGTAGGAAATAGCAATGACCTCTCCTTAAACAGCAACGGACAGCCTGTAAGCTACTGGGCGCACTGCGAGTGGTATTCCGTCAGATTTAACGGCTCCGTTGAACTGAATACGGTCACTGTGAGAGCCGCTAAAACGGGATATACAGACGAAGCGGGCGTTTGCCTTGTTTCCTACGCCGTATCTAAAACTACGGGAAAGGCATACGTTAACGTTATAGTTGGAAAACCTAAGGGTAGTGGGCTGTCTGAGTCTATATCTACCCAAGAGGTCAAATATATTTACAATACATATGCAAAATAAGAAAGAGGGCAGATGCCCTCTTTTATTTATACATTTTATATTTAAGTCTGAGATTATCCGCAATCATCGCGATAAATTCCGAATTGGTGGGCTTACCTCTGTTGTTTTGAATGGTATAACCAAAATAGGAATTGAGGGTATCCACGTCGCCTCTGTCCCATGCGACCTCGATGGCGTGGCGAATGGCGCGCTCAACTCGGCTGGTTGTGGTCTGATACTGCTTTGCTACGCTGGGGTAGAGGATTTTGGTGACGCTGTTTATAATATCGCTATCTTTGATGGTGAGCAATATCGCGGTGCGGAGATATTGGTATCCCTTTATGTGAGCCGGTACTCCTATCTGATGAATAATCTTTGTTACCTGAGATTCCATATCGGGTACACTTTCCTCTTCGGGAACTGCTACCGCTTCGCCATCCCGTGTCTTGGCAAGGGAATTGATATGTCTGCAAAGGCTTTCCACGTTATAAGGCTTAAGTAGGCACAGGTCGGCTCCCGAATTTGCCGCTTCTACAAATATGCTTTGCTTTGATACCATAGAAACCACGATAAACGCGGGAGGCTTATCGGGGGCAAATTTGAGATTCTGACAGTTATTAAGGACCCCGATTCCGTCAAGCTTTGACAGCCAAACGTCAACTATGGCTATGTCGGGATGATTTTTACCTATCTGTATAAGAGCCTCCTCTCCGTTTCCCGCTTCAAGAAGATTTGTAAATCCCGCTTTTCTCAGCTCGTTGCAAAGCGCCTGACGGTCTGATGCGTTTTCGTCAGCTATCAATATTTTAATTGCTTTTTTCATTGTTATCCTCCATATTTTTCTTTAACATCCATATTTTACCATATTTCAAACGAAAATGCAAGGAATTTACAAAAATTACCAATGGTAAATTTTACCAAACTTTTCTTTTAATTTTGTTATTTATGTACAAACATAATAAAAAGCAGCCGTCTTTAGTAAACGACTGCCTTTTATTATAGTATTTGCATCTTAAATTTTGTTCGTTCAGCCTTTGCTCCGCGTATCTCAACCATATAATCAAGCTCCAAGGAGTTGCCTACAAGCAAAGCATTTACGACCTTAGTGGTGTGAACGCAGACCTCAAAGGGCATAAACGGAGTTTTGTAAATGCAGTGATGCCGTTTTCCTTCCTCAAATACGAGAGTTGCTGAAACGGCGCCGCTTCTCATCATTGTAACTACCGCCGGCTCTTTTTTCAGAAAGCTCAAGGAGGTAAGAGAGCACTCCATTCCCGTTGCCTCGCTTTCCTCATAGCTTATAGTTATACGTTCTCCGTCATCTTGTATTTTGCCTACGGAATTTATTTCTAATATCTCGGGCTCAACGGCAGCGTCACCGTTCTCAAAGAACTCGGGTGCCTCATCAGAGTCGGTAAAAAGGGAAGCCTCCACCTCGTAGAGCTCGGAAAGTATTTTTATTCTGGTTTCTTTAGCAGCAGACATTTCAATCCTCCAATAAACAGTACACTCATATATTTTAGCATTTAAAAGCTAAAATGTCAATCAAAAAACGCATTTGTGTATAAATTTAAAAGAAATTTTATATTTCCTTTGACAGCAGTGCAAATAAGTGGTATAATAAAGTGAAAAAAGTATAAGGAGTTTAAGATATGTCAGTAACTATTTCCGTAAAAATAAAGCAGTTGATAGAATACGCGCTTAAATGCGGACTCATAGCCGAGGAGGACAGACTTTATATGACCAACTCGCTGATGGCGGCGCTTAAGGTCGGCGAATACGTAGAGCCCGAGGAAGCAATGGAGGAGGAGCCTCTTGAGGAGATACTCTCCGACCTGTGTGACTATGCGGCAGAGAACGGACTGCTTGAGAATAACAGCGTGGTTTACCGCGACCTGTTTGACACAAAGCTTATGGGTATTCTTACCCCTAGACCCAGCGAGGTAATAAAGAAGTTTAAAGAGCTGTACGAGGAGTCGCCCGTCAAGGCTACCGACTATTTCTACGCTCTTTGCCGTAACAGCGATTACATCCGTACATATCGCGTGGCAAAGGATTTGAAGTGGACATACGATGGTAAATACGGCGAGCTTGATATAACCGTAAACCTCTCCAAGCCCGAGAAGGACCCCAAGGCTATCGCGGCGGCAAAGCTCCTGCCCCAGAGCGGATACCCAAAGTGTCTCCTTTGCCCCGAAAATGAGGGCTTTGAGGGTAACGCGGGCAGACCTGCCCGTCAGACACTGCGCCTTATTCCCACCACCCTTGCGGGCAAGCAGTGGTATATGCAGTATTCTCCCTACGTTTACTATAACGAGCATTGTATCGTCCTTTCTAAGGAGCATACCCCTATGAAGATAGAGAGGGGAACCTTTGAGAGATTGCTTGATTTCGTGGAGCAGTATCCCCACTACTTCCTCGGCTCCAATGCTGACCTTCCTATCGTAGGCGGCTCTATACTCTCCCACGACCACACTCAGGGCGGTCACTATACCTTTGCTATGGCGAAGGCGCCTATTGACACAGAGATAAAATTTGAGTGCTTTGAGGACGTTGAGGCGGGTATCGTAAACTGGCCTATGTCGGTCATCAGACTGCGCAGCGCAAACAAGGAGAGCCTTGTAGAGCTTGCCGATAAGATACTCAAGGCATGGAGAGCTTATACCGACGAGGCGGCATTCGTATTCGCCGAAACAGACGGAGAGCCTCACAACACTATAACCCCCATAGCGCGTACACGTGACGGAAAGCTTGAGCTTGATCTGGTGCTTCGTAACAACATTACCACCGAGGAGCATCCTCTTGGTGTTTACCATCCTCACGCCGACGTTCACAACATAAAGAAGGAAAACATCGGTCTTATAGAGGTTATGGGACTTGCTGTTCTTCCCGCAAGACTTCGTGACGAGATAGCGATTATGTGCAAGGCTATTGCCGAGGATAAGGATTTCGGTGATGACGATAGCATCGCAAAGCACAAGGAATGGTTTGAAGGCTTTAAGGATAACTACGAGTTTACGGCAGAGAACACCGAGCAGATAATCAAGAAGGAGATAGGACGCACCTTCGAGAGAGTTCTTGAGGATGCGGGCGTTTATAAGTGTACCCCCGAGGGACACGAGGCGTTCCTCAGATTTATTGCTACTATCAGATAAAAACCATACGCCCCAATTTCTTGGGGCGTATATGCTTTGGAGGTAAAAATGGCTGAAATTTTCGAGATACTTATGCTGGTGGCGTTTGGCGCGTCATGGCCGCTTAACGTTATAAAATCCTATAAGGCAGGCACAGCGAAAGGGAAGAGTCTATCATTTCTCTTGCTGATACTTGGAGGATATGTGTGCGGTATAACCTCAAAGCTCATAAATCCCGTGTATATGGCGGATTTCGGGCAGAAATGGTACGTGTTAGCGGTGTATATACTAAATTTCATTATGGTCTTTGCGGACCTTTGTATGTACTTCAGAAACGTAGCGTTAGATAAAAAAGCGAAAGCAGAATAAATGAGGCGAGGCGCTCAACGAGCGCCTCAGTTTTATGTTTAATTGTTATGATACATAATTCGGTAGGGGTGTTATCCTTTGGATTTCCTTGAAACTTGTAGGGA